>JAHCSU010000690.1 GCA_023522315.1 Nostoc sp. CCCryo 231-06
AGGGGTAGCCCTACGCAAAAATAGCTCGATGCCAGGATTCATAATTTAAACAAAAAGCCTTCTCAAATGACTTTGAGAAGGCTTTTGTTTTTTCTCGAAGGTACTGCTAAAACAACAGAAGAACTTATTTTGGAAGCTGATTTCACAGGTGTTGCAGAAAATTAGCTTGACTCGAAAAAAAAGACTTATAGCTAGCTTGAGCGCGATGAAGTTAAAGCAAAGGCTTTTGTTTTTGTAGCACAGTTGTCCACCTTAACGGCAAAGAAGATTGTCTATCTTGGTTGGCACATGGCTTGGTGACTTGATTCACCAAATCATCTTAATTCTTTAAAAGACGACAACAGTTGGTGAGAATACTTATTGTCTTTACTTACTTTAATGTTACTTTTACATTCTATCTATAATTATTGCCCTAAAAATAGCTAAACTTCATACTTGAGAATATACCCTACCTGTTCACCATTGCTTAGAAAAACATAATATCCTGCTTCATGATTACTTAAATTAGATGTCATTAGTTATACCCTTGTAGTAGCAGCTTAAAAGATTGATATTAGAGAAGTAGTTTAAAAATATAGCTTGTCTGTCTACCACATGAATAAAAAATGGGCTGCTAAACGACTTACAATCAATCTCACCTCAAGCGAGGCACAGAAGCTTGAACAATACTGTTCAATGACGGGAAGACCAGCAACGGATGTGATTCGGGAGTTAATTCGCTCTCTTTCTACTCAAGAGGAAAAAGTGTCCCAAACCTACTAAATCATACTCAACAAAAAACAAAATCATGATGGGCACATCTCAATTCCTAAGTAAAATATAGTGTTTCACAGTTATCAGTGATTTTCCTGTAAACATGCGCTACAGGTAGCAACTAAACACAATCAAGATGTGATTCTGCTCATCTAGCCATGCCCAATATGGATGGTTTTGAGCTAATAGTTCACCTACAAGTATCCGCAAACCTGTCTGTTTTCATTGTCTTTAGTAGACAGCGTATTCAAGGAAAATCACCTAAAGGCAGGCGCAAAACATTCCTGCCCAAACCCTCCAGATGGACGAACTACTCAATAGGCTGCGATCGCTGTTGGGAGTGGATGTATGCCCAATCTCCATCTCAGCAGTCCGACCAATTGGGGTTTTCCATGCTACTTAATACCCTTCTCCGTCAAGAGAAGGGTTACAATTCGAGTATCATCCGCCCAAAGTCCTACTCCCTTCCCACTAAAAGAATAGAGCTAGAGAGGAAGTCGAAAAATGTGTTCTAAAGTCCGTAATATCTGATGAGGATTCATCAAGTGTTTAACATCTTCAAGAGCTAGTTGGATTTGCTCAATAGTAACAGTAGATGGTAAATGATGTAATTTCTGTAGTCGAAGTAAATGAATTTCATACTCAGCCAAATTAAAATCAGGGGAATAAGCAGGTGAATGTAAGAACTTTACTTCTATCTTGTCGTCAATTTCTCTAGCTACAAGATAGTCATGAAATAAACCCTTCATTTTTTGTTTATGAGTAGAGTTATTGTCTAAAACTATGTCAATCTTGGTGCAATTGTCTTTAAGGGAATCTTGACACAAGTCAGCAAGGTAGGCAGCCACATCCTCCGCTTTTGCCTTGGGCTGTAATTGCAAATAAACTTCTCCACTAACGGCATCAAAAGCTTTCATCCCATTGAGCTTATGCCGTTCCCTTTTCTCGTTACTTGGGACTTGAGGTTTTGTATTTTTCTCTGCCCAGGCATAATACAAACTTGGTCTGTCATAAACAGCAAACTCATCGTAGAAAATTAGTTTCTCTTGTGGTTGTAACTCTTGAAGTTTTTTTTTATGGTTGAAACAAACTCTTTTTGAGCTTCAGGGTCAGCATTTTCATAATCCCGATGAGCCTTTTGATGAGACAACCCCAGTTCATCTAGTATTTGATAGATTCGACTATCAATAAGATTCCAAGTTCCATCTGGTTTTTATGACATCGCCAATAATTTTACCTGTCCAAATGTAACGGTCAATTTCATAATCTGTGGGTTTCTGCTCTAACAACATTGTCTTTAATTGTTGTTTCTGCTCTGGATTTAGTTTTTGAGGTTTCTGATGCGTGATTGGTGCTATCAATCCTGCCAACCCTTTTTCCAGGTAAATATCTATCCATGAGATTAGTGTTTGCTCTACGCAGCCTACTATCTCCATCACTTCAATTCTTGTTTTTTTCTCATGAAGATTCTTGATTGCTTCTAGCCGTCTCCGTATATACTGCTGTTGATGTTTGTAATACAGTTTCTGCCACTCACTTAAATTCAGTGTTGTTTGTGCTAGTTGTTTTGTCCTATTAATATTTTTTCTCCTCACTCAGTTTCTTTAATCTTATGCTGGCAAGGGAGTAGCTAAACTTTCCAAGACAGAAGCTTCAAAGTCTTATAGGCTACTAAGGGAATGCCAAAAATAAATTTTTCAGCCAAATTTTAGTAAATTCAGCGTAGCGATCGCCACCCTGGAAGTAACGATCAAAAGTTTTTTGCAGTTGGGGGACACACCGTTATTTACATTGCCCATCCCATAATCAGTAATGGCTTTCCAAAACCTACCCTTTAGATTTACATTCAGGAGTGCAGCGATCGCCTCTTCTACAGCTAAGAATCTAATGAGAGAGTGCGTTAGTGTAGGTTACCGTCGGTATCTCTTGCTTTCTAATTGCGACGGAAACTTCTCTTACGTTGTTTGTGCCTTGCAACTTCTTTGCGCTTGTGTTTTTCCAAAGGCGTTTCAAAGTGACGATGCTTTCTCATGTCTGGAAAAATACCTGCTTTGGAAACTTCCCTCTTAAATCGACGTAAGGCTGACTCAATTCCTTCATTTTCGCCCACAAATACTTGGGTCATTTTCATCTCCTACTTAATTGGTCTGGGCAATTTTAAGCCATCCAGTAGACCGGAGCGCAAAAAGGGCAGATAATGATTCTGCCCTTAAGACGTTAAAACTTAATTTTTTATCTTAAAGCTTAGTAGCGTCCTCCTCCTCCTCCTCCTCCTCGAGAGTATCCTCCACCACCGCCGCCGCGACGGTCACCACCAAAGGAACCGCCTCTATCTTCCTTAGGTTTAGCCTTATTCACTTTCAGGTCGCGTCCCATCCACTCAGCACCATCAAGAGCTTCAATGGCAGCTGTTTCTTCAGCTTCTGTACCCATCTCTACGAAAGCAAAGCCGCGTGGACGTCCTGTTTCGCGGTCGGTAGGCAACTGAACCCGTTTTACAGAACCATGTTCGGCAAAAACAGATGTGAGGTCTTCTTGTGTGACCTCGTAGGATAGATTACCTACATAAATTGACATGCGTTATCTCCAAAATCATAGGTGTGTAGAGATTTAGATTTCGGAGACAAGCTTGTTAAGACCAAAAGGGAAAAGCCTGTCAATACTAAAAACAAACGCTGTAACCGAATTTTATTCTCACTTAATTACCTTAGCACATCATTCAGTTCTTACCCACCGTAAAAAAGGAAGTACTAAGAGCCAGCGATCGCCTGTGGATTTCTCAAACATCCTCTAGGTCATGAATTCATTGGCAACTCCGACATTAAGTAGCAGATATTCCCCAATTAATTGCAAAATAAATGCAGTTCGTCATTGTTACTACCTGGAAATGCCGAGTCCACTTGCTGACGCACAAAATTTACTTTCTGACCTGATCGCCCGCTATTCTGAGCGTGTAGATTATCTGATGATTCGCCTTGAAGAAGCAGAAGGGACTGATATCTTGTTGCGTGGCGACAAGGTAGAAACCCTTAGTGAAGGCATCTCCATTGGTGGACATATTCGCGCTTGTTATAAAGGTGGATGGGGTTTGAGTTGCTTTAACCAACTGGCGACAATTCAGGATCGGATAGAAGAAGCGATCGCTGCTGCGCGGATGGTTGGTGATGAAGAAACTTTACTTGCACCCATTGACCCGGTGCAAGCAGTGTGCATTCTACCCCTAAAAGGCACCGATCCCCGAAAAATCCCACTCTCGAAGAAAAAACAATTGTGCGATCGCTATACTGAATTGCTCAAAAGCGTTGATCACCGGATTACCACTACCTCGGTGCGTTACGGTGATAGCGCCCAAAAAGTGATCATAGCGACCTCAGAAGGCACTTTGATCGACCAATCTTGGGTGGATATGGAAATGCGCTTTGCGGCTACTGCCAGAAATGGCGAAACCGTACAAACTGGACGGGAAACTACTGGCTCTCGCAAAGGTTATGAAGATTTAACTGATTTGGATGAACAGGTTAAAGGTGCAGCCCAAAGAGCGATCGCAGCTTTATCTCTGCCATCGGTGAAAGGCAATACTTACACCGTAGTCATTGACCCCATTTTGACGGGTTTATTTGTCCACGAAGCCTTTGGACATCTTTCTGAGGCCGATATGGCTTACGAAAACCCCGATCTTTTGGAAGTCATGACCATTGGACGGCGGTTTGGCCCAGAAGAACTGCAAATTTTTGATGGTGCTGCCCCAGAGGGACATCGCGGGAGCTATTTTTACGATGATGAAGGCACGCCTGCTACTACTACTCAACTAATTAAAGATGGAGTTTTAGTTGGACGTTTACATTCTCGTGAAACCGCAGGCAAATTGGAGGAAGCGCCTACGGGTAACGCTCGTTGTCTCAACTATCACTTTACTCCCATTGTGCGGATGACAAATACCTGGATTGAACGGGGTAAAACACCAGTCAAAGACTTATTCACCGATATCAAAGAAGGAGTTTATGCCCGTAATTGGTTGGGTGGGATGACGAATGGGGAAATGTTCACCTTCAGTGCTGGGGAAGCGTGGATGATTAGGAACGGCAAAATTGCTGAACCAGTGAGGGATGTAACGCTTTCGGGAAATGTATTCCAAACTCTAGCGGATATTGAGGCAATTGGTGATGATTTTTACTGGGATGAATCCGGCGGTTGTGGTAAAGGAGGGCAAAACGGTTTGTCAGTGGGTTGTGGTGGCCCTAGCCTGCGAATTCGAGATGTAGTGGTTGGTGGGGAAACGTAAACTACCCGCCGCTATAAGCGGTACTCCGGGTTAACTCAGGTTTCTAGTAGTCTGTCAAGTTTAAATTGATGCAAGTTCGTAGTAAGGACTTTAGTCCTAATTTTATAAGCACTAAAGTCCTTACTACAAAGCCTAAAAGCTAGGTTGATCGAGTACTATAGCAATCCTATCTGAGTTGGAAAAATTACTGTTTTTAACTAACCACAGAGGCACAGAGAACACAGAGAGAAGAATAAACATAAATTTTCACAAATGATTTAGGAAGGCTATAGCTTCACCAGGAAATGCCTTAATTGAAATCAATTTGCTAGCCAGAAAGCGACGTTACGCACATAGGTTTTAATATCTTCTAAGGCGCGTGGCTCTTTTTTCATACCATTTCCCGGTGGCTCATCTACAAAAGTGGGACAGCCTTTGTTAATATCCCAGTTGTAATCGACTAAATGATGGAAGCTGGAGTTAGCTACTGCTCGTCCTAGTATATTCCCCTGTTTATCTTGATGATGCTCGATCGCTACAACCAAATTGAAGTTACGACCTGTAAGTAAACTTTTACCCAGAGCAATTAGCCGCGCATTGGCATTGCCCGAAGGGACGCCAATCCCACCTTCGTGGGGATGTGTTGGGAAAAATTCGATACTTCCCGAAGGTGAATTGGGATTTTTTAAAAGTTCGTGAATGGGTTCAACAATGGTAATTTTTTGATAATCGCCGTTAGCTCCAGAATGATAGTTGGGCCATGATATATAAGTTGTGTATGAGTCATCTCGGCTCCAGCGCGATTCATCGGGATCGGGATTTTTGGTGTTGAAATAGTGGATATCACCAATGTCAATTAAACCACACATCGAACAGCCCATATCCTGATGATCGCGTGTTGTCAAAATACCGCCGCCGCGTTGCCGAAAAGCATTAATTCCGGCAATGTCTTTTTCGGTTAAACCCTTATCCACCTCTAATCCAAATAGCCAAAGTTCATCAAAATCTGATTTGTCGAGACTACTTAAAACTGGGTCACTGCCTACTGCATCTGATTCGTAATCGCGTCCCGTAACTTCAAATAAGGAGTTGCCTGCTTCGTCTTTAATCGATGCTAAGTAATCTTGTAACATCGAGAAACGAAAAATGCTCCAGTCATCTTCAGTCGTAGGAATCGTAGTCTGCAAAAGAATACGAATTGGTTTTATCATAACCTCTGCCAGATGAACACCACAATTGAGTATAGCGATCGCTTTGCACTAATGGTTAAGTTTTTAAATCTCTCAACATCCCTCCCAAGTATGAAACTAAATCACAACTCTAGGTAGTAGCGCCAGTAGTTGAGGATGGCTAATCTAGACAAAAGTGATTCGATATTCACTCCGGTTTGATTAACTACACCAATCCTCCGTGGCGCGTGCTGGGGATTTACTGCCTCTCTGAGTAAGCTGGATAGCCTCAATTAAACGTTCCTTAACACAGCGACAGATATGAAAGCAGATCAACTCCTGAAAAACTATGCCGCAGGTGTCAGAGACTTTACTGGTGTCAACTTGAGCGAGGCCAACTTAAGGGAAGCCAATCTCAGTGGCATAATTTTGGATAAAGCAATTTTAGATGGAGCTAATCTAAGTCACGCTAATTTAGCCCACGCAAGTTTGATTGACACGGACTTAAATGGAGCAAATTTGAGCAATGCTAACCTCAGTGGTAGCAACTTAAGCGGTGCTATTTTGGATGGAGCGATCTTGGATGGAGCCGCAATGGAAGGGGCTAATTTGAATCACGCTGATTTGACAGTTGCGAAACTGATTGACACTAATTTGAGTGACGCGGATTTGCACGAAGCAAGCTTGATAGCGGCGAATTTAGATGGAGCCGATTTAAGTGGTGCAGACTTAACTGTAGCCGACTTATCCCAGGCAAATCTCACTCAAGCAGATTTGAACCAGACAAATTTAAGCGGAGCAAATTTGGATGGAGCCAATATAGAAGGAACAATCCTGGATGAGAATGTGTGACACTACCAGCCAGATAAATCCATGACTTTTGACTTCCCCGTTCGTGCAGCGTCCCGTAGGGAAGGATCTGACCACTCGCTTCTCTACGAGACGCTGCGCGTAGCAAGATCCCCAAAGGGGTACGCTCGAATTCACGCATTCACGCATTGATGCATTTTAAAAAAGGGATACAGCAGCCCTAAATTTATTTATGGGGTTCTTAATTTTGAATGAGTGAATGTGTGATTTTTGACTTCCCCGTTTGCATAGCGTCTCTCAGAGAAGAGGCTGACTCACGTCCAGTATGCAACTCTGGTGGCGATCGCTTTTAACCCATTTCCCAAAATCTCAGCCCCTGATTTTACGGACGTACCCAAGGGTTTTTGGGCTTATAGCGGTATCCAAATCGCGGCTAGCGGTGGCTTTGTTGGCGGATTTAGCAATGTATACTACGCCTACGCACTTTTTGCCCCCATCAAAATGTAGCGGCTACAGGTTATTGTCTCCTTAGTAAACGGGCTGGGACTACCATCTGTTGATAGCGATATTTTAGAAGTTTATAGCGATCATCATACCATTCCCAACTATGCCGGAAAAGCTGTTGTCACTACTACACAAGGATGAATATTTGTCAACTATCCAAATCCCAAACTGCTTGCACCTTCACCTCTGGAAACACGCGCGAAAGTTGCAGCAATGGTTTATCAGGCATTAGTAGCCATTGGGCAAACATCTGCGATTAAATCAGTCTATGTAGGGTTGCATTCTAGAAGTTGACAAGTAAAATAGGAAACACTGCTTATCGGCTTAGTACTCTTGGGAAAAAAACCATGTAGTTAAAAGCACGTTAGGCTAATATGCGATGGGTGACAAATCTTAGACCTATTGCCTAAAGCTAATAGCCCCATGTTAACAACACTTCCAGACACCTCTGCCAACTTAGCGATCGCCTTATTAATTAATTATAGTTTCGATCTCAGTGGCTATACTGCCAATGAGCTAGTTGAGCGTTGGCAAACGCAATACCCGCTTAATTGGCTACACCTGGCAGTGATTGAGGCACTATATCAAGGTCGTTATAAAGCTGTTTCTGTGCAACAAATTTTAGTATTCTGGCAGCGCCGGGATCAGGCTACATATCATTTCAACATGGAATTTGAACGGATGATTTGTAGCAAATTTCCCCAAAGTTTAACCTCATCGCCTCCTCCAGCCCTACCGCTAGCCAAGAAAAATCCCATTGTGGAGAAAGTCACGAGTCCTCAATTACCACCTGCTAAGATTCGCAACGGCTATCAAAAAAGCAATACTGCAACTCTACAACTGAAAAGTTACGAACAAAAAACATCTTTAGGTGAAGAAGAAGACAAGGAGGAAGCTAGGAAGAATAAAACTGTCCTGAAGTCTCCCCTTTCTGGAAAATTTGCTTCTTCGGCAACGCTTCAGTTATCGTCTGCTGTCAGCCAAAGGCAAGCTTCACAAGAAAGTCCACCGCCTTCACCATCACCAATTCCTCATCAACGACAGCCAAAACTGCTCCCACCTGCTCCCATTCATGCCCCAATCGGGCAATTTACTCCAGAAAAAAGCGATCGCTCTGAATCTTTTACATCTAAACTCAAAGCAATGTCTGGCGAACAGAATCGCCCAATTGGGGGGAGTGGGGAGTAGGGAGTGGGGAGTGGGGGCAAGAGGAGCAGGGGAAGCAGGACTAATTTAGATTTTTACTGTTCAACTAACTCTTTAAAGCGCTCATCATCGGCAATATCATCAAAATCTAGGTCAGTTACTGCCTCTTCTTTATACCTGGGATTAAGTTCAATTGCTTGTTGTAAAGTTAACAGAGATAGTTCAACTTGTCTTTGCAGTGCGTAACAGGCTGCTTTGTTATAATAGGCACTGGCATAATCTGGGTTAATTTCTAAGGCTTTGTTAAAACTAGCGATCGCTTCATCATCGCGTCCCAATCTTACCAAGGTATAACCGCGTTTATCCCAGATTTTGGGAGAATTGGGTTGGAATTCCAGCGCTTTATCAAAAGATGCTATTGCCTCTTCATATTGTTCTAATGCTACTAGGGAAAGGCCGCGATTCAACCAAGCAACAGCATCATCAGGCTTGATTTGTGTAGCTTTATCAAATGAGTCAAAGGCTTGCTGATGCTGTTGTAAGTTCCCAAAAGCAACGCCGCGATCGCACCAAGCTTGATGGTAATCTGGTTGAATCTGAATAGCTCTATTGTATGATGCGATCGCGTCTTTGTAGCGTTTTAACCTTCCGAGAGTTAGACCTCGTTTTAACCAAGCCACAGGTTCATCAGCTTGAATTTTAACCGCTTGGTTGTAAGCTGCGATCGCATCTTCATAGCGCCTTTGGGAAAATAGCTCATCTCCCTGTTTTAAATACTCATCAGCATTTAAGTCTGGTTGTTGTGGCTGTTCTTGTATTTCTTCCTCAACTTCAGAATTTACAACCTCTGGGATCGATACAGCTTTAATCTCAACGTCAACTTCAGAATTCACCGCCTCTAGGATAGATTCAGGTGTAATTTCAGTTAGTTCCTGAAGAATAAGCTCCTTTCTTTCTTGGGCATCCAATTGTAACTCAGAGAGTTGAGAGACAAACTCAGTTTCTAATCTTTCTAACTTCTCCAAAATGAGAATCTTTTGTTGTTGAGCATTCCATTGTAAATCAGAGAATTGCGAAGTAAACTCAGAACCAGATTTTTCTAAATTCTCAATAATTAACTCTTTGCGTTTTTGAGCATCTACTTGTAATTCAGATAGTTTAGTTGCAAATTCTGACTGCAATACTGCTAAACTTTCAACAATTTTGTTTTTTTGTTCTTGAGCATCTACCTGTAATTCAGATAATTGAAATTTCAATTCATTATCTAATATTACTAAATTGTCAAGTGTGATATCTTTTTGTTTTTGAGCATCTACCTGTAATTTCGATAATTCTTCCGCAAATTCTGACGGCAATTTTGTTAAACTTTCAATGGCTATATCCTTTTGCTTTTGAGCATTAGACTGCCATCCAGAAAGTTGAGATGTGAACTCAGACCTTGATACTTCTAAATCAGCAACGGCTAGTTCTTGCTGTTGTTGCACACCTAACTTTAAATTAGACAGTTCCTCTGCCATGAGAGATGCTAATTTTCCTAGATTATCCAGTGCTATATCTCTTTGTTGTTGAGCATCTAACTCTAACTTAGATAGCCTAGAACCAAATTCTGACTCTAAAGTTTGTATATTTTCTTGAGAGTTTTTCAGTTCAGTTTCTAATCTACTTAATACCTGTGTTTTAGCTAAATCTAGCTCAGATGTAAGGTTAGATAAATATTCTTTTTGTTCCTTTTTAATCTGTTGTTGTAAACTAGACGTTTCCTCTTCTAATTCATAATTTATTTTTTTAGCTTCTTGAATAAGATTTTCAGCCTCTTGTTTAACGGTGGCTAGTCGATTTTGTAATTTTTCTATTCCCTGTAATTGTTGCATCGCTCTATCAACAATTTCACGGATTACCACCCGTCGCAGGAGCCAAAATAAAGCAATGATTGCGACTGGAAATAGACTTAATATAACTAGCCAGACATTGAGTAAGATAGTTGTCCGGCTAAAAGCGCTATTAAAATCAGATTGGACTTGCTGTTGAATTCGCTTTTCTGCTCTCAGTCGCGTTAATTCTTCCCGTTCCTGATTCGATAACACCGGAGCAGGAATTACTGCTGGGGAAGGTGATGGTGCAGATTGTCCACTGGCAATTCCAGGGGACAGCAGTAAGGGTAAAAAGACAATAGTGCTTTTTACAATTAAAGCGAAAACAGCTTGATTTTTGCTCTTCATAACAACCATCTCAGTCTGTTGGTCAGTTTTTGAAGCGGCGTGCCTCTCTCCAATCTATAACAGAATTAAGTAGTGAAATGTTGTAGAGACAGTGGGAAATGCTGAACAATCCTTAACTAATGTGTTCCCTCGCTCTTACTGTACGTACAACTTCAGTGGTGGAGCGCAGTCAAGTTTTTAACATTTTTTTAGATGTCGTATTATAACATTACTAGGTGAAAACCAAGCAGCACAAACAATAATTTATCAACCTCTAAAAGACAGATTGCACGAAAATCGGCGCTTTCTTAGAGCATTCATCCAACTAAGTTCGGACTTTGTTTTTACAGATAGCAGTATGCAAAGTGTCAGATGTGCGTACTTCGCACTAACATTAGATTATCTAGGGTAAGCAGATTACTTGTCCTACAATTAACTTAACAAAGGCGGTAGAAAATGGGTCGGATAAATCCTTATACACTGCAATTGCAGATTACCCGAATGTTTGAGCAAGGGCAATCATTTTTTGCCACAACTAAGGTACAGGAATGGTTGAAAGAACGCAAACACAATCCAGAAGATTATGACATTCTTTTCCATAAAAAACCCGCGCCTCCTGGTTCCAAAGAAGTGATGGTGGTGGAAATTGAATTGCGCCGCAAAGATGGACAACCTGTAGATCCTTGGTTGCAGGAACAAGCAAATCTCCATACCTGATTTTAAGAACTAGCAATTTCCAATTTAAATTCATATTATCTTAACAGAATTTACCAAAAAAGAGCGTTCCCAATTGCGGAACGCTCTTTGTTATCTTTTATTTAGGGATATTATATATTATCTGTACGATTGGCAATATCAAAAACATTAAATTCAATTCCTTCTAACTTTAGCCTCAAAGCCTCTAATAAAAGATTTACTCTTTTTTCAATAAAAATGGTTAGGGCGTGTTCAGGAAGTGCATCGGCTCTTGACCATTCAAGAATAATTGTCGGTATAAGATGAGAGTGTAGGACTGCCTCTAAACCAGGCTCGTCATATTCTTTGAGATAATCTAATGGATTTTTATCGCTAATTTTCAAATTAGTGATTTGAGACAAATAGGCAATATTCATCAAGCTGTCACATTCTATTTGACTCGCAATGCCACTCTGTTTAATAAAGTTAACTGGAAATATGTGGTGCAAGTTAGGCTTATCTGTTAGCAGATAATAAACATCAGACAAAACATCTTTATGAGGTTTTGCCCAATCTTGCGGCTTGTTGTTTGCATAAAGTGATAGTATCGCTCTGGATAAGCGACCTCTATAACTGTAGAAAGATTTTCTTATGGAATTCTTATCAATATCAAATTGATTGAATGAGTAAGTACTATTAGCCTTTTGTTGATTAACAAAGTTTATATGTTGCCAGAGTTGATTAGTGTCTCTAAGTTTGAGTAAATATCAAGATTGGTGTGTGAATTTAACTTCTTTCAGTAAAATTCCATACAAGGCTAACTGATATTTAATTAAGTGACAACTCAAATTTTAGAAAACCTCTGCAACCTTTCTTCCATGCCAACGTTGCCCTGTAAGCCGCCTGTGTGTAATAGCAACAAGGAATTGCCTCTACTAAAAAATCCCTGCTTTAGTAAATCCATCACTCCGTAAAACATTTTGGCAGTATATACGTAATCAAGGGGTATACCATATTCCTCTGTGAACTGCTGGCTGAAAAATAGCAGATCGTTGTTCACCTTTGCATAACCGCCAAAGTGGTAATCACACACCAATTCCCAGGAAGCGGGAGAACTATATGGTGTGGGTAAGTCAGAGGCAAGGTAATTTGTCAATAAACTTTCGACTTCTTGTGCAAGAAATGCGCCATTTTTTAGAACCGGAAAAGCGATCGCTCTTTGTCCTTTATCCAACGAAAGCGCAATACCTGCAAGTGTGGTAGCTGTACCGCAGGCTACGCATATATGATCAAAGGCGTAGGCGTAGCCAGCCGTAGGCATCGTATGATCAATTATCTCTGTGCAACCGCGCACACCATTTAAATTACTACCGCCTTCGGGAATGATAAACACCTCACCGAAACGTTGTCGCAGATATTCTTCTAACGCTGGTGTGTTGCGCTGTCGATACATCTCGCGGTTCAGGTACACAAGCTGCATACCCTGTTGTACAGCAAAACTCAGCGTAGGGTTTAGTGGTAGCCTCTCCTCCCCACGAATTACACCAATGGTACGAAAACCGAAAAGATTACCAGCCGCCGCAGTTGCATAGATGTGATTGGAATAAGCGCCACCAAAGGTAAGCAGTGTCGTGAAATTTTTCTCTTTAGCCTCCAAAAGATTGTATTTCAGCTTAAACCACTTGTTGCCGTTAACTAAGGGGTGCATGAGATCGAGGCGCAGCACATACAGATCAACACCTGCGTTACGGGCGATTTCGCTATTGATTTGTTGTAAAGGAGGAGGAAAAAATATTAATGACATGCGTGACCATTCTAACTGATTATTTACATTTTCTCACATTCATTATTGATGATAAACATTGAGTAATTCCAATGGTAAATCAATCTAAATGATGAATAAAAGTTTCTGATGATTAGCTTTAGAAATTGGCATTTTACTAATTGAGTATTTCAGGTAAATATAAGAAACAGAACGTTCGCTTCAGATAATAATCTTTTGGAGAAAACAAATGGTTGCACTCATACAGCCCACTCAAGTTATTCCCAATCCAGGACGTTTGACAGTTCAAACTGTTGAAATTGCTCCTCAAACGACTGCTATTCGTTGTCTCGACTGGGATCGGGAGCGTTTTGATATCGAGTTTGGTTTACGGAATGGTACAACCTATAATTCTTTCTTAATTCAGGGAGAAAAAGTTGCTTTAGTTGATACATCTCACCGCAAGTTTGAGCAATTATATCTTGAGGTAGTGGCGGGATTAATTGATCCGGCTAAAATAGATTACTTAATTATCAGCCACACGGAACCAGACCACAGTGGATTAGTAAAAAATATTTTGCAATTAGCTCCCTCAATTACTGTAGTCGGTGCAAAGGTAGCTATTCAATTTTTAGAAAATATGGTTCACCAGCCTTTTAAATCAATGCAGGTGAAAAGTGGAGAGCGATTAGATTTAGGCAACGGACACGAATTAGAATTTATCTCTGCACCTAATTTACACTGGCCTGACACAATCTTGACTTATGACCATAAAACTTCCACTCTTTACACTTGCGATGTGTTTGGGATGCACTACTGTGATGACCACACTTATGATGAAAATATTACTTCAATAGAGGAGGATTTTCACTATTACTATGATTGTCTCATGGGCCCCAATGCCCGATCTGTCTTGGCAGCTTTAAAGCGGATTGAAAAGTTAGAAATAGGAACAGTTGCCACGGGACATGGCCCGTTATTACAACACTATATCTCCGAATGGCTCGGACGCTATCAAAACTGGAGTTTAGAACAAGCAAAAACAGAGACATTAGTGGCTCTATTTTATGTTGAAGATTATGGACATAGCGAGCATTTAGTCCGTACCATAGCGCATGGATGTGCGAAAACAGGCGTGGCAATAGAATTAGTAGCTCTCAATAGTGCCGAGCCTCAAGAAGTTCGAGAATTAGTTGCACAAGCGTCTGGTTTAGTAATTGCAATGCCAGCCCAATCTTTTGTGATGGCTCAAGCTGCTTTAAGCACTATTTTAGCTGCTGTTAACAAGAAGCAGGCAATTGGTTTATTAGAGTCGGGAGGTGGAGAAGATGAACCACTTTTTCCTTTACGTAATAAGTTTCAAGAACTGGGATTAACTGAAGCTTTTCCTCCTATCTTAGTTAAAGAAATTCCTACCCAAGCAACGGAACAGCTTTGTGATGAGGCGGGGACAGATATGGGTCAATGGTTGACCCGCGATCGCACCATTAAACAAATCAAATCTATCAATACTGAGCTAGAAAAAGCTTTAGGGCGGATTAGCACAGGATTATACATCATCACCGCCAAAAAAGGAGAAATTCAGAGTGCGATGTTTGCTTCTTGGGTGACACAAGCGAGTCTTGAGCCTTTAGGAGTAGCGATCGCAGTATCCAAAGATCGGGCAATCGAATCCTTGATGCACGTTGGCGATCGCTTTGTTTTAAACGTTTTAGAAGAAGGCAAATATCAAGGATTAATGAAACATTTCCTCAAGCGTTTTGCTCCTGGTGCAGATCGCTTTGCCGGAGTGAAAACATATCCAGCAAAAAATGAATCGCCCGTTTTAGCTGAAGCTTTGGCTTACATGGAATGTGAAATTACTAGCCGCATGGATTGTGGAGATCATTGGGTAATTTATAGCACAGTCCAAACTGGAAGAGTTGCCAAGCTAAATGCACTTACCGCCGCTCATCACCGCAAAATTGGCAATCATTACTAATTAGTCATTCGTCATTGGTCATTATTTTCCCATGCTCCCGTGTTCGCTCCCCACAGACGCGATGAATCGCGTCTCTACAACTTCCAAAAAATTATGTACAAATCTGCTGAAGATACCCCAATTACCATGTATGAAATCAATCGGGGGCGCGTCGTGCGAACCTTGGAATTTATCCAAGATATAATTGTAATTTGTTTGTGTATCGGTTTATTTAGCTTTATGGTGCTTCAGGTGAGAGATATGTTTCTCTCCTTACTTCCGCCTCTAGATTTTCATGCTGTTACTGCCGATATTCTCTTTTTACTTATCTTAGTTGAGCTATTCAGACTGCTGATTATTTATCTACAGGAACATCGAGTATCTATTGGGGTAGCTGTTGAAGTCTCTATCGTTTCCGCCTTGCGAGAAGTAATTGTTAAAGGTGTTCTAGAAACTAATTGGAGTCAAATTTTAGCAACTTGTGCCTTTTTATTAGTGCTGGGAATACTACTATTCCTCCGAGTTTGGCTACCCCCTACCTTTGAAGGTATCGATCCCGAACAAGAAGTATCTAAACGCTATAGAAGCCGAGCCAAGTCTGAATTAATACAAAACAATGGTCATTAAAAATAGGGAATAGGGAGTAGGGAAGAAGCAAGGGAGAAGAGTTTTCCCCTCTGCCCCCCACACCCTGCCCCTCTGCCTCTTGTGCCTAATTCCCAATTCTCCATTATTAACAGAGGTTATTATGTCTGCTGCCACATTAACGCCCAACCATAGCAGAGATGTACAAGTTGTTGAAATTGGTAAAAATACTCTGATTCTGCGATCGCGGACTTGGGACAGATTAAAATTTGAGGTGGAGTATTCCCGCCAACAGGGAACTACAGCCAATTCTTATCTGATTCAAGCTGATAAAAAGGCTTTAATTGACCCTCCTGGTGAATCTTTTACCGAAATTTACCTTCAGCAACTTGCACAACATTTAGACTTCACCACCCTAGATTACATTGTTCTCGGTCATGTCAACCCAAACCGCAGCGCAACTCTGCAAGTATTGCTCTCTCAGGTTCCTCAAGCAACTCTAATTTGTTCTCGCCCCGCCGCTAATGCTCTAAAAACTGCCTTTCCCGAATGGGAATCGCGTATCCAAGCGGTGCGAGCGGGGGATATTCTAGATTTAGGACAAGAACATCATCTATCATTTATCACCGTACCAACTCCCCGGTGGGCGGATGGACTTTGTACTTATGATTCCGCCACAAAAATTCTCTACACAGACAAACTTTTTGGCGCTCATATTTGCGAAGATACCTTGTTTGATGAAGATTGGAAGCGATTAGATGCGGAACGTCGTTACTATTTTGAATGTCTCCATGCGCCCCAAGCCAAACAAGTTGAAGTAGCCTTAGATAAAATATCAGTTTTGGGAGCCAGATGTTATGCCCCAGCACACGGCCCAGTTGTCCGTTACAGCCTCAGTCGTTTTACCTATGATTACCGTCAATGGTGCCAAGGGCAAAAATCTCAGGAGTTGAGTGTCGCTTTGCTTTATGCTTCTGCTTATGGAAATACAGCAATTATGGCGAATGCGATCGCTCAAGGTTTGATTCAAAATGGAATTAATGTAGAATCAATCAACTGTGAACTAGCAGATTCTGCGGAGATTAACCGCATTGTAGAAACTTGCGATGGTTTTATTATCGGCTCACCCACTTTAGGCGGCCATGCACCAACTCAAATTCAAACTGCTTTAGGAATAGTCCTTTCAGCCACGGCTAAAACTAAGTTAGCAGGGGTGTTTGGTTCTTACGGTTGGAGTGGAGAGGCAATAGATTTAATAGAAAGCAAGCTCAAAGATGCAAATTATCAACTAGGGTTTGAAACAATTCGGGTGCGTTTCAGCCCTACTCCTGAAATTCTTCAGCAGTGTCAAGAAGCAGGTGCTTTCTTTGCCCAAAACTTGAAGAAAACCAAAAAACTGCGGACTTCCCGCCAGGTTGTGACAGAAACCCATGTAGATCGTACCGAACAAGCGGTGGGGCGGATCATTGGTTCTCTGTGTGTTGTGACAACTCGTGATGAAGAAACTCACAAAGGGGTTTTAACTTCTTGGGTATCTCAGGCAACTTTTAACCCACCAGGAATTATGATTGCGATCGCTAACGAGCAAAATGCAGATTTAATGCATCATCCTGGTGATAAATTTGTGCTGAATATCCTCAAAGAAGGAAGAAATTTGCGGCGTTATTTTTCTGGTCATAGCACTTTAGGCGATAATCCCTTTGCTAATCTTTCCACAAAAACTGCTGATAATGGTTGTTTGATTTTGAACGAGGCATTAGCCTATTTAGAATGTACAGTGCAAAATCAGCTTGAATGTGGGGATAGATGGTTAATTTATGCCGTCATCGATCACGGTGAAGTGTTGGAGAATGATGGTGTCACTGCTTTGGAGCATCGTAAATCTGGCAGCTATTATTAAGCTGACTTTTTACGGTATTTGGAAAACCTCTCTCTAAATCTCTCTCCTAAAAGGAGAGAGACTTTGAATTTTCCCCCTTCCCGTGTCGGGAAGGGGGTTAGGGGGTTAGGTTCTTCCTGGGCTTTCCTACATAACGTGAAAAGTCATCTACACACAAGTCTAGGACTTACGCACTGTACAAATTGTCCATAGCATGAGTTACGGTTTTTGGTCGTTTCAGGCGCTTCGCATAACCCCGATTTATTCCCATATTTGCGTAGGCGTAGCCCGTCGTAGACATCGCTGAGTGCTAAACACGGCTGAAATACCCAAATTGCGTGTAGTACTTATGTACGATGCGTAAGTCCTAAAAATAATGGAAACTGTCAATATTCATTACTGCAAAAGGAACCTTTCACGTTTGTTATCGCGTGTGGAACTTGGAGAAGAAATAATTATTTCAAACCGAGGCGTTCCCATGGCAAAGCTGGTTCCATTTCATACCTCATCTAATCGGCAAGCTAGTTTAGGTTTGGATCGAGGGCATTTCATTGTGCTAGAAGACTTTAACGCCCCTTTGCCAGTTTATTTTCAGCTATAGCGATCGCACGCACCGTAAGAGCTTAGGCTAATTCGCAAGTGCGATCGCCCAATGTAGGATGCGTTAGCGAAGCGCGTAACGCATCACCCAAAACTTACTATAGCAATGTCTCCATTCTTTGGGCAGCCAATTCGTGAGCATTTATTTTCAGCTACAGCTATCCGCTATATAGCTATCCCCTTGCTTGCTTCAAGTCTTGTTAATTGAGATGGAAGCTGAATTTACGCCATACTGTGCTGGGTCTAGCAAATTGTTCTGAATATGGTTTTCATTTTTACAAAACTCTGCTAACCCACATTCCGCACTTCAAAATGTAGTATCAAACAATACGCGATTATTCTCA
>JAHCSU010000691.1 GCA_023522315.1 Nostoc sp. CCCryo 231-06
ATATAGAGTCGTCACAAGAAGCCCAAGAGTTAGTTACTTATGCGGCTTGCGATCGACTAAAAACAAGGCTACAGATTGGTTGCGAAGCTTGACTTGTTCCAATGCTGCGAGGGCTGCGACCCCAGAATCGGCACGCAGGACGCGAAATTTGTCTCCATACTCTTTTTGCAGGTCACGAGAAATTGCTCTCAAAACTTCAGGATCGTCGTCAACGGTCATGATTACGGGTTTAGCCATAGCGCAATATTAACCTTTTGTCAAGTAGATTGATGTGGTTTTAAGTAGTCGTGGCAATTTTACTGTAAATGTATATCTTTGTGATGGATCTAAGCTGCGGACTTTAACTGCACGAGCGCATTAGGAATTTACCGATTTTAACGATTGCTCGATTGTGGGTTGTTTGACTAAACTAGCAATTGCCGCAACTAACTGGGTAGGTTCAACAGGTTTGGTTAAGTGCATTTGAAAGCCTGCGGAAATCGCGCTTTTGCGGTCTTCTTCTCTAGCATAAGCTGTAAGGGCGATCGCCGGAATTTGCAAGGGTAAGTTGCGTACTTTTTGGATTAAACTGTATCCATCTTCTCCAGGCATGCCAATATCGCTTAATAATATGTCCAATGGTTGAGACTGCAATAATTCTAAAGCGGCGGCGGCGGAACTGACGGCGAAAACTTTTGCCCCAAATATTTCTAAAACTGCTACTTCGTAATCGCGAATATCTGCTTCATCATCGCAGACAAGTATGCTCAAGCCTTCTAAAGAAATAGCTGCTTCTTGCTCGGTAACTATAAATTGTTTGTGCTGTCCTAGAGTTTCTAGAGGTAGCTGGACGGTAAATGTTGCGCCTTTACCTTTGCCTAAACTTACAACATCAATGTTACCGCCGTGCATTTCTACAAGTTGACGCACAATAGCTAATCCCAATCCTAACCCGCCGTGCGATCGCGTACTTGTACTATCTGCTTGTAAAAAGCGATCGAATACATGAGGCAAAAATTCGGCATCAATTCCCATCCCCGTATCTGTAATTGCAATTTGGGCGTAGTCAAGCGGCGAATTTGAGGGGGTGACGGTTGATAGATCGATTTCTACCTTTCCTCCCGAAGGCGTGAACTTAATGGCGTTAGATAGTAAGTTCCAAACTACTTGTTGCAATCGTTCGGGATCTCCGATAATTGAGCCAATAGCTGAGGCTTGAGGAAAAATTAGTTGAATATTTTTAGCATGGGCGGCTAAACTTACCGTATCAATTGCGGCAGTAATTACCTTAACTAACTCGATAGATTTGGGTTTAAGTTGAATTTTGCCGTGAATAATTCGCGATATATCTAATAAGTCTTCAATTAGCTGCGTTTGGGCGGTGGCGTTGCGTTCGATGGTTTCTAGCGCCCGATTAGTTGTTGCAGTGTCAAAGGTACGCGATCGCAATAATTTTGCCCAACCCAAAATAGCATTAAGTGGCGATCTTAGTTCGTGGGATACGATCGCTAAAAACTCATCTTTAGAACGATTTGCCTTTTCAGCAACGGTTCTAGCGGCTTTTTCTCTAGC
>JAHCSU010000692.1 GCA_023522315.1 Nostoc sp. CCCryo 231-06
TGCAGCATTCCAAAGATCGTAGTTTTGCTGAAGATTTAACCAAAGTTCTGGAGTCGTTTGAAAAGCTATTGCTAAACGAAGCGCCATAGTGGGAGAAACACCAGCTTGCTCATTTACAATTTCTGAAACTGTTTTACGTGAGACATCTAAAATCTCAGCTAGCTGAGTATTGGTCATTTTTAAAGGTTCTAAATATTGACGCTTAATCAAAGCACCAGGATGTCTCGGCTTTCTTTTCGTTATCATAATCAAATTCCTAGTGATAATCTTCGTAATCAACAACGTAAGCATTACCATCATCAAATTGAAAGGTTACACGCCAATTTCCAGATACTTTTACCGACCATTCATTTTTTCGATCGCCTTTTAACTGGTGAAGCCTAGAACCTGGGTATCTCATGTCCTCAACTTGAGAAGATGCATGAAGTCTATCAAGAATATCTAGTAATTTTTCTGCGTGTTTAGGCTGAATACCGCTTCTATCATCAAAAGCTCACTCCATAACCTTTTGGAATTCGTAATTTTGAATTCTGCGTAGCGATACTAAGTATTTATCAACACGGACTGACCTTAGTGGCAAGTTCTGCGATGTTCATCTGCTCGTAGTGTTCAAAGGGTTGGTGAATCCAGGGGTTGTCAGCCAAGTAATCAACATAATAATCGGGTGTTATAACTGAACAGGCTTTATACCAAAGAACGGCGGTGCGGATTTCCTCAATTGGGGAATCAATATTTTGCTTGAGCCAAGGTATAGTTTGTTGCAGTGTGATCCCAGAGTCTACTAAGTCATCTACTAGGAGAATGCGCGAACCTAACTTTTCGGCGGTCATTGTCAAGTGGCGCGAGAAAATTAAATTACTTCTTTCTTGCTTACCAGCGCCACTGTAAGATGAGGTTGCTAAAATTGCCAGTGGTTGTTGATATATCCGGGAAAGAATATCTCCAACTCGTAGTCCTCCTCTAGCAAGACAGATAATCTGGTTGAATTCCCAACTGGATTGATAAATCTGAATAGCCAGTTGTTCAATTTTTTGGTGATAATCTGACCAAGAAACATAAAGGTCTGGCATAAGTCTAACTGGAGTGGTAGATAGCTAGTATTGAAGGCGATGCGATCGCAAACTTATTATTTTAGTATGAGTGCAAGTTATTATGAACGATTCTGCTACTGATGGCGATGCCCAACGAGATCCTAAGAGTCAAAAACTCGACTTTAAAACAAAGCTGGCTTACGGTGCAGGGGATTTAGGCCCAGCAATTACTGCAAATATCTCCGTCTTTTATCTGCTGTTTTTCTTTACCAATATCGCTGGTATCCCTGCGGGTTTAGCTGGCAGTATTTTGATGATTGGCAAAATCTGGGATGGCATAAATGATCCGCTTGTCGGGTTCCTGAGTGATAAAACGAAATCTCGTCGTTGGGGTCGTCGTCTTCCTTGGATGTTTTATGGAGCAATTCCCTTTGGAATTTTCTTTTTCTTGCAGTGGATTGTACCGCAATTTAGGGCAAATCACAGTGATAATATTTGGCCGATGTTCTGGTATTACGTAGCGATTGGGGTGCTATCTCAGTCCTTTTACACGGTTGTGAATTTGCCTTATACGGCCATGACTCCAGAACTTTGGTTAAATCTTCAGCAAAACTACGATCTTTGGAATGCTGCA
>JAHCSU010000693.1 GCA_023522315.1 Nostoc sp. CCCryo 231-06
TTTTTAATTCCAAGTACCTGTTTTGCTTTCGTAGAGGGCAAAACAGGTACATCCCTCTTGGTAATTAGACGGCACTGCGTGCAAGTCTTCATACACAAGACTTGCAAAACACTTAGGACTTCCGGTTTTACATAAAAGTGGAACATTTACATAAATTTGAATCAGCCATACAACGGGTTTATTAACTTCCTCAAATCCGTTGTATGGCACAAATCACAGACTTAACTTTTCAGCAACTTGAAACAGCATCGGGTTCAACTAATTTATTGATTGTCGACGGTACAAATGGCTTGATGCTGAGATTATCAGCATTAACAACAGCGGCTGTAACAGCCAAAAGCAACAGTGGTGTGGTACAAGCACTTTACAAATTACGTGAGCTTGCAGCACTGGCACAAATAGCAGCGAATACAAATGCTGTAATCGGTGAAAGACTTGCAGCGTTTCCCCAGGCTTCTACAGGTACGGCTGTTAATGGGTATGTAATCTCAAGTGGTCAAATTATCACAAAAACGCCATTATCGGTGAATGGCATATTAGGAGCTAATAACTAATGGCTAATCCTGGAATCTTCAGAAATGTAAATATCTTGCATGAACTCAATGCTGGTAGTGGAACTGAAATTATCGAACTATATCAACCCGGCTGGTTAAATAGCCTCGATGTCGTTAGTAATGCCAAATATTCAGGTTTTATGACCAGCTTGCGACTAACTGTTGATATCAGTAGCATCAACGAACTTGAGGCAATTTCAAGCGATATTCTTGCAAGTGATGAAACGGTAGCAGCTAATACCAAGG
>JAHCSU010000694.1 GCA_023522315.1 Nostoc sp. CCCryo 231-06
GGAAATTCTGTTTCCTAGTTACAAGCCCCATCCCCTCGTGGGTGGGGCAGTTGACTGTCAGACTTCTGACTATCAAAACTTTAGAGGATTGCAAACTTTTCTGTTTTGAGATTTTGCATAAGTTGAATTTTGAAGTAGAGGGAAAGCAACAGTCAAAGTCAATAGTCAAAATCAATATTGACTGTTGACTATTGATTTTTGAGAATGTAAAAGTTGTAAGAATAACTTGCCCATGTTAGAGGCACAGTTGTAGGTGAAGCTAGTTTAGAAAGGATAAATTGACCTATCAATCCCGTCCACGGCAGGGCTGCCCCATGAGCGACTGGTGTGGGTTTGGGGATTCCGGGGCAAAATATCACTAACACCAAGTGTATTGAGATTTAACTAAGTATTTTTCTACGTAATGGCTTGTAGAGCATTGAAACTTATACGAGTGAAATTACGTATGATATTGAGTTAAATTAGATTCGTTCCTTGGCTCAGTTGCAAAATGTTCAGATTTTCTCAACCCATCTCGTACAAAGGTGTATCCCCAGGACTGTAGGCAGATTTCTATCTCAGTTAAAAAACATAACTTTACAAAAAGGTTAAATTAAAAAATAGCCCTAAAACCTTCATAGGTATAGGTTTGGGGCATTTGGAAATTACAAGCAAAACATCAATATAGAAATTTCTGCATAATTCTAGTGAATTAAGACGTAATAAAAGTGGAATCACTGAGCTATTTTCATGAGACTCATGAAATTCGGGCAAGTTGCCAGTTAAACAATTAGGTGGGACAAACGGGGGTTGTGATGCAAACTTCAAAATTGAGTTTAGAGGAACGCAATCTCACTATGACAACAGATGTGGAACAACTGGCTCTAGATTGGCGAAAGCGCTTGGCTGCGGAATGTCCAGACCAAAATGAAGCTGCTAGGCAAAGCATTATTCTCTGGCTGTTGGGATCTGACTCAAAACGGTTTGATCTGTTTAACCCTAAAGAACTCGACATCGCCAAGCAAGCGATGGAATATCGCTGGAGAATTTTACGTCAACGCTATTTGGGGCTAGGGCGAGAACGTGCTTATCGGAACTTGATAACGCGATTGGGGAGTTTAGTAACATTACGAAATAAGATTCAGACTTGGGTTGCCCTAAGCCGCGATCGCCAGCGTAGTGTTATGGATGTATTGCAAGAAGTACTCCAAGAATTACTGCAAAGCGACAGTCAGATGCAACAGCAAATGGCTGATATTGCCAAATATACAAGTGATAGACGATTGGGAGATGCTCTGCTATTTGCCAGTGTAGAAGAATATTGTCTGCGACCAGTCCGCAATCAACCCCTATTAGCTTATCGGTTTGTGAATTACTTGCGTCGCACTCAGCGCGGTGGCTTAACCCAAGTGCCAGGTCGTGACTTGATTAGACTGGTGTCAGAAGAAGTTCTCACAGACGACAATGACAATCGAGTTAACTTAGTTGATAGTCAGGCGATCGCAGAATATATTGAAGCACAACAGCTAGAGGAACAACTTGCGCTGCGTCAGTCAGTACAAAAAGAATTTGAAAATTATTTACAAGAAAATCTGGGAACAGACTCAGTAGAGTGGCTACGACTGTATTTACAAGGTAAATCCCAGGAAGAGATCGCCCACAGATTAAATAAGCAGATTAAGGAAGTATACCGTCTGCGAGAAAAAATTAGTTACCACGCTGTGCGTGTTTTTGCCCTCAAAGGTAAACCAGAGCTAATAGACAATTGGCTCTCAATTTCGTTGCAAGAACATAACTTGGGTTTAACCCAAAACCAATGGCAGCAACTGGATGAAAAATTGACTCCTCTGGGGCGGCAGATTCTAGATTTGCGGAGGGCAGGTAACTCAATAGAAGCAATAGGTCAACAGTTAAAGCTCAAAACCCATCAAGTGCTAGGTGAATGGACAAAAGTCTATCTTGCTGCCCAATCTTTAAGAAGCCAGGAGTAGCCTGTGAGGCATTTAGTTGCTCAATTAAGGTGGTGTACCAAACTAGGAGATAGCGAGCAGGGGAGAATTCATAGCAAGTTCATCCCCTCATGCCTCAGTTACTAGTAGTCTATCAAGGACTAATTGACGGATAGATTTTCTGTAGAGACGGCGATTTATCGCGTCTGTCTAACCTTCAGAAGGCAGAAGCAGAAGGAACCACCCTTAAAAGCATGGGATTAATCTTGGACGCCTTATGTCTCATGGCAATTTCCGCTTAATATATTTTTTTATACTAGTAAGCTTTATATCCACAACTAAAGTTTTAATTAATTGATTAAACCTCAAATCATAGTTCTGTAAGTGAAATCGCTGATTCCAATTTTATACATAATTGTTATGTTGTAATGGAACTCTAGACTGATCAAGCTTAGAGTTCAACTCAAATAGATAGAGATTTTGCTGCCGTATTCTAAATAAGATTACGGTTTAAACAAATTTATAGTGACAAAGTTAGTTTCCTGCTCTTGAATCCATTTTTTATAAATATTTCATGCAGACTGAGGTTTTTAGTGAACTTTTCCCCTTAATGAGTACAGCCACCCCCCAAACTTTGGAATGGCTGCTCAACGTTGCAATTGAACATGAATACCCATCTGGGCGAGCCGTTGTGATGGAAGATGCCTGGGGTAACGCCGTTTACTTCGTTGTTTCAGGTTGGGTCAAAGTCCGGCGTACCGTCGGGGAAGATTCAGTAGCTCTGGCAATTTTTGGTAAGGGCGATTTTTTTGGAGAAATGGCAATTTTGGATGAATCTCCACGCTCAACCGATGTCATAGCCCTTTCGACCGTGAATTTGCTGAGTGTATCCAGAGAGCGTTTTATTCAAATCTTGTTCAAAGACCCGCAGTTACATCACCGGATGTTACAACTTATGGTGCGACGATTGCGGCAAATTAACTTGCGCTTACAAATGCGGTCTTCACCACCAGCAGTCAAACTCGCCCATACCCTAGTGACTTTAGGCGAAAGCTATGGTCAAGAATCGAATTTTGGAAAGGAAATTTTTAACATTCCCTTCAAAGATTTAGCAGAGGTAACAGAAATTGGTGTTGAAGAAACCACCAAAATTATGGAAAAGCTGCATGAGAAAGGGTGGATCAAAATTGACAGCGCCAACAACATTATTTATCTCGTAAACTTTAAACAGTTGATGAACTTGGCTGGCAAAGTGTGATTGCTAAGGGTTCTTAGGGACTTCCAAATCAAAAAATATTCAATTATTTATTGTGGGATGGGCGACACAAACGCTATATAAACTGGGCGGGCTTTTCGGCCCACCCCATAAAAATTGAATTAAGTTTTGTAATTTAAAACACTCCCAAGCGCAAGCACATCTGGACTGAAATGGAGCTTGCGCTGGTTAAAATCTAGTCAAGTACTTCTGCTACAGAACCTCCAACAATTGTTTAATTTTTGTGTCTTGACGTTCTTTGAATTTTTCTGGAAAATTTAACTCAAGCGCAATCTTGCCATTTGTCTCTTCTACTGCATAAATTTCAGCAACAAATCGGTTAGATGAGAGGTTATCCTCATCCTCATTCAACAATAAACCAACTAATGGTTTGACAGTTCGCATTGTGTGCAAATCCTGTTGTCCTATCATTTTGTGAGAAGACACGGCTTTTGTATCCTCTATTTCTAAGCGCAAACCCGTTGTTCCTAATTCTGTGGCTACTGCAAAGAAGAAGTTACCATCCCAGTAGAGTCGGCTATGGCTATTTACCTGCTTGCGTACCTTTTTACGGCTAGTTTGTTTCACGTCACGCAAGGCCCGAGTCAGACTTGTGGCTAAGAATCCAAGAGAAGCGAAGGGTCGGTCTACATACTGGCCCTTTTGAGAATACCACTCCCGGACATCAGAATATAAAACTAGAGTTAAAGCATCGCGTTGGGCATTGTTGAGCTTCACAAAATCAACAGCCAAAAGCGTTTCTGTGTCATTAATAGGAGAGACTCGGACAATCTGCGCTGTTAAAGAGGCGCTAGCAGTATAATCTCCCATCACCTCGACTTCCGCTTCCTCCAGTAAATTGGGCCAAGTTTCCAAAGAAATTAATGCCCCAGTTTCTGAAATATTTACCGTTTTGCCCATAATTGTTTGACCGTTACTGGTAATTAAGATGGGGAGGCGACGCTGTAAACGGTGAGCAGTACGTACTTGTGGTTGTTCAAAGCCAACCAGCAAAGCAGCTATCAGCAAAACCAGATTAAAAATAGACCACATGGTGTTGACTAAGACCGCTTGCCAATCTTCAGGATGTAGCAGCAGCCAATAGGGAACAGCTAGTAAGGAAGAGACTACAAGTGCTGTCACCACCAAAAGACCACGCATCGATTCCCAATCAAAAGTACGTTTGGTTATAGACGTTCCTTTATCGGTAACGTTAAATGAACCCAGCTTTGGATTAAACAGCGCTAACATCGTCACCCACCCAGCCTGGAAAGCCATCGCAAATTCAAAAATTTCATTCCAGAAGGAGAAACGGACGTTTTTGTAAATGATGTAGTTAGTAAAAAGGGAGAGGAGAATATGGGGTAGGGCGTAGGCTAGAGTTTCTAAACCCAAACCTTGGACAGAGTTAACGCCAAATAATAAAAAGAGTGTCGGAGCGATCGCATATGTTAGTCGAGGATAGCCATACAAAAAGTGCGAAGTCGCGCTAAAGTAACAAATCCTCTGGGCAAATGTCAGGTTCAGTTTTCGATTAAAAACGGGGTTTTCCAATCGCAGAATCTGCGCCATCCCCCTTGCCCAACGCACTTGTTGTCCCACGTAAGAAGAAAACGTTTCTGGCGCTAAACCAGCCACCATAATTTTGTCGTAGTAGACAGACTTGTAACCCAACGAATGCAATCGCAAAGCAGTGTGGCAATCTTCCGTCACGGTTTCTACTGCAATTCCCCCAACTTCTAAAGCGTGGGATTTGCGGATTAATGCTGCGGAACCGCAGAAAAAGGCGGCATTCCAAAAATCGTTACCTTTTTGCAGTACCTTATAGAATAGTTCATTGCCTGCGGGTATTCTACCTTTAGTTACCAAATTACGCTCGAAGGGATCGGGATTATAGAACCAGTGAGGAGTTTGGACAAACGATACTTTGGGATCGAAGAAAAAACCCATTGTATGCAAGAGAATTTGCCGCGATGGAATGTGGTCACAGTCCAAAATCAACACTAAATCACCGTCGGTTTTGTAAAAAGCGGTATTTATATTACCAGCCTTAGCGTGGTCGTTATTGTCCCGCGTCATGTGTATACAGCCGAGTTCTTGGCACATTTGCCGTAGCTGTTCCCGTCTTTTGCTAAACTGTTCTCGGCGTGGGTCGTTCTCTTTATACTTTTCTGGACGACCATCATCAAGAACATAAACCATTTTTTTATCAGGAGCATAATCACAGGCTAAGGCTGCGACAGCCGTCTTACGAACAATCTCCACATCTTCGTTGTATGTAGGGATGTAGATATCAACCTTGAACCATTCCTGTTGAGGAATGTTTGTCAGATTAACTGGTTGGCGTTCTTTAATTTTCAGAGTTTGAAAGTATGCCAATACCAAGGTGAGGATGGCATAGAGTTCGGCGAGGAATAACAATACACAAGCGATGCTGTTGAGCCAACCATCAAAGTTGAGGGTATAACTGGTGCGGTAGAATAAATAACGCAGCGTTGTGATTATACTCAGCCACACCATAAACAAGTGGTAATACTGGCTGATTTCTGGAGAGTCCTCTTGAAACTCTGCATGGATCACCAGTTGACCGAGTAGCACCAGAAATACTGCAACCAATCCTTGCTGCCAAACTTCTATCGGGGTAACAATCAGTGGTACTGATAGCACCAATAGCAGCAAGATAAACCACTTAAACTGTTTTACGCCCACCCTTTGGAGAGTGCGGTCAAAAAATCGGGGGGTAATATCAATCAGCCAATTGCTCAATTTTAAGCGCTGGCGATCGCGTGATTTCCGGGGCAATGTGTCGGGGGAAGAAGACATTTTGGATCTCAATTTGGAAATTTAAATTTAAGATTGGCGATACCTGACCGAAAGTGTCTACTTTTTATCAGCAATTAGCCGCTTGAGATACAACTGAACAATCCCGTAAAGAATTAGAGACACAGTGAAAATCCCTACAGGTAGCAATAGCCAATTTTCTTGTAAAAAGCGTGATGCTTTACTGAGGATAGTGGTATTTTCTAAGCGACGAGTGTTCGGGGCGCTTTGGAAAAACTGTAGTTGATAGGCATCAGCATCGTAGGAAACTGGGTCTTTTTGATCGCTACTAATTAGCACCGTATCCTTCTTGAGTTGGAAGAACCACGGGTCTTGATTGAGGACTTGTCGCACTCGCTCTAAACCACTTTCGGTTTGAGATGTTAAAGCTAGAACGACGCGATCGCTATTCCAAGGAGAGATAATTTGCTTAATCATGCCTTGTGTATCCTGCGGGGTCTGAACTACAGCATTGGCAGAGGAACGGGAATATGCCTGACTCAAGTTAAAGCCAGTGGAATTAAACACTTCAGGAAAAGGAAAGTCTTCTCGCGTTCCAATTCCTACCAAATGGTCATTTTTGCGGGCTTGTGTTGGCAAAGCATCCGGTGTATAAACATTTAGTTTGACAGCATCTGCTTGACTGAGCCTTCCTAAGCGTTCGCTAAAAGCCAACAAGGTCAACACATCTGTCTTCGAGGGGATTTGTGGTACGACAATCGCTGTCTGGGACAAATCCTGTGGTGCAGCAAAGGGGAAACCAAATTTCAGCAGGTTCAAGTCTGGTAGTTGTGTAGAGATTTCCCGCTTCAGGTCGAAGCTAGTATCAGAATGCACCGTACCTGTAAGTTGTTGATCTGGTGGCTGAAGACAGTTCTGTTTATCAAACGGTTCTCTCGGATTCATCCGCAAGAAAACTTGCAGTTTCGAGTTGGGTTTGATCAAGTTTTCCGGCAAATTGACTTTGAGATTTTTGCGAGTTTCTCCCGACTCAGAATCAAGACGTGCCCCACCAATGAAAACTCCATCCAGTAAAACTTCGATCGCAGAAGTTCGCGGATTAACCTGCGGCCCGTAGCTGTACACCAGATTCATGGAACTACCACGGATAAATCTATCATCTGGTAAAGCGCGAAAATCAATTTCAATTGGCGGCGCTCCGATCCCACGTACAGTCACATCATTAAACGGCTCACCATTTACCTGGGTTTTGATGTCGCCTAGTTTAAAAGAATTTTGTTCTGGCAAATAACGAGGCCATTGGCGGATTCCTGGTGTCGAAGCTTCCTTGATGGTATCAACAAAAACTACCTGACCAGTCCCCATTTTCCGCAAGTCTGGCTGTGATAAAAATTGGGTTGCCTTTTCCACGGCTTTTGCACTGTTGCCGGTAGCAATTAAAACCGGAACCCCACTCTTTTCAGTTTTAGTTATAATCAGCACCCCTGTTTCATCTGGTACGGGGTTATTATCACGATCAAGAATTTGATTGCTGACGACTTTCAGGGGCAAATTCTTCCAAGTATTTAAGGTCGGTTGCTCATTGGGAGTACCAATAATGACCAAGCGATCGTTTGCTTTCACATTTGCGACATCAGACACCACACTCGTCTGAATCGGGCGAAAATCTGCAATTCTTCCCAATGCTGCTTGTAAGCGAGCTGCTGCTGTCAACCAGGATTGATTGACTTGACTCGGTTGCAAATAAGCAATTTGGTTAGTTTCTAAGCCGAGTTCGTCAAAGAAAGGATAAGGATAGCGGCTGAAATTGAGGGGAATCGGCTGCTGTTCATAGTTCAATATTAATTTGGAATCTGGTAGAATCTCTGTCCACAAATCAGGGCTACTAGGGTCGCTACATTCGAGGGAGTTATTCTGCTGTGCCACCAATACGAGTTCGTTGTAGTCTTGCAGCAGCTTTGGTGGAATATTGAACAGTACTTGACCTACTTGGGACTCTTTACGATTGAGTGGTACGCTACCAACACTGATGCCATTCAATAGCACGGTCATGTTAGAACGATTGGCATACAGCGATGGTGAGTGTTGAAAACGGATTAAAGCTTGTACCTTACCCCGATCTAATTTCCAGCCACGAGGACGGGTAAAGGCAAGACGACCTTCTGAGTAAACCCCGCGCAAGCGCATCCGGTTGCCCACAATCGGACTACGATTAAATTCTAGGGTGTAAGTTGCCAGATTCTTGGCACGAGGAGCTTTTAAGTCTGCTTTACTAGTATTTTCTGATGTCGTTGCTTGAGCTAATAAAGTTACTTCTTGTTGTAGATCACCTTTGGTTTGAGCTTGAGCGCTCAATAATGAACTAGGAAACAAAAAAAAGCAAGAAGTAACAATAATTGCTTTTTTACTAATTTGGGAAAGATGAAACAATTGCTTCATGGTAGAGCGTGATTTTAGTGTGAATTTACTCAAATTTTTTACGTAAAAAGCACAAGTATTTTGTTGCTTTTAAAACTTCAAAATTATCCCATTGGATTTTTTTTTAAATCAAAGGGAATCAGTCTGTCGGTAGTAAAAGGTAGTTGGGAAGCTTGTGCCCTAACTCAGCATCAGGGAATGTCATTTAAGCAATCGCTGGGGAATTGCCTTTGGAGGTAGCAATCCTAACCAAGCCAAATTCTGGGTGTAATAAGCAGATTGGTCTCCCCAAATTCCCTGCTTGTATTGAGGTAGTATTTTTTTTACAAGCAGTTCTTGAGCGATCGCTGGTTTCACTACTTGCATGGCGGCATATAACATAGCGTATTGGGATGTAGCTTCGTAATCCACTAATGGTTTCCCTTGAAGATCAATGCGTGCTGGTATCGATTGTTTACTCCATAGTTTTTGCAAGTGCTGAGTGGATGTCACTAGATAGCTCTTCGCTTGGGGTGAGTTGAACCAGGCAGCATCCAACGACAAACGCCACCAGACTCGATAGGAATCAAAGCTATACAAACTCTTCAGAGTGCTAGATGCTGGTAGGGTTTGGTATTGTCCTGTTTTGGTATTTAGAGCTACCCAATCACTGGGTAAACCTACGCTAGAAAGCTTTGCAGAATCTTCTAGCACTTGATAGCTGCTGTCTACCAAACTCAACCAATCATGTTGAGGATCAACTTGTGCAAAGATGCGAAAAGCATAGGGTGCAAAATAAGAAGGATTCAGGTAAACGGTAGATGCATCCGGGACGAATGCAGCTACAGGCCCTGGTAACAGATAGCGCTTACCTTGGGTTTTTGAGATAGTGGACAAATTCCACAAATCTTGCAGTTTGAGTTTTGCCAGTTCCAGGTATTCGGGTTGATTCCAACGCCGTGATGCTAAAATCAGGGCAGTAATCGCATCTATATCTCCATCGCTAGCAAAGTTGCTGTCGATGACACCCCAGTTACCATCTTCCTTTCGTCCCCACTTCCAAGCCCACAAACTATCTGTGCGTTTACCATCTGCTTGGCGCTGGAGGTTATTTTCCGACCAGTTTAAAGTCAGGGCAAAAGTTGCCGGATCATTAATCAGTACTGCTCGTAGCAAAGCATAAGCTTGACCTTCACTAGTTGAGCTATCGCTTGCTTCGTAATCAATCACCCGCCCATCTGACTGAATAAATCGTTGGCGGTAGCTATCCCAACTTTGGGCTAGTAATTCCCGGTTGGGGGTGGATTTAGGAAGATCAGCTAATAATCCAGTGAGATTTTGACTACTACCTTCAGTGGGGACGTTTGCCACCGGAGTTTTCTCATCCGGTGTTTTGGGGTTTGCTGCCGAGTAACTAGAGACACAGGCAGATAAACCAATCAGGCAGATAATAGCTGCCACTTTTGGGAAATGCCACATCCTAAGAACAGTTTGATTGGTAAAAGATTTAAGCGATCGCTAATTTCTGTTTCGACGTTGATAATCTTCCCAAGGGGGTTGAAATCCTCGTCGTAGAAGAAAGTCTGTTTGGATTTGCTGTATTTGCCGAGATGCATCGCTATCGTTTCCTCCTTCTGCGGCTGCTTCTAATTGCAGTTGTTCTAGCTGTGCCAGTGCTGTCAAAGGCTGATCTAAAATCGCATTCAATCCAGCTAGGGTGCGGCGTGTGCCTTTGTCGTCCGGTTTTTGTGCCAGCACTTGAGCATAAATCTCCTGTGCCGATTCAAAGCGGCGCTGTTCAAAGCGAATTCCGCCCAAAGCCGCTAAGGCATCGATGTTATCTGGTTGCTGCGCCAAAATATTCTGATAGGTACTGCTAGCCAAATTCAAATCACCTACAGATCGAGCCAACTCTGCCTGCAACTGGTATGAGTCAGAAGTGGTGGGAATACGGGCAATCAACTGCTTCATCCGCGCTTGTGCCTGGGCAGGATTGCGTTTTGCTATCACCTGTAATAGGCGCAGTTGTAGTGGTATGGAACTAGGGTCAGTTTCTACCAGATAACTATATAAAGCTTCTTTTTGCGGATCAGTAGGCAGCGTTCCTATCAAACTGTATAGTTCTGGAGGAGTATTGGTTGCAGGTTGTGTAGCTAACCAATTGTTGAGAACTGCCTCTGCTTCTGGTTGGGAGATCCGCTTGGCTTGATAGGCGATACTAGCACGCCCTAGTTGAATCGACAAATTTTGAGGATTGCGAGCTATCAATTGGTCATAAACTGTCACAGCCTCATCAAAACGCTTTTGTTGCAGTCGCACTCCAGCCAATCCGCCCAAAGCAGCATCAATAATATCGCTATTATTTGGCTTGCTAGCAATCACAGCTTGGTAACGCTGGGCGCTAGCTTCGAGATTACCCTCACGACGCTCAATTTCTGCTGCTAGTAATTGGGGTGCGAGGTCTTTAGCACCTGCGGGGGTAGCTGTGTAAGCTGCCAAAGCTTGCCTTGCACCATTCAAATCTTGGCGCTGCACATACATTTGCGCCACTCGGAAATTCAAAAATGGTACGTTAACCCCCATTTGTAAAAGATTTTGGTAGACAGGTAAAAATTCTGGGTCGGGAAGATCAATGTTCACTAAAGCATTAGCTAGCTGTTGCAACTGGACGCGATCGCTCGGCGCTGATTGTATTGCAGTGGCCAAACGCTGTTTCAAGTCATTTTTACCGAGTAAACCTAGCTGATTTTCCAAAGCTAATTGCTGTACCACCAGACTTTGATCGTTGGGAAATTCTAACGCCACCCGTCGATACAGTTGCAGTGCTGTTTGTCGTCCTTCGGGGAACCCACTAAAGACATCAGCGACTTCGCGTAGTAGTTTGGGGGAAGGGTTGGGATCGGTTTGGAGTGCTTGACGGTAGAGATTGAAAATTTGCTGGGTGAGGGTGGGGTTATTGGTGTACTTGCGAATTTCATTGAGCGATCGCGCTAAGGGCAAAATCGCGTCTGGCCTTCCCTGTAATACATCTAAAACCGCTAACGCTTGAGCTTGTTGTTGATTGGCAAGGTATGCTACAGCTAGTTCTTTACGGGTTTCAAACCCTATCTCGTTAAGTTTATTGGAGCGCTGCAACTGCGCTTCTAACACCTGTACTGCCCCTCCAGGATTGCCTGTTTCTCGTAAGGTGCGACCGTAGGCTAGTGCTGCATACTCTGTAATGGCTTTGCCCTGGGAGCGATAGCGGTTAAACAACTCCAGTGCTTTAGGAAAATCCCCACTGTAACTATAAGTTTGAGCTGCATCAACAACTGCCTTTGGCGTAGGGTTGTTGTTCAGCACAATTTGGTAGTCTGCCAGGGACTCGCTTAAGCGTCCTTGATAAGAGTAGAGTAGAGCACGGGAACCACGACCTTCTGAGTCATTAGGATTTAACTCTAATAAAGTTGTCAGAGCCTCAATTCCTTTTAAGTTCCACTCAGGACGATAAGTAGCCAATATACCAACTGTCTTTAAAGCTAGTTGGTTGTTGGAATCTACCGCCAGTACTTGTTGATAAGCAGTCCAAGCTTCGGGAATACGTCCGGCTTTGCGATAAGCGATCGCTAATCCTAACCTAACTTGCGAAGATTGCGGTTGATTTTTAAGGGCTTGCTGGAAGGCTGCGATCGCATCATTAATCAAGCCTTTTTTTAAGAATGCAAAACCCTTTTGTGCCGATGCTGATAAACTCTGTGCTTGAGCGGGGGCAATGCTGCCCAAAGGTGGCACAGTTAGCAAGTAAGTAAAAAGGAAAAATGAACAAGTAAAAAGAGAACGATATTTAATTTTTTTAGCTTTTCCCTTTTGCTTTTTATCTATATTATTTTGACTCATTGAGTAATTCTCCCTCTGGGAGTGATACCAAATTCTGATTTCACTCTGATACCGAAAACTGTTTCTGAGAAATTATCACGCGCTTGAACCGACAAGCCTAGCCGTAGATTGTCAAGAAATTTAAAATCATAGAACATTTCTAATACATCGGGACTATTTCCACGACGTAGCTGATCGTTAGAGAGAGCGCGTCCATAAGCTATTCCTACCCGGTCATCTGGGGTAAACAGATCCACAAAACTAGCTCCCAAGACGTAAGTATTTGCACCCGCTCCTAAAGTGCGGTTTTCGTAGTGACCATAGCGCCCAAACAAACCTAATTTCAGATTGGGAATAAAGACTTCGGCGTTAAGACCGTATGCTTCTTCGCGATCGTTTTTATCAGGGCCAAACTGATTGTTACCTCTGGCAATGCTATAGCTTTCAAGGAAGCTATCATTAACTCCAGCGTCGCGATCGCTAGCATAAGTACCACGAATAATTGCATTGCCGTAACGGATGCCGATTTCGCCAGCAAATCCATCTAAAGAAAAGTCACCGATTTTGTCTGCTGATGAAAAGACTGCCGCTTTGGCTTCAATATTGTCGGTGATACTCCAATCAGCTAACAAACCAGTGCGGGAACTAATTCCTGTTGCTGCCAATGCTGGGTTAGTTTGAAACACCGGATTAAAGAATTGACTAGCTCCATCTTTAGCAAAGCTGTTGCGATCGAAATAAGACGTTAAATCTATTTGACCGATCACAAACCGCAGATTAGGTACTCCTGCTAGTGAAGTCGCCAAATAAAGCTCGTTGATGTTCAAACCATCGTTTCGGGAGTCATCGAAGTTGCGGTTGCTGCCTTGGCTTGTTAAGTCCAGGGTTGCCCCAATCAAAGCTTGAGGAGACAGTGGGTAGACTCCGCTGACTCTCGCCCGTGCTGAGGTGTCGCCACCTTGGTTAATATAAACTCCTTGGAATTGTAAAGAAGGTTCCCTTAAACTACTGCTAGGGAGCTGGCGGCGTTGTTGAGTAGTTATCGATGGGGTAACTGGCACTGCTGTGCCTGGAGTGGGAGTCGTAGTAAGAACTGATGGTGTTGTCTGTGGATTGAGTAATTGTTGATTAAAAGTTGGTGCTACTCCTGGTGCAGTTGATTCTGGGGTTGCAGGCAAGTTGGGAAGTGGTGGCAGGGGGGCTGTTTGAGAAGTGAGTAGTTGATTAAAAGTTGGTGCTACTCCTGGTGCAGTGAATTCTTGCGTTCCAGTCGAGTTGGGAAGTGGTGATAGAGGGGCTGTTTGAGAACTGAATAGTTGATTAAAAGTTGGTGCTGCTGGTGCAGTTGATTCTGGCGTTGCAGACGAGTTGGCGAGTGGTGGCAGTGGGGCTGAACTACTTGGTGGCTCCGAGCCGTTCATCTGTCCCTGCAATCCTAAATTAAGGTTAGAAGTGTCCCTACCTGCTGCCACTCGTGGTGCAACAGAACTACGTGCTGCTGCCGGGGCTTTTCCAGTTACCTGCTGCTGGATGAAGACACTCTCCATCTGTTGGAGATCGTTGACTGGTTTGGGTTCCACAACTTTCGATACTGGATTAGCGATCGGTGCAACTCCTACACCAGTCGTTACGCGTAAAGAAGGCAATGTTTGCCACCCTGACTGAGATTGACTTTTATCGACGAGTAATTTAGGCACTGGTAGCGGTTCTGCTAAACCCAATTGGTAGTCGATAGTCTTTAGCTGAGATGGGTTGACTTGAGCTGAAGATTTTTCGCTCACTGCCAGTACCCAGCAAATCGAGACGGCGACAGTACAAAGCAGTGGATAAACCTTGTGATACTGGCTTGGGAAAGTAAATTTATAACAATCGAGTACTGTTTGCCTCATCAGCCTAGTTGGGTAACAACTATATATTTATGTTCTTTTATGTCGCTACTTTAGCAAAGGAAATGAGTATTAACCACTACATTGAATAAAATTTGCAATTTTCAACTAATTGATTAAGAGTCGATAAAAGTTGTTATTTATTAAAATAAATTGGGCATAATAGGTAAAAACCTAAGCTATTTGCAAATAAACCAGATAATCTGCCTTTTCCCATGCAAAATCTTGATTTAAAGACTATTTTGACTAAATTTAAAGCTTTGTCTCCTACTAATTTCCAGATAGGTACTTGCCTAATACTTTTAGCTGCCAGTTATGGTTGTGTTCAAAAAGCACAAGAAAAGGTGGAGATGAAAATCGGAGATGTACAACCTATATCAAGTAAAGGTATATACAATATCGTCGGTAGTACCAATCTGCCTGAATCTAGCAAGATTACAGTGGCCGCTGTGCGTTATTTGCGTCCAGTATCAGGACAAACAGAAGCTTTACTGAATTCAGACACGAATACTAACCGTTCAATTCTGGCTCGTCAAATTGTGGAAGTGAAACAGGGAAAATGGGAGGCTGCTCTGAATCTGTGGCAAGTTTCACCCGATGGTAGTTTCCAAGAAGTCTGGCAAGCAAATCCAGCACAAATACGACTGTTTCCAGAAGGTGGCGTTACATTTGTAGCTCTTTTCGATCCTGCTACTCAGTCGGAACAGCCAGATAATCAAAACTCTCAAAAGTTGAAGTTAGAAAATCAACAGCTTGAAAAACTTGAAAGCAAGTTGATTCGCTTTACTAACGAAGGTGAAAGATATTTACAAGTTAGCCAAACTTTAACAGTACCCCTACCTACGGGGAAAACAATACCACCTCGTCGGCAACCGGAAGACTTGAATGGTGGTTGGGGAAACCGATATCAAATCCCGCCGCAATCCATAGCTTCTAAAAGTACTTTACCTCCACCGATTAAAAATAGGCAAACGAATGCCTATCTGACTCCTTCAGAGTTTCTCCGGTGAGAATTATAGCGGTTCTCAGTTGATTAGGTACTAAACTCCACCCTCAACCCCTTTCTCGCTTGGGAGGAGGGGGCTATGATGTACCTCATTTGATTAGGAGAGGGATAAGGGCATCAAACCCATATAAATAATTCTGTCTCTATTTACCCCTACCCTACTTCCTACTTGATTGAGGGCGGGGTACTCTAGCCTTCCATCGCTCTCTTTTTGATAGATAAAAACTGGAATACCAGCCTCAATATGAGCGCTGGCATCCAGATATTAATTACCCAATAACCACCAATTCAGTGGGTATTGATTTGAGTAGATTTTAAAGGACAGTATTATAGTAAATCTGAAATTTAGCTGGGGATTCTACCTCAGTATTTGTTGCTTGAGACGTTAGTTGCAAATTCTCCTGCATTGCTTGCATCTGTAGCATCATCTCTTTAATTTGTTTTTGCAACTTTTCAAATTCTGATGGCATAATTGCTGTTTTATTCGCTTCACCAGCAGTAATTTCTTTGATACTGTTAGGATTTTCTTGAGCATAGCCAAGGAAAGTCTGGGCAGATGCAAACGCAGAAGTAGCAGCAATATCTCTGATAGTGGTATTTTGTTGAGTTGCAACCTTTGATACAGGATTTACTGGCTGTGCGTGTATCTGCGTCGGGGTTTGCGCTCCAATAGGTTGAGATGCAGTTATTGCAGAGTTTTTTGAGCTGAAAGCTTGGTTAAAAGGTATCTCGTCATCTAAAAAAGCGTTCAATCCAGAAATTTGCAGCCGAGGCTCGGAAACTTGCCATTCTTTTAGTAATGCCTCTTTTTGCTGTAGGTGTTGTTCTAAATTAGATAATTCCTGCTGAATTTTCGCTGATTTGGAAGAAGAATTTCGCCAACCACAGAAAGCAAGTGCTGAAATTCCAGACCCTATACTAAGTGCTGTTGCAAAAACTACGTAAGGGATAGCAATATCTCTAAGCTTGCCATAAAAAATAGGTTCTTCCTGGAATTTTATAGCAATTTGTTTATCGCCTAGTGTCGCAAGGGGAAATGACATTAAAGAAAATACACTTAGAGAAGCGATCGCAGGTGGTAGTAAAAATTTTTGCAGTGCAGAAAGTGTCATATTTAGAAAGCTTTTGTCAAATAAAAGACTATGAGTAGATTGCAGCAGATCTAATTACCGCTTAGAATATCTAGCTTATATAGAGTTTTCACGGTCACTCAATATGTTTACTGCCTTAGTATCTAAGTTATTCTCTATACGAGATATGTTCAATAGAAAACTCATGAAGAAGTCAGTAAATTACGTAAACTTTTTGTAAATTTAGTAACTATCGCAAATTATATAAAGGTAAATGCAAAACCTAGATATAAATTTATACGTATTACTAGTCAAAGATTTTAGCGTTCTTGACTTCCACTATCCAATTTTTGCGGATGCAGAAACAATAGTAGCTAAATATTGCTCTAAGATTAGTAGGATGGTCAGACGTACTTAAGGTTAATTAAGTAATATAAAAAGCTATAACCTAAGTGCATTGTAATCAGACTACGAACATTTATAGTCGGCTAAAAATCAGATTTACAAAAATAGTGTTTACGTAAAGATACTGCAAAAATATTTTGGTTGTAGAAAATTTTACATAGGTTATCTGTTATGTTAACTTAGATATCGTTCTACAAGAAAAATCATAATAGTATGCAAATTACCCATAAATATAAACCAACAATATTGAGGTTACATAAGCGATTACTGATATTTTCCCTAAGTATAGTAGTATTTTTGGTCATTATTTTGACTAAAGCACCTACTAGTATCCAGCTAGATGCTTCTATGGCTGCGGCGCCAATAGAGCTACCACTTTCAACGATTGGTAGAACAATTGTGGATGCGAAAGGGAAGGTTGTATTGCCCAGAGGTGTTAACTGGTTTGGTATGGAAACTGATACGCACGCCCCTCACGGTTTATGGAAACGAGATTATAAAGAAATGCTGGCACAGATTAAAAGCTTAGGATATAACGTCATCCGGCTACCTTATTCTGTGGCAGCATTGCGATCGCCTAATGTAAGTGGCATTGACTTTGGAATTGGCAGCAACATAGAACTCCAAGGTAAAACCCCCTTAGAGGTAATGGACTTAGTTATTCAGGAAGCGGAACGTCAAGGATTGCTAATCCTGCTTGACAGCCACCGCCTCAACGACCAGCAAATTCCAGAATTGTGGTATGGAGACGGGTTTACGGAAGCAGACTGGATCGATACTTGGACAATGTTAGCAATCCGATACAAGAATCAAACTAACGTTATTGGCGCAGACTTAAAAAATGAACCTCACGGGAAAGCTAGCTGGGGTGATAACAATATAAGTACTGACTGGCGACTAGCAGCAGAACGTGCAGGCAATGCGATTCTTAGCGTTAATCCTAATTGGCTAATTGTCGTTGAAGGAGTGGAAAAGAATGTCCCCGATCAAAAACTGCCACAGCATTGGCAAGGTGGGAATTTAGAAGGTGTGAAACGCTACCCAGTCCGTTTATCTCGTTCTAATAAGCTAGTCTATTCTCCTCATGAGTACGGCCCTGGGGTGTACAATCAGCCCTACTTTTCTGCCTCTAACTTTCCTAACAATCTGATTGATCGTTGGCAAATAGGATTTAACTATATCGCTAGTGAGAATATTGCTCCCATCTTGATTGGCGAGTTTGGGGGACGGCAACTAGACTTAAATTCCAAAGAAGGAATTTGGCAAAATGAGTTGGTGAAATACATTCAAAAAAATAACTTGAGCTTTACTTACTGGAGTTGGAATCCTGATAGTAGTGATACAGGTGGAATTTTACTAGATGATTGGCAAAGTGTTGATCTACTCAAGCAGCAATTACTGTCTCAACTGCTTCCATTTGTGCAAGTTCAACAGCCAGAGCAACCGAGTAATCCTCCTGTTTCCCCAACTCCGACTCCTTCTGTCTCCCCAACTCCTACTAGTACTGCTCAACTAAAAGTCACTACTGAGATCAATTCCAACTGGGAAACTGGATTTTGTGTCAGTTTCAAAATTACAAATCAGGGTAATACCAAGGTTAACAACTGGCAACTGGCATTTAACATGAATCAAGCTAAGATTAATAACTTTTGGAACGCAGATTTTAAACAGCAAGGAGCTATACAGTATGTAGTGGCTCCTTTAGACTGGGGAAAAACAATTGAACCAAATCAAGTACGGGATACTGGGTTTTGTGCCAACAAACTTGGTTCTGACTACCAGCCGCAGCAAGTTGCCGCCGTTTCGATTTGAAGTCAAAAGTTAAAAGGCAAATTTGTCATGATAGGAGAAATCACCAATCCCATTAACCATTGAGTATTAACTCAGCACACAAGATGACTGAAGCAACAGCAACTCGTCCCAATATCTATGTTCGGGAAGCCGGGCCAACGATTCATTACCTGGTAGCAATGTCCCAACCAGAAACCCATCTGTTTGAGGTGACTTTACGCCTTGTGGATTACCACTCGCCGATTCTCGATTTAAAACTACCGGTGTGGACACCCGGTTCCTATTTAGTCCGAGAATACGCCAAGAATTTACAGGATTTTGGAGCTTTTGCAGAAGGTAAGCCTTTACCTTGGCGGAAGATCAGTAAAAATCACTGGCAAGTAGATAAAAAGGCTGTTTCAGAATTAACTGTACGTTACCGCATTTTTGCGAATGAGCTATCGGTACGGACAAATCACTTAGATCCAAGCCACGGTTATTTCAACGGTGCGGCACTATTTTTTAGAATACCGGGCTGGGACAAGCAACCCATTCGCGTCACTATCGTACCACCACGCCCGGAATGGCAGGTAACTACTGCCTTGCCACCCGTTGATGAGGAAACAAATACTTTCTTAGCTGGCGATTTTGATACTCTTGTTGATACTCCCTTTGAGATTGGTCGCCACCAATTGTATAATTTTGAGGTTTTGGGAAAACCCCATGAACTGGCAATCTGGGGGCAAGGAAATTTCCAAGCCCAGCGATTGATTGCTGATATCCAAAAAATTGTTCAGGTAGAAGCGCAGATGTTCGGCGGTTTGCCCTATGAACGATACGTATTTCTGCTACATTTATTTAGCCAAGCTTTTGGCGGTTTGGAGCATAAAAATTGTTGCTCCTTAATTTACCAACGTTTTGGATTTCGCGCTCAAGATAAGTACGATCGCTTTATCCAATTGGTAGCACATGAGTTCTTTCACTTGTGGAATGTCAAGCGAATTCGCCCAAAAGCATTAGAGGTTTTTGATTACGACCAGGAAAACTATACACCATCATTGTGGTTTTGTGAAGGCACTACTAGTTACTATGACTTGTTAATTCCTTTGCGGGCGGGAATTTATGATGTTAAGTCGTATTTGAATAACTTGGGGAAAGAAATTACTAGATATGAAATGACACCGGGGCGCAAGATACAACCCGTTTCTGAGTCGAGTTTTGATGCCTGGATAAAACTGTATCGTCCAGATGCTAATAGTGGTAATTCCCAAATTTCCTACTATTTAAAAGGAGAAATGGTATCGTTATTGCTGGATTTACTGATTCGCTCTACTCACGAGAATCAGCGATCGCTCGATGACGTGATGCAGAAAATGTGGCAGCAATTTGGACAGGCTGAAATTGGCTATACCCCAGAACAGTTGCAGGAAGTTATAGAATCTGTTGCCGGAATCGATTTGACTGATTTCTTTAAACGCTACATTGATGGCATTGACGATTTGCCCTTGAATCAGTATTTAGAACCCTTTGGCTTGCAGTTGGTAGCTGATCAGCAGGAAGAACCTTACTTGGGTGTGAGAATAAATACAGAGAATGGGCGGGAGATTATCAAGTTTGTAGAGACTGGCTCACCTGCACAAGTAGGGGGAATTGATGCAGGTGATGAATTACTAGCAATTGATGGGATTAAGTTAATGGCGGGTGGCTTAAGCGATCGCCTGAAAGATTACCAACCAAACGATAAAATTGAAGTCGCAGTTTTCCACCAAGACGAACTCCGTACTTATTCCATCATCCTCGCCTCACCACATCCCACTCGGTATCAGGTAAAGCCTGTTGAACATCCTAACTCCACACAACAGCACAATTTTGCTGGATGGCTTGGGGTTGCGATCGCAACTGTTTAATAAAGGGATTGAGGATGGGGCATGGGGCATGGGGCATGAGGCAAAACACTTTCGAGTTCCGAGTTCCGAGTTTTGAGTAAACAAGTGAGATTCCCCACTTCTAACTCCTAACTTCTAACTCCTAACTCCCCACTCCCCACTCTCCACTTCTAAGCCGTTCTTACCGCCCCAGAGTAAATCAAACCCCGTTGCAGATCCAGGGTTATAATCGCCCCATCCCGAATCGCCTGCGTTGCCTGCTTCACGCCGACAATCACTGGCACACCGAGACGCAAGCCAATCACCGCCGCGTGACTTGTAAGACTTTCCTCTTCAGTAATAATCCCGGCAGCTTTCCGAATTGCCTCGACGAAATCGGCACTAGTGCGGGGTGCAACCAATATGTCTCCAGGATTAAAGTTACTAACATCCATACCAGTATTAGCCACCCGTGCGCGACCACTAACTGAACCTTGTCCCAGTCCAATTCCCTGACCTAGTATTGCCGTTACCACCTCTACCTTAATCAAATCTGTGGAGCCGGAAATTCCCTGGAGTGTGCCAGCCGTCATTACTACTAAATCTCCCTCAGACAGCAATTTAAGCTCCTGAGCCACATTAATCGCAGCTTGAAATGTCTGACCTGTGGAAGGTAATCCTAGCACCAACAACGGTTTTACTCCCCACACCATTTGTAGCTGTCGCGCCACATTCACATGGGGTGTCACTGCCAAAATCGGTGTATGGGGACGGAATTTAGAGACATTGCGAGCTGTTGCCCCCGTTTGCGTTAGGGTCATGATTGCCGCTGCGCCTAGTTGTTCAGCAATTTGACCCACAGCTTGACTAATAGCATTGGGAATAGAGCGTCGGGCATCTCTGGAAGAACGTAAGTTTAAGTGTTGGGCTTCCTCCTGCTCCATCCGCTCGGCAATTCGTGCCATCGTCGCCACTGCTTCTACAGGGAAGCTACCCACAGCGGTTTCATTGGAGAGCATCACCGCGTCCGTACCGTCTAAAATCGCATTAGCCACATCCGATACTTCAGCGCGAGTGGGACGGGGATTGCTCACCATGCTGTCTAACATCTGGGTGGCGGTGATAATGGGAATCCCCAAGCGATTTGCTGTAGCAATTAGCCGCTTTTGGAGTACCGGAACATCTTCAGCTGGCAATTCCACCCCTAAGTCACCTCTGGCAACCATTACGCCATCACACAATGCCAGAATCGCCTCCATTTGTTCTATGGCTTCGTGCTTTTCAATTTTGGCAATCACTGGCACTTGCTTGCCTGTACTGGAAATTAGCTCTTTAATTTCGATCATGTCCTGGGGATTGCGGACAAAGGAAAGTGCCACCCAATCTACACCTTGATCTAGACCAAACATCAGATCCTCTCGGTCTTTGTCGGTCATTGCCTTAATTGACAGGTAAACGCCGGGAAAGTTTACGCCTTTGTTGTTAGAAAGTTTACCAGGGACGGTGATCCGACAATGCAAATCACCTTTGTCCCGGTTAATCTCCTCCACAACCATTTCTACTCGTCCATCATCGAGGAGGATTTTTGCGCCAACTGGGACTTCTTCGGCTAAATAATCGTAGGTGACGCAGCTAATTTCTTGCATACCTACAACTGGACGATTTGTCAAGGTGAAGCGATCGCCTTTTGCCAAAACTATAGAACCGTTGTCAAACTTCCCCAAGCGAATTTTTGGGCCCTGTAAGTCTTGGAGAATAGCCACTGGTTGATTTAGTTCAAAGGCGGTTTGCCGAATTAAGCGAATACTACGTTGATGGTCGGCATGAGTTCCGTGGGAGAAGTTTAGCCGCAGCGTCGTGGCTCCCGCTTCAATAATCGCCTTAAGCATTTCGGGACTGCTAGTGGCGGGGCCAATAGTAGCGACAATTTTTGTCCGGCGCAGAGAATCTCTTAATTGCATAGGGGCTGAAGTGAGGGAGCTATCTGGGAAGTCATCGTAACTTAAGTTGCATCTCCTTTTCAGTCACTGCTATACCAATAGATATAAGCAGTTAGAGAGGTTTTATGGGAGAGTGAAGGCTGTGGGATAGACTAGATATAGTACATCAATCTTGTATCCATCCTCCCAACGAAAGAGTTTATCCCATCAACATTTTTGCCAATTGCCATACCCCACTTATCAGTAAAGATTAGCTCTTGTCTGGAATCATAGCGTTATTCATCTACTGATATGCAAAGCTATGGATAAATATTGCTATACAAAAGGTTACAAAATTTTATTCTTCCCTAATCTTTATCGTATATTTGTAATGTTTGATTAAGAAGGAGTCAATGTTAGAGATGATCGCATCGGAGGCACAAAAGCCACTGACAATCCCGCCAAAGGAATTTTTAGCGCCTCCTGGTGATTTTAATCCCACGCTACTGCTTTTTTTGGTAGCTGTAGCAATGCTGGTGTTATCTAACTTTGGTTACTGGCTTTGGGAATGGCCGCACTGGCTGTGCTTTAGCGTTAACACTATTGCCTTGCATTGTGCTGGAACAGTAATTCATGACGCTTGTCACCAATCTGCCCATCGCAACCGGGTGATGAATGCGATGTTAGGGCATGGCAGTGCATTGATCCTAGCTTTTGCTTTTCCAGTCTTTACGCGGGTGCATTTACAGCATCATGGACATGTCAATCATCCCGAAGACGACCCAGATCATTATGTCTCTACGGGTGGGCCACTATGGCTGATTGCGGTGCGGTTTCTATACCACGAGGTGTTTTTCTTTCAAAGGCGACTTTGGCGGAAATATGAGCTATTAGAATGGTTCATCAGCCGCTTAATTGTCGGTGTAATTGTTTATATATCAGTGCAATACCACTTTTTGGGTTACATTCTAAATTTTTGGTTTATACCCGCTTTTGTGGTGGGGATAGCACTGGGGTTATTTTTTGATTATTTGCCTCATCGTCCTTTTGCGGAGCGCGATCGCTGGAAAAATGCTCGCGTCTACCCGAACCAAGTTCTTAATATTCTGATTATGGGACAGAATTACCACTTAATTCATCATCTGTGGCCTTCTATTCCTTGGTATAATTATCAACCTGCTTACTATGTGATGAAGCCCCTGTTAGATGAAAAAGGATGTTATCAAACTTCAGGATTGTTGCAGAAAAAGGACTTTTTTGAGTTTGTTTATGACATCTTTTTAGGAATTCGATTTCATCATCAAAAAGAATAGAGTTGTTGCATACAGCGCAATCGCGTCAAAAACCTCTGATTTCAACAACCACACCCGGAGCGAACGTTGCTAAGGCACTGCGAACACTGGGTATCAATGGAAGCAAATCAGGTAGGCGATTACTAGATGCTACTAGAACAACGACCGCAACTCCAGCCTGTTGCAAGTTTTGCTGATATCGTAAGTTTTGGTCTGTTGTGAGGAGAATCGTGAAACTCTCCTGGATCATCAGTTGCAATAGTTCACCATTCTTTTTGCCTGACCATCCCATTTCCACAACTGTGCGTACCTCATAATCCGTGAGTTCACGCTTTAAGGGTCGTGGAACACACTCATCAAGCAGAATTCGCATAGGCGGTCAGCATTTCCTTTGCTAATTCTAGAGCGGCGATCGCTTGCTCACGGCTGACACTGGGAAAGTGATCTAGAAACTCATCCAGTGAGTCACCCGCTTCCAAATAATCGAGCAAGGTTTTTATCGGTACACGAGTACCAACAAAAACAGGGGTTCCCCCCAATATATCAGGGTCGCTATGAACAACACGCGATGTGGATGTCATATAGTTAGCATGTGTTCGACAGACTACATTCTGATCCTAACTCTCATCATCTCAGAAATCCCAGCATATATTTTATTATCCTTTTGCAAAGGGCGATCGCTGGAAAAATGCTCGCGTTTACCCTAACCAAATTCTCAATATCTTGATTATGGGACAGAATTACCACTTAATTCATCATTTGTGGCCTTCTATTCCTTGGTATAATTACCAACCTGCATACTATGCCATGAAGCCCCTGTTAGATGCAAAAGGATGTTATCAAACTTCAGGATTGTTGCAGAAAAAGGACTTTTTTGAGTTTGTTTATGACATCTTTTTAGGAATTCGATTTCATCATCAAAAAGAATAGAGTTGTTGCATAAAGCGATGCCTACGGAGGGCTGCACCTACGCTCATTAATGGCTAGTACTGGGAAATTGACAAAAGTACATCATGATCAAGGCTAGCCTTCATAGTCAGCTAAGTGCGATCGCTAGACAGTTCCAGATTTTTGAATGTGTTCCTTGTGCGTAGACGCGTAGCGGCTTGTCGCCAGACATCGCATTGCGCCAATTCCTGATTGAGCAAAAAATTTCTGGTAAACAGATTAGCCTGTTTACAGGTACTACAGAAGATCCTTTCTGCAACATTTACCATGAACGCCTGCGACAAAACATTTCCATCAATGGGCGACATGAAGCGATCGCTGTTGAAATTGATGGACAAGAACTCATCTTTGACAACATCCACCCCGAAGGAATTTCCAAAGTAGACTGGTTTAATAACCTATACTGCCCTGCCCAAGATTTAGGCGGCAATTTCCAAATCATCGAAATCGAATTTTAAGCAAGAGGGACAGATAGTTGATTTATATGACCTAATCTGCAATATACAGAAACGTCCTGCGATGTATTTAGGACGAGCTTCTATATCCAACCTCCGCACTTTTCTGGCAGGTTACTGCTTTGATCGTCGCCAGATAGGAATCCCTCAAACATCACAAGAACAGCAGTTTTGCGAATTTCAAACCTGGATTCAGCAGAGATTCAATTTAACTTCCAATCAGACTTGGGATCAGATTATTCTATTTTTCTCCCAAGATGAACATACTGCCTTAGAGCAGTTTTTCAAACTGTTTGATGAATTCATCCAAACAGAACATCCGAGAGAACTTCAACCAAATACAACGAATAACTTGATAGTGGTTTCAGGGACTCAAGAGTGAAAAACACCACTCTCGAAGCTGACTTAATTGTGCTATTAACAACATATTTGCTCAACAGGATGCTTCCACTAATCTGATTTCTCTAATTCTCCTCTGTTTGTTGGTGGAAAAGAGTAAACCACCATAAGCATCATTTGGATATACTAAATTCTTTTCACTATCAATTGTTGATAACAATGTAGAGTATGCTTTCTGAACAGTATTTATACGATCACCTACCTTTACCCCGTTCTCAGTAGGATAACGCGAACTAGAAGCACTAATTTGATGCACTTCACTTTTACTGGCATTATTAGAAGTTGAAAGTCCCTCAATTTCTAATCCGTTGTATTTCCAAGTAGTAATATAGGAGGTATAACAAACGTCGTCATACTTTGTAGTTCGACTCTTAGGTTTACCCAATTTTTTGATAATATCCTTTTCTTTCATCCCCAGCTTAATATCACCTATGGATATTTTAGACACATCAATTGCTTCTTTACTGGACTTATCAAGAAGATTGCTACGATAGTTTGAACTGTTATTCTCACCTATAGCTATAGGATTTACAGCTAGTAGTATCCCAAAACCAATTCCTGCTGCTAATTTTTTAAACATAACCTGACTTGAGGTATTGCTAGTTTAAAAAATTATGCCACTATTTAAGTAAAAGCCCTCTGGAAATAGTTTGTTTTTTTCGCGCCGACTTACTTAGACGTAAATAATTTACACTTTTGACTTAACTGCTGGCTGTGATGTTTGTAAAGACTGGGGCAAACTCCAGTCGGGACGCAAGCTAGCGGCGTTGCGTAAATAGATATGATGAATTGAGGCGGAGGCTGGCAGATAGGCGTGGATTAAGAACCGAATGCAGCGCTGTAAGCTGCCTTCGACATGCATTTGCTGCACATCCAACATGGCCACATTATCCCAACCAGGACGCGCTCTAGCGATCGCAGCTGGAAAAATAGCATCCAAATCGCGTGTCACTGAGAAAGTCACACTAATCATGTCCGTCGGCTGGAATTGATTCCGGTTTTCTAGTTCATCTAGTAGTTCTGTCACTACCTCTCGCATTGCCTCAACGGTATTTTCTGAAACGGTTGTTGCTCCGCGAATAGCCCGCATTTGCCACTCCACGCCCAAATCCTCCTTAAAAGAAAAAAGTTAGGGGTTAGGAGTTAAGAGTGAGAAATTGAGAGTTTTAACTCGTCACTCATAACTCCTAACTCATATTAGGGTCGATATAACCATAAGGGTAAACCACTAGTAGACACTTCAAATTCGAGCCAATCAATTCCAGATCGAATTCCTAATGAAACTTGACGACTTCCTGGTAGAAGGCGACTCAATAAAGGTTTACGTTCTTCTAGGGTATAGCAGAGAGTTTTTTCTGGATCAAGTCCGACTAGTTCTGCTGTCCAGCGACGGGCATCTTCTTCTGTGCCCAGGCGATCTACAACACCCAATTCTAGAGCTTGCTGTCCAGTAAAAATCCGTCCATCGGCGAAACTTTTCACAGCTTCTACTGTTAAAGAACGGCCATCAGCTACTGTTTGGACAAACTGCTGATAACTTGTGTCAATCAATTCTTGCAGGATGTTTTCTTCTGGTTGAGTCAGTTGCCGATCAAAAGCCAAAATGTCTTTGTAAGGGCCAGACTTAATTACCTGGAAGGAAACACCGATTTTTTCTAGCAAACGTTCTAAGTTATTCCCACGCAGAATCACACCAATACTACCTGTAATCGTACCTGGGTTGGCTACGATGTGTTCGGCTCCCATACCGATGTAGACTCCTCCAGAAGCCGAAATATTGCCAAAGCTAGCGACGATTTTGATTTTTTCGCGCAAACGCTTCAGGGCGCTGTAGATTTCTTGGGAATCTCCGACTGTACCGCCAGGGCTATCGATACGTAGCAATAATGCCGGAAACTTTTTTTCTTCTACAGTTTTCAGGGCTTCTAGGACGCGTTTGCGAGTAGCACCGGCGATCGCACCAGTAATTTCAATCCGCGCAATTTGTTTTCTAAACTTGGGCTTAAACGGCCAAATCATGAGCTGTCAACATACCTCGTAATAAACTTAATATAAGATGCCCAACGGTCAGACGACCTCTTTTGCTCTGTTAAGAAACATGAGCAGGCATTGTGAGCATCAGGATTTTAAGGAAATTTTTATATTTTGCAGTGAGTTTTATTTGATATTCTCAATGAATGCTAATCAAGTCCTTAAAGATTGCAGATAACACAAAACGCCAAACTCTAGTCTAGCGTCCAGCATAATGATTTAGCAGAGACTATTTTAGCTGTTTTGCGGAATTAAAATCCTACAACCCTTAGTATTATGACTTTTTTACCTTTTGAGGGTTGCTTTACTACGGTCGCACACCTGTACTAGTTCTCAGTAATTAATAACTAATAACTAATAAATAATAAATATTTAATCAATAACTTCGGCACTCAATTTAATTAATAAAATTCATTGAGCAACACTAATCCCTATTTAGGTAAAAACCAGTAGTGCTTTCACTTTAGGGAATATTACTTTTTCCTATTTTGTACAGATCATGAGCATCTGACGAAGCTATTTCCACTGCTTATTAATCAATTCGTAAAATTTGACACCGATAATAAACATACGTGTCAAACAGTGCGCCGACGAAACTACAGGTCAAACTAATCACAAATAATCCACGGAGGGGAGTTCCACTGCCAAAGGTGGCGAGAAAATGCATAATCTGAGTAGCGATCGCCTCAGTTAACTCTTGTAAACCGGGGAAGTAACCGATGAAGGTTAAAAGGACTAGCCCGCCGCCAACTAGTAACATGGGAGCGACAAAACTAAAAATGATCGTCAGTAGTAGGGAGCGGAGAAAGTTGGTGAAAATAGTCATTTAAGACAAACTCCGTGAGTAGAGATGACAAGAGCTAGATAGCAGTTCGTCATTTTCTACAATACGTGCGATCGCTCCTGACCAGCCAATTTGTCAAAAATCTTAAGTTTTCATTAAAATAAACGGCTACCAGTTACAGCACATGCTGGGGGACTCAAAAAAATTTTAATCTACAAAACCTTTGCACAATCAAGGTTATAGCTAAGGTTAGCACCTATTTATTGGTTTGCAGCACCTTTAATAACAGGTTCATTTTCTGAGAGGATCTTTAATCTAAGTTAATATTCAGTCTCATTGGGAGGGGGGAGCAGGGGAGGCAGAATAAGAACTACTGATTATTGAGCAATGCCCAATGCCCAATGCCCAATGCCCCATGCCCCATGCCCAATGCCCCATTCCCCATTCCCCATTCCCCATTCCCTATCCCAATGACTTCCGCTATTCTTAAGGCAGTCACCGAGTTAGCTACAGAACATTGAACCAGACTACATCCAAATCCAGTTTAGGAGAATGGAGTCAGCGGCTGCTGGCGGCGATTTTTCTGGGTGGGCAAGTACTAGTTCACCTATTGAGGGGCAAAATCCATCGGGGCAACACCTTGCAACAAATGGCAGCAGTTGGGCCAGATTCCTTATTTATTGCCCTATTGACGGCTATTTTTGTTGGCGCGGTGTTTACCATTCAGGTAGCGCGGGAATTTATCAACTTTGGCGCAGGAAACATTATCGGCGGAGTGCTTTCTGTCGCGTTGACACGAGAACTCGCTCCCGTGTTGACAGCAGTGGTTTTGGCTGGGCGAGTCGGTTCTGCCTTTGCAGCCGAAATCGGTACCATGCGAGTCACAGAACAAATCGATGCCATGTTGATGTTGAAAACAGATCCAATCGATTACCTGGTTATTCCCCGCGTTCTTGCTTGCTGTTTAATGCTACCAATTTTAACCCTCCTGTCTTTGGTAACAGGGATGTTCGGGGGATTAATAATTGCGACAAATCTCTACAACCTGTCTGATACGGGATTCCTAGACTCAGCCCGTAACTTTCTTGGTATCTGGGATATTATTAGCGCCATGATTAAGGCGTGTTGTTTTGGCACTTTAATCGCCGTAATTGGTTGCAGTTGGGGGCTAACAACAACAGGAGGAGCCAAAGGTGTAGGACAGTCAACCACAAGTGCTGTTGTGACTGCTTTGCTAATTATATTTGTTAGCAACTTTTTTCTTTCTTGGTTAATGTTTCAGGGGACTGGCAGTGCATTCTTAGGGCTATAAAAGTGAGGAGTTAGGAGTTAGGAGTTAAGAGTTATGAGTTAAAACTCCTCACTCCTAACTGATAACTCTTAACTCCTAAAATAGAAGAGATGCCTAGTAAATAAAACAGGATTTAAGACTGTGACCAGTTCATTTGCTCCTAACTCCACATCAACTGTGGAACTCAAGCCTAGTTACAATCTACCTATAGTGTTGGTGATTGCCGCTATTCCACTACTGTTGGTACAACCGTGGGTAGGCTCCGTTATTACACTGTTTGGTTTGTTTCTCATGTTTCAGGCGTTAACGCTGCGTTTGCAATTTACCGCCACCGACTTAGATATTTACAGAGGCGAAAAATTGATTCGGCGCTTTCCCTACCAGGAATGGCAAAACTGGCGGATCTTCTGGAATGGAGTCCCGATCCTGTTTTACTTTAAAGAAATTAAAAGTATTCATTTTTTGCCGATTTTATTTGATCCCAATACCTTGAAAACTTGCTTAGAACAACGTTGTCCGCGTATTTAGTCCTGAGTTTGATCTGTGCTGAGTCGTTTCGATCTAGACTCATAACTCAGCACTCATAACTCAGGACTTTTATGGCAGCTTAATTGTAATATTTCTGAAAGCTATTTATTCGCGTCATAGGAATTACACTATTGTTTATGAACCCAGAGGCATCTCAAACCCCAGAACCAATTGATGAGCGGTTGGCAGAAAAACAAGAACAGAACAATGCAGTTGAACATCCAGTCAATCCATCTGTTGAGTCAGTGGGAGAAACAGGAGGCGTTAGCTCGTCAGAAGACTACACAGCTTTTGAGCCACTCATCTCCAATGCAGAAGTGGTAGATTCTACAGTAGAGCTAACAGAAAATTCAAATGGCGAGTTTGTAGCGCAGTCGGAACCGGAAAATACCGCACTGGAATCAGAAAACCATTCATTATATGCAGAAGCACAGCAGCGAGTAGCAGAGTTGCAGAGCGCTGAAGCTGCTCTCAAAGAAGAAATAGCCAAGCTGCAAGCTTTTTACAAAAACCTTCAGGCACAAGTGGGTGAAACTCAGACATCACTGGGACGACTTGTGCAAGAGTCGCTGGTGCAGTTAGAACAACGCAAACAAACCCTGCAAATTTCTGTAGAACAACTAGAACGCCGTCAAGAACGTATCCGCAACGAGATGCGAACCACTTTTGCCGGAACATCCCAAGACTTGGCAATTCGGGTGCAGGGTTTTAAAGACTATCTCACTGGTAGCTTACAGGATTTGGCCGTTGCTGCTGAACAGTTGCAACTAACGCCAAGTGTGGTGGAACGAGAAAAACCATCTGTAAAAGAGACTAAAACAGTTGAACCCCAACCTGGAATACCCCAATTTGCCCAACAGCAGTTTCAAGATACTACTAAGCAAATTCGCCGCCTAATTGACCAATACCGCAATAAACCAGATTATTATGGGCCAGCGTGGCAACTACGCCGTACCTTTGAACCAATCCACGCAGAACGAGTCTCTAACTGGTTTTTTACCCAAGGGGGACGGGGTGGTTTGCGGACAATGGGTAGCCGCTTGCAAAATATTTTGATTGCCTCAGCCGCAATTTCGATATTACACAAGCTGTATGGCGATCGCGTCCGTACTTTAGTCTTAGCCAATACACCAGAGCGATTAGGTGAATGGCGACGCGGCTTGCAAGACTGTCTAGGAATCGGTCGCCCAGATTTCGGCCCAGACCGGGGCGTGGTATTATTTGAAGCGTCTGATGCTCTGGCTCAGAAAGCAGATCGATTGACGAAAGCCAATCAACTGCCCTTAATTATCATTGACGATTCAGAGGAACAAATTAGTTTGTCACTGCTGCAATTTCCCCTGTGGTTAGCCTTTGCTCCTGACCCCAAAGCCGTGAGAAACTATGATGATGACTTTTAAATGAGTCACTTGTACTGAGCGTAGTCGAAGTATTAGTCATTGGTCATTGGTCAAGAGTAATACCTCTTGACTTTTTTAAATTTTGTTAGCGCAACGTTAGCGAGTCTTCGAGCGTCATTTTGAATTTTATTATGGCTATTTGGTTAACTCTGTGCGGGGCAATTATCGTCATAGCTTACCTATTGGGTTCTTTTCCCACAGGGTACATTGCTGTGAAGCAGCTAAAAGGTATTGATATTCGGGAAGTTGGTTCAGGTTCCACTGGAGCAACTAATGTACTAAGAACCTTGGGGAAAGGGCCAGGAGCATTCGTTTTAGTACTTGATGCCTTAAAGGGAGTATTAGCGATCGCTCTAGTTTACTGGTTATTCAATTTTAATCCAACTCAAAATTATATCCCCCCAACGGTAGATGCACAAATATGGCAACCGTGGATAGTAACAATAGCTGGGTTAGCTGCCATTCTGGGACATAGTAAATCAATTTTTTTGGGCTTTACCGGTGGTAAATCCGTGGCTATCAGCTTGGGGATTTTGTTGGCAATGAGTTGGCAGATAGGTTTAGCAACAGCAGGTGTGTTTGCCATCGTCGTGGCGATATCGCGGATTGTCTCTTTGAGTTCAATTGCAGGTGCGATCGCTGTTTCCATTTTCATGGTAATTTTGCATCAACCGTTACCCTATATTCTGTTTGGGATTGCCGGTGGATTATATGTGATTTTGCGCCATCGCACTAATATTGAACGACTGCTTGCGGGAACGGAGCCAAAAATTGGGCAAAATGTAGTGACGCCAGAACAAACTGCAAATTGATATATTTTTTACCCCTGTACTTCAGCCTGGGTTAAGCTTACGAATT
>JAHCSU010000695.1 GCA_023522315.1 Nostoc sp. CCCryo 231-06
GACGACCGGCAGCGCCAGCAGCGCAACGGTTGCTAGGGGCAGAACGAGACGGACAGGCATGAGTAATCCTCGAGCCAAAATGACGCGGGCCGCACGAGACCCCTGTGTGCCACTCTGAAGCATGGTTATTAAGAACCGCTTGCCATGGTGAACGGCGTTGTGATTCAGGGGCGTAAGCCCGATGCCTGATCCGCGGAGAGACGCCCTGACCGACCGTTCCGAACCGCCGATCTTCAATGCACCGCTGGTGGCGGTGCTGCTGGTCGCGTCGATGCCGGCGCTTTATTTTCTGCAGACGATGCTGCCGGACGGAGGGCTGTCGCTGGCGTTCCGCTCGTCGTCGCTGTTGGACGGCAGCTGGTGGCCGGGTGTCCCAATGTGGCTGGTCATCCTCTCAGACCAGCTACTGATCGTCGCCTAGGTGCGCCTTTACCACACCTACTAGCTAATCAGACGCGAGCTCATCAACAGGCAGTTAACCTTTCACCCCTAAGGGCACATCCAGTATTAGCCACCGTTTCCAGTGGTTGTCCCAGACCTGATGGCAGATTCTCACGCGTTACTCACCCGTCCGCCACTAAGCCCCGAAAGGCTTCGTTCGACTTGCATGTGTTAAGCATACCGCCAGCGTTCATCCTGAGCCAGGATCAAACTCTCCGTTTTGGTTTGTTTGTAGCTCAATAGCTAGCTGCTCTTTTTTAACTTCAGCTTAGTTATCTTTATTTTCTTGACGCAAATTACTTGCTGTATAATTGCTTTCAAACTATAATATTTTCAAGGTTCGGTGTCCCAATCAGCGTCGCTATTAAGCTCTCCGCTTCCGGCACTTATTCAATATAACGAACCCATCTTGTTATGTCAACTATTTTCTCCAAAATATTTTTGGACGGCTTTTGAGTCTCCTGAAACTGCCCACAGTGCGGGGTTGTAGGCAACAATAGTTTATGCACTAAAAGAGCGCTAAGAGAGAATAGACAGCAGTGCTAGGAAAGGATAATGCTGAATATTCAAGGTGCGCTGAAGCAAGATCGACTGTTGCGGGCTTTAACTGGATTGAACCGGAAAGCGTTTGATGCCGTATTGCCCACCATTATCTTGTTCGCGGGAAGCCCCACGTCTCACCACGCAGTGGGAGGCGGGATGAAAGCGAGTGAGACGACGACACCCATCCGACCGCCCAAGGGCAACATTTCCCTACAGGATGGTGTGCGTAGCTTGCTTACCCGAAGGAGTACGACAAAGCTCAGTGACCAGTGAGGATGGGATGGAGAGATGAAAAAAATCTAGTTTTATGGTTGGCATAGCTCTGCCATAAAATATCTAAATGCTGACAATGAACTATACCTAGCGAATTTATCCAGATGCCAGCAAGCGATTATGCTTGAGTGGTTGGAGATGTGGAGGCGACTGTATAACAGATGTTTGCGTGACCTCAAAGGCCGGATAATATATTCGTTAATGTTCTTTGCCTTATTGCTCTTTAGATCAGGAATATATTATTTAACGTGACATTCCATAATTACTTGGGAGCAGAAATCATCTTTTATTTCCTGACAACTCTAATATTATTAGTGGGATAGGCTTTGGTATTTTACTTTCTCTACAAGTCCCTAGCGCCTCTTGGTCTCTTCTTTTAAGGAAGATAACTTAATCCGCCGACTTTCACGTGATAATGGCACTAAAACTGGCGCTTGACTTTGAGTATTGCTTTCTTTAAAGCTTTCCACTATCTTAGATATTTGTGCAATTGTCGGTGCTTCAAATACGCTACGCAAAGGTAACTCCACACGTAAGGCATCGCGCACTCTAGAGACAAGCTGAGTTGCTAGTAATGAATGACCGCCTAATTCAAAGAAATTGTCATAAATTCCTACGCGCTTAAGTCCCAAAACCTCAGCAAAAATTTTCATCAACACTTGTTCCACAGGAGTCCGAGGTGCGATGTAATTTTCAGAAAGTTGGGGCTGAATTGCATCATAGAATGCTCTTAAGACGCGGCGATTGACTTTACCATTAGCTGTTAGAGGTAAAGACTCTAAAACTACAAAAGCTGATGGCATCATATACTCAGGCAGTTTTTGTGTTATGTAAAACTGCAACTGCGGCACTAATTTACGCGCAGCTTTGGCTTGTAGGGGATTATTGGCATAAGATTGCCAGGGGCGAGAGTGAGCCCTACTATGTGGAAAAATAGTTCTCTTACCTATTTCACCTTCCCGTACAAAAACCACATTATAGTGCCCTTGAATATTTGAATGTGACCAGGTAATATCAGCTCTGTAAGGTACATCCAGTGTATACAAATCTTCTGGCTCTACTCCGAGATTTTCGATTTCTTGCAAAGCTTTATGCATTTGACCTACAGTTTTAAAACCTTCTACATCTGATAGCCATTCTGCTGTTTTAATAGCTGCCATCACCCGCGCATTAGGTACATTATTAATACATAATGTTGCTGGTTTATTCTCAATTAATAACTGACGCACTGCTGACACTGTTAAATTATCTTCAGACCAGTTCAGCACTGAATAATTTTCAGTACTATTAATAGTTTCATTATTAATATTAAGAATCACATTGTACCGAAATTGAGTTAATTCATTGCGATCGCGTCCCCGCAGCAGGTGAATTTTTACATCGCTAATCTGGGGAAAGTATTGCTTTATTCCACTAAAAAAATCTGGGTCAATCACCAACTCTGCTTCTTGGAAAATTTGCATTTTAACCCGTTGCTGCAACTCGGATCGGGTGAGGAAAGGTTCAGCTTGATAGAGTTGCACTGAGGCATGGAAAGCTTGCAAGAGTGGTAAACTACGCACATCTCCTATGAAAATAAACCCACCCGGAGCAGTTGCTTTTATAGCACCTTCTAATACACGAATCAGATAATCAATAGTAGGAAAATACTGGACAACTGAGTTCAGAATTACTACATCAAAAGCTGCTGTTTCTACTTTCTCGAAGTCAGGAGCAATTTGCTGATGCAGCGTTACCTGCGGCATTTCTTGCTTTTCTAACTGTTGCTGAATGTAGTTAAGTGAAACTGGGGAAAAGTCTGTTCCACAATATTTAGTACAGTAAGGTGCAATTCTGAACAGAATTAAACCTGTTCCACAACCAATTTCTAACACTCGCTTGGGTTGTAAAGCTAAAATTTGCGCTACTTGGTTATTCACCCACTCACGCATCTGCTCTATTGGAATAGGCTGATTTGTGTAACTACTGTTCCAACCGATAAAATTGGATGTTGGATCTGAATCAGCAGCAGGCTGATTATAAGTTTCGTCATAAAGCATCTGCCATTGTAAAACTTGCTCATTCTGCAATTGCATTAATTGAACATTCTCCTGCTCACTGCTGTATTCAGCTTTTGCTATCACATAAGCTACTAAGCATTTTTCCTTTTCATCCTCACGACTTATTACTACAGCTTGCTGTACTGCTGGATGCTGAGTCAGCACTGCTTCAATTTCGCCCAATTCAATACGGTAGCCACGGATTTTTACCTGATCGTCAAGGCGACTTAAAAACTCAATGTTGCCATCTACTCGATAGCGGACTAAATCACCTGTTTTATAAAGTCGTATTTTTAACTTATTAGTAAAATTGTGATAAATGAAGCATTCAGAAGTTAAATCAGGACGATTTAAATAACCTCGTGCCAATCCATCACCACTTATATATAATTCTCCTGAAACACCAATAGGTACTGGTTGTAAATCTTTATCTAAGATGTAAACTTGGGTGTTGGCGATCGCACGACCAATTGCAGGTGCTAAATTATCTTTATTCTTAACAGAAACATGACCAGAAGTTGTAACAACCGTGTTCTCGGTAGGGCCATAATTATTATATACTTGAAAAGATTGGGAAGCTAAAGGATATTGATTTAGTTTGTCTCCACCTATAAGTAATATTCGTAAAGCGGCATCTTCAGGAAAATCTAATAATAGAAGCTTCTCTGCTATAGGTGTTGGTAAAAAGGAAATTGTTATTTTTTGTGATATTAACCAATCTCGGAGATATTCAGGCGATCGCCTGATTTCATCATCTACAATATAGATACTTGCTCCAGCACTAAGGTAAGGCCAAATTTCCCAACTGCAAGCGTCAAAGGCAACCCCAGCTATCTGCGTTACTCGGTCAAGAGGTGAAACTACAAAGGTTTTTTGATGCCAAAATACTAGATTTAATAATCCTCTGTGTTCAATTTGTACGCCTTTTGGCTTTCCTGTTGAGCCAGAGGTATAAATGACATAAGCAAGGTTGTATGCTGCAACTTCACTAGGGAGATTATCTTCAATTTCTTGAGCAATAATTTTGCAATCTTTATCTAAACATATTATATTTGAATTATAGTTTTTCAAACGTTCTAGCCATCGCTCATGAGTTAATAAAACTGAGACTTTGGCATCTTCAAGCATAAAATTTAAACGTTCAGATGGATAGCTGGGATCTAGAGGCACATAAGCTCCACCTGCTTTCAGAATGCCCAACATCCCGATGACCATATCAAAAGAGCGTTCTACACAAAGCCCTACTAAAACTTCGGTTTTAACTCCTAATTTTTTTAGATAATGTGCAAGTTGGTTACTACGGATATTTAACTCTTTGTAGCTGAGTTTCTCATCGCCAAATACTAGTGCAGTTTCATCATAATTCTGTTGGGTAACGCTCTCAAATAGCTGATGAATACACTTGTCTTGAGGATAATCTAACTGAGTATTATTCCTTTCAACTAATAAATTATGTTGCTCAGATTGACTTAAAAGCGATAATTGTGCAATTCGTTGTTCTGGATTGGCAACTATACCTTCCAGTAATGTTTGGAAATGTCCTAACATTCTGGTGATAGTAGCGTCATCAAATAAATCAGTACTGTAAATTACAAAGCCACTAATTCCTTCTGAGCTATCTACCCATAAACCATTTTGAGTATTTGGCTCCCAGAGGTGGAACTCCAAATCAAAGCGTGTTGTTTCTGTATCAAATGGTAATGGACTTAAAGTTAAACCAGTTAACTCTAATGCTGACATAGGCGCATTTTGCAGAGCAAACACCACTTGAAAGAGCGGATTTTGATTCAAATTACGCTCTGGATGCAGTTCCTCTACGAGTTTTTCAAAAGGCAAATCTTGATGAGCATAAGCCCCTAAAGCTACCTCTTTGACTCGATCCAATAATTCTCGAAAAGTTGGGTTTCCTGATAGGTCGCTACGCAGTACTAAGCTATTGACAAAAAAACCAATTAATTCCTCAATTTCACTACGGTTGCGATTGGCAATAGGTGAACCAATAGCAATATCTTCTTGTTGTGTGTAGCGGTAAAGTAAAACTTTAAATGCTGCTAGTAAGGTTATAAATAAAGTTACCCCTTCTTGCTGTCCGAGAGCTAAAAGTGCTTCGCTCAAACTTTTTGATAATTGCAAAGGTTGCCTTGCACCCTGATAAGTTTGAACAGCTGGTCTTGGTCTATCGGTTGGCAGATTTAATATAGAAATGCCGTCTAATTGCTTTTGCCAGTAACCAAGTTGCTTTTCTAATACTTCCCCCTGTAACCATTGGCGTTGCCAGTATGCAAAGTCTGCATATTGAATTGTAAGTTTCGGCAGAGGAGAAGGCTGATTGCTAGTAAAGGCTGTGTAGAGTGCTGCTATCTCTTGAATCAGCACTCCAATAGACCAACCATCGGAGACAATGTGGTGCATATTCAGCAGCAGGATGTATTCTGTCTCATCCAACCACAGCAGTTTAACTTGCAGCAACGAATCAGTTGATAAATTGAAAGAGCGTTGAGCTTCTTGGTTAGTGAATTGTCGTGCTTGTATTTCTCGTTCGGCTTGTGGCAGTTGCCGTAAATCTATTATTGATAAAGTAATAATTAGCGTCGGATTAATTACCTGAACTGGTTGCCCTGACTGGATGACAAAATTGGTGCGTAAAGCTTCGTGTCGTCGCACAATCTCGTTAAAAGTTTGTTCTAATGCGGCTTTATTTAGCGAACCTGTTAAATGAAGTGCTACTGGAATGTTATAAAAAGGATTATTAGTAATTAATTGGTCAAGAAACCACAGCCGTTGTTGAGCAAAGGAGAGGGGAAGATTTTCAGACCGCGAAATAGGTACAAGAGGTCTAAAGCTGTGGTTATGAGTACGATTTGTTGCTTTTAAAAATTCACTAATTTCTGGTTTACGCTCTTGAATTGCTGCACGCAGTTCTACTGTAAGAGTTCCTTCAGTCGCGTTACAACGAAACTTATCACCATCAATAAAAATTTGAATATCTAAGCTGCGAAGATAAGATAAAAACTCAACCGTATTCAAAATTACACCCCTTCGCAACACTTGTTACTTACTAGTAATTAATCTCATTTTTCTATCACACTTGTAACAACGTATAAATCATTCCTGGGGATGAAAATTTCATAACTGTAACTATGGTATGGCAATCCGCTTTGATTTTTGAATTTATTATTTATTTATGTAGGTGGGGAGTAGGGAAGAAGCCCTTTCGAGTTGCAAGCTTCCTAAAAATCAAATATAGCGGTTCTCAGTTGAGTAAAGTACAAGAACCCCACCCCCAACCCCCTCCCCGCAAGCGAAGAGGGGGCTATGATGTACCTCATTTGATTAGGAAAAGCTATAGAAGTCTTGTCTGTAGGTAAGGGACTCCAAAGTAAAAAATATCCAAAATTTAGGGTGCTTCAGCCAGATAAAACCTGGAAATACCAAGAAATTATTTGTACTGACGCACCCTACTCACAGGAAATTCGGGATAGTTTAATTTTTGGAGTTCCCTAATTATAGTGCGATCGCTAATTCGCTGCTTTTAGACAAAAGGTGAAACTTTTGTTAGTCCACCCTGCCTGAAACTTTGCTTAAAGGCTAGTTTTTATCTAGTCTTGTCTTCAATAATTCCGTCTTTGTTGATGATAACGACTTCTGGCATTGGGTTGCTGGAGATACGGGTATCGTTATCGTTAATTTCCTTCTTGGAAGATTCTGCCGCATTTTGGGCAGATAACTTAATATCATGGGCTGAATCTTTGGCAGATTCAGTAACATTCTGAGCCGATGATTTAACTGAATCGCTTGCACTATTAGCCGAGGATTTGAGGGATTCAGTCGCATTCTGAGCCGAGGATTTGAGGGATTCGGCAGCACTTTTTACAGATGGTTCGACTGCCTTCGCTGTTCCTTTGACAGTTGAGCGAACATCCTTAGTAGCACCTTCAATTTCCTTAGCTACAGCTTTGGCAGAAGGCTTAATTTCATCAGCAGCACTTTGAATAGAGTTAGCAGCCCTTTCTACAGAAGGCTGAACACCTTCGATTGTATGCTGAACTGACTCTTTTACGTCTCGAATCGTAGGTTTGACTTCTTCGGATATGTTCTTAACCGCGTCTACTACAGAAGGTTTAGCCTCTTTAACCGTCTGATTGACTGATTCAGCTATACCTTTAATAGAAGGCTTGGACTCTTCAACTGTTTGCTTGACGGCTTCTGCTGTCCCTTTGATAGATGGCTTGACTTCTTCAATCGTTTCCTTGGCTGCTGTGCCTATGTCTTCTATAGAATGCTTAACGCCCTCTGCTACAGAGTTAGCTGCATCCCCTAAATTATCTACAGCGCGGTTAACTGTATCAGCAGTTCCCTTACCAATGATGGCACCAGCAACTGAGCCTGCGACAGCACCGATAATGCCTCCAGAGCGAGCGCCTAGTAGGCCACCAATTGCGGCTCCAGCTACCCTAGCACTAATGCCTGAACCTGATGAAGAGTCTGATGTTTCTTCTGCCTGGGAATCAGAATTTTCTTCAACTTGATTTAAAGGCAATTTTTTCTCACTCTTACTTTTAACATTTTTTTCCTCAGGAAAAAGAGGATTGGCATCACTTTGATTCAAAGGTTGCTTGTTGTCATTCATAATGCTTTATACGTTCAATTAGCTTCATTATTAAGGTAACTATTAATCTCAATAATCATCCCTAGCGCAAGGAGTATATATCTACTCATTAATGGTGAACTTGAGTGCAGGTGCAAGATATGAGCAAGTGATTATCAAGATATGAGCAAGTCATTATTATCATGTCACACAATTGGGAAGCAAACAGTACACTATGGGGTTATGCCAAACGACAACTGAGCGATGGGCTACACCCCACCGTTGGTGATCGCTTTCGAGTAATTGTTTGGGATTTCTCAGGGTTAGGAAAATCCTCTAAACCGAAAAACAATGATCACTTTATAGAAAAATATGCTCGTGACTTGGAAGTTGTTGTTCCCACACTGGCAATGTTCAGGTTCGACGAAACACAAACACTTGCAACTACTAATGTTCCTGTATTGGTAATGTGTGGGGCTTCAGATATAGCGACTAAACCTGTGGCGAGCGATCGCATGAAAGCAGAAATACCTTACTCTTAAAAAGTCATTATCATCCAAAACTGGATAAATCATTCTTGCGAGTGAAACTTGGATGATTCTAACTATGGTATGAAGCTAAAAGCAGTTAACAAGATATCGCAAGGTTTAGGCTCATGATATTCATGCCTCATAATTTTCTACTTGTATGGCTGTTTCAACTGCTGTCCGTTGGGATACTTGGCGGGGGAATCTACATTCTCTATGAGTGGTACGAAGGAGAACTTGTAGGAACATCGTACTTAGTAGCTGGACTAGTAATGGTTTTGTGGACTTTTGGCGGCCGTTTTATCAGTTTGCCACTGCTGCGCCGTCCTGGAACGGAGGAACCCAAGTTTATGAGGAGCAAAACTGTGCAGCGCTTGCCACGTCCAGATGGGAGCGTGTTGCAAGTAGAGTTTTTTGGCCCTGAAGATGGTCAACCAATTATTTTGTCACATGGTTGGGGGCCAAACAGTACTATATGGTATTATGCCAAACGACAATTGAGCGATCGCTTTCGAGTAATTGTTTGGGATCTACCAGGGTTAGGAAAATCCTCTAAACCGAAAAACAATGATCACTCTATAGAAAAATATGCCCGTGACTTGGAAGCTGTAATTGCCATAGCAGGGGATAAACCTGTTATCTTGTTGGGGCACAGCATGGGTGGGATGATTAACCTAACATTCTGCCGCCTGTTCCCAGAGCAATTAGGGAGTCGGGTAGCTGGCTTAATTCTTGTAGATACTACTTACACCAATCCGGTAAAAACTTGCATCTTTAGCAATCTGGCACGTAAATTGCAGAAACCGTTACTCGAACCTGTGTTGTACCTGACTATCGTGCTGTGGCCGGTTTTTTGGTTGATGACTTGGCTCTCGTATTTCAATGGTTCGCTGTATATCACCGTCGAACTATCTGGATTTACCGGTACTGAAACACGCGGTCAACTAAGTTTTGCAGGTCTATTATCAGCATTGGGTTCACCTGGTGTTCTGGCTCGTGGCACACTGGGAATGTTAAAGTTCGATGAAACAGACACACTTGCAACTATTAACGTTCCCGTATTGGTAATGTGTGGGGCTTCAGATATAGCGACAAAACCTGTGGCGAGCGATCGCATGAAAGCAGAATTACCTTATTCTGAACGAGTCACCCTAAAACCAGGTGGACACATGGCATTGATGGAACAAAACCAGCAGTTTGCTGAAGCAGTCAGCACATTTTGCGCTAGCTGCTCATAGCTGCCTGAATCCCACATTTAGCATCCATCAAAAAATATTGCTCCAGGGTTGACGTTTCGGTGTTTCGCGCAGTCTGTAGCAACTTCCGCCTTCCCTGCAAGAACTTCCGCCTTGACGTTTCGGTGTTTCGCGCAGTCTGTAGCA
>JAHCSU010000696.1 GCA_023522315.1 Nostoc sp. CCCryo 231-06
TAGATGCATTCCAAAGGCTTTCGCAGCTAGAAGGGATTATCCCAGCCTTAGAAACTGCTCATGCGATCGCATATCTCGAAACCCTTTGTCCTCAGTTAGAAGGCAACCCCCGCATTGTCATCAACTGTTCCGGCAGAGGTGACAAGGATGTGCAAACCGTCGCCAAAGTCCTTATTCCTTAATTTTCTCTTCTTGTCATTAGTCATTTGTCCTTCGTGAATGACTAATGACCAATACTTCTCTTACGAGAGGCTGCGCCAACGACTGCGCTCAGTACAAGTGACTAATGACAAATATGATAGCTGTAACTAAAACCCCACTTGACACAATCCCCGTCACTTCTGAGTTCTACAACTGGCCAGGTATATTGCAACAGTTGTTTGCTCGGCAATCGTTGACGGTTTCCCAAGCTGCGGATTTGATGCAAGGTTGGCTCACAGATGCCATTCCCGATGTCCTATCAGGAGCGATTTTAGCCGCAATCCAAGCTAAAGGCGTATCCGCCGAAGAATTAGTCGGGATGGCTAGCGTCTTACAATCCCAATCCCCA
>JAHCSU010000697.1 GCA_023522315.1 Nostoc sp. CCCryo 231-06
ACTGTGAATACTGGAGACGGAGAAGACACGATCACCGCCACAGGCAACGGCGGCAACGGCGGCAACGGCACCTACTTCGTCAGCAAAGGCACTACTGGTACTGGGACTGGCATCCAGAACATTAAAGACGCCACCATCACTACAGGGTCGGGCAAAGACACGATTATCGGTTATGGGAATAGCTCAGGAAACAACGCCACAGCCTATGGCATCTTCAATGATGGAGTGATTGATACCGGCAATGATTCTGACAAACTTACCGGACAGGCAACAACCACAATTGGTGGTACTGCCTATGGCATTTATGGACAAGGAATTATCAATACTGGCGATGGGAATGACTTTATTCTCGCCACCAGTATCCTAGATGGAGTTCAACAAAAAGTCTCTATCGGTGGCGGTATCAAGATTGATCTGGGCACTGGGAATGACTACTTGAAAGGATTTGGCGTTGCAACTGTTGATGGCGGTAAAGGTTTTGACACCCTCGATCTGGGCGCTTTCAATCGCTCACAAGTCATCGTATCTGGTGTTATTTCTGGCAATACCCTTAATTCTGCAAACATCAGTTTTAACAACAATGGAAACTCCATTAGCCTTTCTACGACTGGCTTTGAGAAATTTATCTTTGCAGATAGCTCTTTCTGCTACAGCACTCTAGCAAACGGGGCATGAGTTTGTTAACAACGGGAGCAACGCGATACAAGTGAGAATTCTGCCTACAAGGCAATCTTGCCATCTTGCTGTCGGTTTAAGAAAATAATTCTCCCTGGAGCTAAAAGGGTTTCAAGCCCCACGACAGCATCCACTTTTGGCAGCTCAACTTTTTTAGACCAACCATATATAGCTATCCTATTTGATTTTTGAAAAGACATGTAGGGTGCGTTACGTTGTCGCTAACGCACCATTTCCATTTCTAAGGATTTGGTGCGTTACGACGTTCCGTCTAACACACCCTACAATACCTAATTTTTTCAGAAATAAAACCGGATTCCTATAGTAGAATTTTTAGTAGTATACCAATGGACAAGGTGGTTAGGACATCAATAAATGATGAGACTCCGGCTACAAAAGGGTTTTACTCCTGAATTCTGACTCCTGACTCCTGACTCCTGCTATATTAAATTTATTTCAATAACTGATTAATTTTAATTTGCAGTTTTTCTCGTAATTTTTGTGCCTGCCGATAAGTTATGTTACGCCCTTTGTTTGAATGGTTGTGCAATTCTGCTGGTTCCAAAGGCTGAATAAAGTAATTCAGCCGAGTTTTCATTGCCCAAACTCCCATTGAAGGAAACAGAATTAAGGCAAGCATTAAAGGCGAGATAGGTAAAAATGGTAATTTGATTAGCCTTTGTAATTTTTTGAAATTAATAGCCCAAGGATGTAAAGATTCACTACCGATGCAAACTACTGGCAGAATAGGAATTTGATAGCGATCGCTAAACTTCATAAAACTCACATTAAACTTTTCTAGCTGATAGCGTCTCCTCCAACCTTTCCCAGGGCCACGGATACCTTCGGGTGCATATAAGATAATTTTACCTTGGGCGTTCGCTATAGGCGTTGGCGCAGCCATCGCTGCTTCAAAATCACCTAATTCCGCTCGCACACCACCCAAAACCTGCGACCATTTAGCTGGTAGCCACCAATTCACCCAAGGATGCTCAAATAATGCAGGACTTGCTAATGGTTGTACTACCCATCCTCTAGCTTCACTTAATAAATAACCCAAGGTCAAAAAATCCCAAGGAAAACTCATCCCTGCGTGGTTCATTGCCACAATCAATGGCCCTGTTTGCGGCAAGTTTTCGACTTGTTGTAATTCTCCACGAAAATAGTATTTAATGATGGGGCCAAGAACTTCTTTGCGAAAAGCTTCTTGATATTTGGGATCAAATTCACTAACTTCTGTTCCGGGTGAACGAAAACCAAGACGCAACCAACGACTTAGCAGCGCCAGATAAAATCCGCCAGGAATTAAAAATAATCCATATTCGGGCCAATTCCAACCGTCTGAATCGGTATGATAGTGCTGCCAATGACGGTTGAATATAATTAGCCAGCCTGGAGGATACCAAAGACAAAACCAATCAAACCAACTAAATATATAGCCTTTACCTGGTGCATTTTCCAGTTGAGTGTTTAGGAGTTTTTCGGAGTGTTGATTAATCAAAACAATGAGATGAATTAGGCAAAAATTTTCTTTAAATCTTATTATAGCGTTTCTCGTTTACGTGAGGTACACCCGTAAGGGCACGGCACTGCCGTGCCCT
>JAHCSU010000698.1 GCA_023522315.1 Nostoc sp. CCCryo 231-06
AACGGAATGTCTGAGAAGCCTACACCGTTCTCGTTGAGAGGTGTAGGAGTGTCACCTACCATCATCAAGACAAGTTGCTGTGAGCAAATTGTTCAAACTACTAGTGTCTTGGAGAAGTTTTTCTGGCGGGTTGGAACAACTAGCGTTAGTGAACGGGAAAAAGTGTAGAGTACTGAGGAGAAGAAAATTGTTGAATTTAAAACTTTGAAGAACAAAAGATAGATAATCAACGACTATTGAGTAGTGATTGTTGACTATTGACTAATGAGCATGAAATTGAGTGTTAAGCACACTGTTGATCAGTGGTTCAACAAAATAGCAAAGAATCCAGCCCTTGGTGTAACTGTGTCGATTTTGTGGTTGATATTGATTGGCTGGATAGCTTTTGGGTGGAATTTGGGCAACATTGGCTTGATTGATGAGACAGAGCCGTTGTTTGCCGAAGCTTCCCGCCAGATGTTCGTCACAGGTGATTGGATTACCCCATTTTTCAATGGTGACACTCGTTTCGATAAACCTGCTTTAATTTACTGGTGTCAGGCGATCGCTTATGCAATTATAGGGGTGAATGAGTGGGCAGTCCGCCTTCCTTCTGCGATCGCAGCATTCGCCTTAGTTTGTTTAGCTTTTTACACCATACAGTGGTATCTCGCTAAACAAGACGAATTAGAGCAAGTTTCACGTCCTACTCGCCGCTACAAAACATCTTTTATAGCAGCAGCGCTCATGGCACTCAATCCCGAAACTATTATTTGGGCAAGAACCGGTGTCTCTGATATGCTGCTCACCGGATGTATCGCATCAGCTTTGTTATGTTTCTTTCTAGGCTACGCAGGTAAGGAAGGGAGCAGGGGGCAGGGAGTAGGGGAAGCAGGGGGAGCAGAATTCATAACCAATGCTCAATCCCCAATACTTCGGCAACGCTCAGTACAAGTGCCCGATGCCCTATTCCCTAATAAGTGGTACTTAGCTTTTTATGTGCTGATTGCTGGCGCAATTTTGACTAAAGGGCCAGTGGGAATTGTTTTACCAGGGCTAATTGTTGCCGCATTTTTGCTTTATGTGGGAAAGTTTCGAGAGGTGTTGCGGGAAATGCGCCTTCTCGTGGGTGTATTGATAATTTTAGGTTTATCAGTGCCCTGGTATGCTTTAGTAATTTGGCGCAATGGCTGGAATTACATTAATGCCTTTTTTGGTTATCATAACCTGGAACGCTTTACAGAAGTCGTTAATGGTCACTCAGCACCTTGGTATTTTTACTTCTTAGTAGTGCTGCTAGGTTTTGCGCCTTACTCAGTGTATTTACCACTCTCTATAGTAAGACTAAAATTTTGGCAGCGATCGCACTGGCGATCGCTTGAACGTTTTCAGCAGTTTGGTTTATTCGCCTGGTTCTGGTTTGCTAGCATTTTTGGTTTTTTCAGCATTGCTGTTACCAAACTCCCTAGCTATGTGTTGCCTTTAATGCCAGCAGCAGCCATCCTAGTAGCCCTCTTGTGGAGCGACTTTTTCCAGGATACAGAGGCTAGGCAAACAATTCCGGTTTCTTCCTCTCCCACTCCTCCCATCTCCCCCTATTTTTTCCGAGTGAGTGGTTGGGTAAATGTAGTATTTTTATCAGTTCTGGCTACAGCACTGTTTAACATAACCCACATATTAGGTACTGATCCAGCTATAAGCAACTTCCACGAACTAATTCAACGATCTGGTTTACCAATAATAGCCGGGGTAATGTGGCTGGTTTGTGCCGTTTTAGTTGCGGGTTTGTTACTGAGCCGCCAATCGAACAACGTTATCGGTATTAATTTAATAGGGTTTGTGGCGTTTTTAATTTTTGTCTTAACGCCTGCTTCGTTCTTTATTGATCGAGAACGTCAATTACCCTTAAGGGAGTTGTCTGCGGTCATCCTAGAAGCAAAACAACCAAATGAAGAATTGATCATGCTTGGCTTCAAAAAGCCTAGTGTGGTATTTTATAGCCACATTCACGTAAATTATTTAAGATTTCCCCAAGAGGCTATAGAGCATATTCAAAACCAGGCTGCTAAGGGACTACAACCTCCCTCATTGCTGCTGTTGGCTGAACAGAAAAAGTTTTTACAAATGGACTTACAGCCAGATGATTACAAGAGTTTATCAACCAAAGGTGCTTATAACTTAGTTCGAGTTCCTTTTAAGAAAAAGAAAAATGAAAAAATAGACATATCATAATTGGGCATTGGGAATTGGGAATTGGGCATGGGGCATTGCTATAATATTGTCCATCTAAATAAGCCTCACTCCTGATCAGAATGGATTGCTCTCTTTTTCGGCGTTTCTACAAGCACAGAAATCACGAGCAAAGTTAGCCCAATAATTTTGATCAAGGCGTTGACTGCGTGTCCATACTCCCATTGATCACGATACCGCGTCCAATTCGCAGGAACAGGATTCGTCAACCATTTGGCGAATTCAGCATTCATTGGCGCGACAAACGTTATCCAACTCACAAGCGCCAGTACTAAGAAAATCACTCCGCCTAACGTCCAGTAAAAAGTTGAACCGCGTCTGCGAACAAGAAATACCAGCACAATTCCCGTCAGAATTGCTGTAATTTCAAAACCTGCGCCGACTGAGCCAAACAACCGATAAACATTTTCAAAAACTGTAACTCTAACCCAAAGTTGCTGGTCAAACTGCATTCTTTGCGGCAATTCTAGCAAATGTGCCATAGACAAACTGAGACTAAACGAAGCCAGCATAAGTGTTATGAATCGCCAAGCTCGTATTAATGTCATTTTTGTCCCCGTCAGCTTATTGGTATATAAAACAGTTAGGAATTCCCATTAACATTTGTCATTGTAACCGTTGACAGCTAAAGCATGATTGATCTGGTTTAATAGGTCTTCCATTGATATCGATCGCGGTAATATTTGGGTAGCGATCGCACCAACAACAGTTTCTATAGATTCCAAACTATTCTTGTTCTGCTTGTCAATTTCCTTGTAAGCTACCCCAGGCTGAAAACTATTTTCTGGGCAATTTAATTGCTGATTCAGTACTAAAATTGGTAGCAATTTGTCAGGCGAATCTCCCAATGTTTTCAGTGCTTTTAGCACGTCTTTGTGGAGCGGGTATTCTCCTAAATAAATTAGCAGTAAGTCAACGCTTTGGTGGCGAATTTGTTGTAACACTTCTGCCCAACAGGGACTCATCGCCGCTTTGAAGCCTGCTGTTTGTAGGTACTGAATTAAAGCTTGGAACCACTCAGACCCCCGTTCAGCAGTTTCACTACTAATTGAGCAATTTTTTGCTGTCCGATAACCCTTAACTTGCTTGCGTCTTACCTGTGGTAAATCGCGCAGCATTGTCAAATCCACTACCAAGATATTAGGAGGACAGCAAATACCAGAAGCAATTTGCAGTACTGATAGTAAGGCATCTGTTTTATCGGTGCGACTGCTGTTGTCTTTAACAAATGGTGTTAAGTAAGGAAATACCGATAACTCTGGTATTTTTGAAGCTATTAGGGTGGTTGCGACATCGCAAGTAACTAGTGGGATAGTCGCCAAACGTGGGTGCTGAATTAGTTCTTGTAGATAAATTTGGGCGGTGGTACTTTCGACATCTAGTAAAATGACATCAAACTGCCATACCCGCGCCAAAAGTTCTGCCTGATCTAGGTCATCTACTTCAATCACCCGGTGTTCTCGAAGTGATGGGTGGGGATTGACCGATTCCAACTGGGGATTCACCAACCTGAGAATTCGCAGTGGGGTTTTAGTTGGGATAATTGCGCTGTTGTTTAACCCTTGCGGTGAAACTGCTGGTGCAGTACATAATTTTTCTAAAACTGGTGCTAAAAGGTGATTCTCTACTGGCAAGCTTAAGAAACCATCGGCTCGGTTAGCAAATGCTTGCTCCTTTTCGGCTCCCGTTGCGGTCACAATTACAGATATATGACGGGTTGCGGTGTCAGATTTCAGTAAAGTCAGCACATCCCAGCCTGATAGCAGGGGTAGCAACGGATTCAAAAATATGGCGATTGGTTGCAAGCGCCGAGCTTTTTCGACTGCTTCTGTCCCCGATCGCGCAATCACTACCCGATATCCTAAACCTTTGAGTTGTTCGGTCAAGTCTTCAATATATCGGGCTACTGCCTCAACTACTAAGACCAACCGTTGCGAACTGGCAAGATGATGCTGTGCGGGCGTACTAACATGCTGACGATCTGCGGGATTTTCCCGTCTCTGTTGGTGTCGTGTTTCCTCTTCTCTGATTCCCATATCTGGTTCCGAAAAGCCTGTTTTCGGAGGACTGGGCGGCAGAAGTAGTGTAAACTGGCTACCTTTTCCTTCACGAGATAAGAAGCTGACATCTCCTCCGTGGAGACGAGCCAAGGCCCGGGTTAATACCAGTCCCAAACCAGTGCCTTCAAATTGGCGGGTGAGGGGATTTTCTAGTTGTTGAAATTTTTGAAAGATTAAGTGTTGCTGGTGTTCAGGAATGCCAATGCCTGTATCCCAAACGGTAAAGGCAATCCATCCTTCCCAACGGCTCACCCGCAGCCCGATTTCGCCAGATATTTCGGTGAATTTAAAGGCGTTGGAAAGTAGGTGTACTAGCATCTGGCGCAAGCGCAATTCATCTGCCACTATCTGATCTAAGCCTAGTTCAATGGAAAGGCAGAATTGGGGAGCAGATAAACGGGCGTTTTGAGTTGGCGAGGCAGATGTAGCTTTGGTAGTTTGAGTGTGGATAGCTTTAGCATCTGATAAGGCGCGATCGCACACAGCCTGAATTTTTACCGGAGTCAGCGTCAAATCCATTTGTCCCGTTTCCATCCGGGTCAAATCTAAAATGTCATTAACCACGCTCATCAGGTGGCGTCCGCTTTGATGAATCAGTCCCGCATAACGGGCTTGACGCTCGTTAAGTTCTCCCAACTGCTGATCCACCAGCAACCGCGATAATCCTAAAACGGCAGTTAGGGGAGTTTTGAGTTCATGACTAATACAAGCTAAAAATTCATCTTTCAACCGATTTAGTTGAATTAAATCGGCATTCTTTGCAGCCAGTTCTTTGCAAAGCTGTTGCTGCTCAGTCACATCAGTAGCTAAGATCAACCACAAATCCTCGCTGAGTGCAACCTCAGCTTCAGCACTCATGACTTGAAACTCAGGACTATCTAAGGGAATTTTGGCAAACTGCCAGATTCGCTCCTGACCATTTTGCACTTCGACAACGCAAGTACAAGTACCTACTTGACTATCTAAATAGCAGCGACTGTATACAGGATCTGGTGACGCTTCTTGCTGGGTCAGTTCCTCTTCACCACCATGCTCATTCTCCCTACCATTGGGATAAACCCTGATTGCTCGTTGGGTGAAATGTTGTGGTTTTTCGGAGCGGTTAGGGACAAGTATTGCCTCCACCTGTTGCCTAACTCCTTCTGGATCTTTCAACGCTCCTAATTGCTCCCACCAGGCGGGATTTCGTGCTACCACCTCGCCACTACCCGTTTGCAACATCAAAGGCCAAGGCAGTCTTTCCAGCAAATGTACAAGTGGCTGGTGTCCCAATGGCTTGGGTTTATTTGGTGGCTGCACACGAGTACCATACTCATGGCGATGCTCAGAACTTTGTAACCCAGCCATGCGTTCCTTAGCCAGCGATCGCAACAGGCGTGAACTATCCAGCAACCCCAAATATTGACCATCAGAGTCAATCAGCGCCCAATCTAAGTTCTGCTGTTTTTCCCCTTGTGCATAAGACAAGTGCAAGCTTAATTGCTCTACACGCTCAGAAGCTGATATTGTCTGTATTGGCTCAATTAAACCTTGACCCCAGATCGAGAGTGATTGGTGTAAATTTAGATTTTTATCGTCACTATGTGCTAATAATTTTTGGATTAAACGGGCAGAATACAGCAATCCGATGGGACATTGCTGTTGATTCACTATTACCAAGCGATCGCACTGCTCTTGCTCAAAAATCTCCAACACCTCTGCCAGAGAACTTGCTTGGGGGCAGCTAGGTACGGTTGCCTGAAAGTCATAAAGCGGGTAATCTAACATTAACATAGGGCTTTTGGGGTCATTCTTCCTGTGGAACCCTCCGGCATTTCCATCTGCCAACTGTTGATGGTCTTTTCGCCTGAAGCCATATCCTCTAAGAAGACTCATATAAGCAACTCTGGTTATTTCAACGCCATTAAAACAACGGGATTTCCCCTCACGGACACTTGCTTGCAAAAGAGTGCATTTTTCCAAGAGGCGACGTTTCTCATTTTTAGCAACTAGCCTCCCCAGTGTCTTACTGGTATTTAAACTCCTCATCGATAGCGACAGCTAAAACAATTATGGCCCCAAAGAATCGCTTTAGAACCTTGAGGAATTATAATGATTTAGAATGGGACAATCCTTTAAGTTCGTTTAAGTATCTTATCAAGGAGCAAAATAAAATAATCTATCTATCTACATAGATATGTAAATAATAAATTAGCTTCTGTGTCTTGCTATGCCGACAGATACCTGATCATCAAAGACCTACTAAGTCTTATTACTCAGTTGCTGCACTAAGTTGTTGAGTGGTTAGCACTATCTGTTAACACAGAGCGTTATTTGGGGGTGGAATCAGTAGTTTACTGCACACCCAGTATTACCGTAGAAGCGTTAGCCAAACTTATCAGCCCACGTTTCTTGGTCAAGGCGATCAAGGAGATAGATTCAAGAATAAATGTTATTACCGATATTGATTCTGCAACCTGATGTTAATAAATGTTTAAATAATTTAGTTGACTTAGACAACCAAAAAGGTTGGAGCAGATGGGTGTGGAAATTTATTGACACGATTATTGCCCAATCTGGCTATCTACCCGTTGCTGCAACTACCTCTGGAAAAATCAACTATTTACCAAATTGGCTGCAACAAAATACCGAGAAAGCATACACTCACAAGTACATCTATGTATTTGCCACTCACACCCAAAAAAGCCAACAGCATTTCCAGGAGATGACTCCACCAGAAAGGCAAGGATTATTAAGACAGCTTAAATCAGATTACAGCCTGATTCTTATAAACTATTTTACCACAGATAAAACACTCAAAGAAAAAATTGATAAATTTATCAATACTATATTTTATGCTAATATTCCTGTGCCCCAAATCATCGAAATTCACATGGAGGTAATTGAAGAATTTTCTAACCAGCTAAAATTAGAAGGAAGGAGCAATGAAGCGTTACTTGATTACCGTTTAACGTTGATAGATATCCTGGCTCACCTGTGCGAACTCTATAGAAGTTCGATTTCTAGATAAATTAAACTTATCGATGTTTAACTTGGAATAAGCTACCCCTGTTAGTCAGCCACAATGGGCAAAAAAATATTGTATTTATATTCTCATGACTACGCCAACATTATCTAAAATTTTGCCTCCACCCGTTCGCAAAATTATCGGGGATCTTTCAGATAGGGAAAGAGTATTGATTGGGTTAGATTTGCTCTATGAAGAACTGAGTGAAGAAGATTTTGAAGAGGAAAATAATTAATGAAGGAGCCAGAATACAGAATTCAGAATTCAGAATTCTCTACCTATAAAGGGATAGAGTTTTAAGGCAAGAATATTTAATACTAGTTTCGCCCTTATTGGGCAAAAGTACTTACAGATGCTCTCTACGAGACGCGCAAGGGAGGCGGTATCACCCAATCGTATAGACCAAATTCCTACTGAATTCTCAATACGGTTCGGTTAAGAATATTGTAGGTTGGGTTGAAGCTTTGCGAAACC
>JAHCSU010000007.1 GCA_023522315.1 Nostoc sp. CCCryo 231-06
TCGTTGGTCTTTGGTGGCGGTGAAGGATACGGTAGTTAGGTCGTCAACACCAGTTCCACTCGCAGATAGGGGATTGCCTTGAGCGTCGGTTGGGGTAATATTACCTTGGCGATCGCGAATACTAGTTCGGGTATAGTTTAATCCTAATGAGGTATTCCAGTCATCGATTGGTTGCTGTAAGCTGACACCACCGCCAATTTGACCTTCTCGAATTTTGTCGCCGTTAGCAAGCTTAATCTTGTCGTCAAACGTTTCCGAAAGTTCCTGACTACGAAAACCATTCACAGTGTACCCCAAGCGATCGGGGTTAGTTATCCGATAGGGACTGATAAATTTGCTATTAAACTGCAAGTCCCGGCTACTTACACCAACATTCACACCTAAAGTATCATTAACACCACCGACATTCTGATCTTGATAGCTAATTGTACCTATTAATCCCTGATCGGCATTGTAACTACCACCCAAGTTAACACCACGCGCCCCAGTTTCTTTGAGTTGGTAAACTAAATCTAGTTTTGTCGCATCTCCTTCTAAGGCAACATTCACAGTCTCAAATAAACCGGTACGATATAGCTGTTGTATATCTTGTTTAACTATATTTTCTTGGAAGATTTGACCAGGTTTTAGCTTGAGTTGCTGTTGCAGAAAATCTGGTTTGGTGCGTCCTCCCACGGGATTACCCTTGCTATCAATGGTTTTACCCTCGTCGTTGACAAAGCGAAACTTGATATCACTCACCAAGCCTTCAGCGACATTCACAGTGAGAATGCCTTGAGAATTGGGTTTAATTGATAACACCCGTGCCAAATTATAACCATTGTCGGTGTACCATTTGTTAATTTGTGCTACTGCTTGCTGGAGTCCAGCAGGACTTATGGTGGTTCCAATTTGAGATTGCAACTGTTGTTGGGCTACTTGGTAGGTGAGTACTTTAGCGCCAGATAATTGCAGGAATCGCACAATCACCGGTTGCACTTGATAAACTACATTTAATCCAGCCTGTGTGCTAAAGCTATTCACACTGACATTACTAAATAAACCTGTATCTAAAATTGCAGTTACATCTTTTTGTAGCTGGCTTTGACTAGTTTCTCCACCCGCCTGGGTTTTAATTACTTTGCGAATGATTTGCTGCAATTGTTGATTGGCTCCCACTACCTGTACATCTGTAGCCGTGACTACTAAATAGTTATCTGTAGCAGGGGTTTGGGGAGGAGAGGATGAAGCAGAGGAGGAGATGAGAGGGATTATTACTGAAGAATTATTCTTGTCTTTTTGTTTTAGTGTTGCCTTGTCTACTGGTTTTAAGATTACTGTGGAGTTGTTGTTAACAGCTGTTGGCACTGGGGCGCGATTTTGGGAAAATTGTTGTGTAACTATATTTTCTGGCGAAGCAATTGTTTCTATCCGGGTGGGAGTATCTTCAATCACTGGCACCACCAAGTTACCAGCTTTTGCAGTTGGAATAACGGTTTTTGTAGGTACAGCCGTTGCTTGCTGAGTGATATTGGCAGCAGCTAAAGTAGCTAAAGTAAAAATTCCAGTAGCAGAAACTCGCATAATATTTAACCTAATTAACTGGGAGTTATATCAATTTGGGATTTTAGGTAGCAGCAAACGTGCGCTTTCAGCGCAACTTAAATTTTGGATTAAAATACTTGACTAAGAAGCTGTTCCAAGAATTTTAAACAATACATCCTTTCCAAATTTGGTGTTATTTGTAAGAAAGTAAAGAAATAGCGATAATACTAACTTCCAGCTTCTTCGCCAATTTCCCTATTTATACCTCTTACCCAAACTGACAGTTAATTTTGATATTTTGTTTCTTATGAGTAATGTATCTCGGTTATCTCTAGCTTCTAACTCTCAAGCTGCAACTTCTCCTTTACGCTTACTTATATTAAGTAATGGTCATGGGGAAGATGTCATTGCAGTTCGGATTTTGCAAGAACTCCAACGACAATTAAACCCACCAGAAATCTTTGCTTTACCTCTGGTGGGTGAAGGACGTGCTTACCAACAGTTGGATATCCCCTTAATCGGTTCAGTTCGCACTATGCCTTCTGGCGGGTTTATTTATATGGATGGCCGCCAATTAGCGCGGGATGTACGCGGTGGTTTATTACAACTTACCCTCAGCCAGATTAAAGCTATTCGCCGTTGGGTGAGTTCTCAAAAAAAATTAGGTAATAAAAGAGCGATTTTAGCTGTGGGAGATATTGTGCCGTTGTTGTTTGCAACTTTCAGTGGCGCTAATTATGCTTTTGTGGGTACGGCGAAATCTGAATATTATGTGCGGGATGAAGCTGGATTATTACCACGGAAATCTAAAGATGCGCGTTGGGAAAACTTTTCTGGTTCAGTTTACCATCCTTGGGAACGTTGGTTAATGAATCGTCGCCGTTGTAAGGCGGTGTTTCCTAGAGATGCACTGACGACGGAAACATTAAAACAATGGCCAATTCCAGCTTTTTATTTGGGTAATCCCATGATGGATGCTCTGCAACCGACCTTTTCACGCCAACAATTTTATAGTCAGGATAGCCAACAACAGGAAATAGTTCGGCCTTTTGTAGTGACTCTTCTTCCTGGTTCCCGTCCGCCAGAGGCATACGCCAACTGGGAAACAATTATGATTGCTGTATCTGCGTTGATGGCAAGTTTCCAGGAGCGAGATTCGATTTTCTATACTTCTAAAACAGTGGTATTTTTAGGTGCGATCGCTCCGGGTTTAGACTCTCATCTTTTATCACAAAGTGTCCAATCCCAAGGCTGGCGCACTGAATCAGCATGTCCTATCCAAATTGCCGATCCAAATATCTTGACATTTAAACAAAGAAATGCATATCTACTGCTGACACAACAAGCTTATAATGATTGCTTACATTTGGGAGATATAGCGATCGCAATGGCAGGTACAGCCACAGAACAGTTTATCGGTTTAGGAAAACCTGCGATCGCGATTCCCGGTAATGGCCCACAATATAACCCTGCCTTTGCTGAAGCTCAAAGTCGTCTTTTAGGCTCATCTTTGATTTTAGTCCAGCAGCCAGCAGAAGTTGCCAAGATTGTACAGTCTCTATTCAAAGATCCTGATATTTTGCAAATTATTGCCGAAAATGGTGTGCTACGCATGGGTAAACCCGGAGCAGCACTACGCATTGCGGAATGTTTACAGGAACGAATTTGAATGGGCATTTGTCATTTGTCATTTGTCCCTGACTCCCTGACTCCCTGACTCCCTGACTCCCTCACTCCCCCTGCTTCCTCATCCCCAGTTAACTCAGGCTACCAATCCCGAACGTAAAGCCCTTACAGCAGCTTGGGTACGGTCATCCGCACACAGTTTATTTAGAATATTACGAACATGGGTCTTTACAGTACCAACTGTAATGTAGAGTTTCTCGGCAATTTGCCCATTGCTACACCCAGCTACAATCAATTCTAGGATTTCTAGTTCCCGTTGAGTCAGGGGGTATGTTTCCAAAACTTGCTCGTATTCTGACGCCAATGCCTCGATTTTTACAGTCTTCGGCGTTTTATCAGAACCTTGGCTCTCTCCAGGAATACCTTGCCGCATCTTCCGCAATACCACGTTGGCAATTGCCGGATCAATCCAAGAGTTACCACCGTGAGTCGCTTGGATCGCCTCAGTTAATTTACTGATACTTGTTTCTTTCATGTAATAAGAATCAGCACCCGCCGCGAAGGCTGCAAGTACAGCATCCTCTGTGTGATCCATTGTCAGGATGAGAATCTTCGTTGTCGTTTGCCCAGTTTCAGCTTGGTGGCGTTTGAATTTTCGGGTGAGTTCAATGCCATCCATGTCAGGCAAACCGATATCTACAACAGCTACATCTGGCTTTGCCGTTTCCAAAAGTTTTAGTCCTTGGGTAGCATTTGCTGCTTCACCAATTACTTTTAATGCGCTGTGAGACTGTAATGCTGCTCGTAGCCCCATTCGCGTTAAGTCATGATCTTCAATTAAAATAATGCTAATTTCATTCATCGCTACACTCGCTCTTATGCTGTTTGCATCTTTCAAAGTACTACTTTTTGTAAGCCCTATCTTTTATTTTCCTCAAACTTAAGATAGATGATATTTCAACCACTCTGCATCCACCGACAGAAATAATAAACCTCCTATTTTTGAACATTTAGATAGAGAATAAATCTAGCTAGAGATATATAGATACTTGCACAATAAGTATGAAAGATTGAGGCTAATGCCAAATTGCTCCTCCTTTGCTAAAAATTCAGCTTTCAGTTGCCATTTTCCAGTCGAAATCTCAGGAGGTATGATTACTTCAGATTCACAAATCGGTATAGGCAGTTACTTTTTATTTACCTGATTTAATCCATCTTATGAGTACAAATACTCAATATTATGGTACATAACAATGGTATGTAACTCTCACCAATGGCTGACGACGGTCGCTTGCTGACTCAATTACAATTGTTTTAAGCTTACTAAAGTATTTTATTTTACTTTATATCAGCTATGTTTGCTGTCTTCAGGTCAATAGTTTTCGGTTTGTTAATTACTAATTGTTTTAGAATCATTACTCATTTACTAAGAGTTGAATTTAAATACTCTGGTAAATTAACCAGATTGAGGATACAGCGCTTCCGGCTATTATGCAATACAGTTTTCCTCTAGCTCCTCTCCTATCATAGCTTTCAGCTTTGAGGATGTACCTCATAGCCGCCGAAAGTGCTGTAAAAGAGGCTGATGTTAACCCAATAAAATTGGCTAAAGATATCCTGAAGTCTTTGACCTTCCATAACTTTCTAGAGATGATGGCAACGCTTAACAATTATTGGATATTGTGCGAAATGGCTTAGTCAATAAAGTTACAGATTTTATATGTCAGAAAATATTATATTCTTTAGTTAGATAATCTGAAAAAAGGAATTTATACATCAACCTATGTTTAGCGGCAAAAATAAAAACCGATGGAAGATACGCTGAAAATTTTGGTTGTAGATGATGATGAAGTAGACAGGATGGCAGTCCGTTGTGCCTTGACTAAAGCAGGTATTCAAATGGAACTATCTGAAGTAGCCGATGGCAATGATGCGTTATCTATTTTAAGCACTACTGCTTATGATTGTGTTTTCCTTGGCTATCGCTTACTAGATCAGGATGGACTAACCTTAATTAAACAGCTACGTTCTTCGGAAATTAAAGTTCCTTTAGTAATCCTAACTGGTCAAGAAGATAAACAAACTGCTGTCCAATTATTAAAAACTGGTGCTACAGACTATCTCTCTAAGTCTAGAATATCTCCAGAAAACTTGGCACAAGTTTTGTGGAGTGCGATTCGAGTTTATCGGGCTGAAATACAGGTAGCTTTGGCAAAAGATCAGCTTAGAGAAAGTCATGAACAACTTCTTCGTAAGAACCAAGAATTAGAGAGACAACAGCAACAGCTTCAAATGCAAAACTTCAAGCTATCAGAGGCATCAGTGCTAAAATCACATTTTTTGGCAACTATGTCACACGAACTCAGAACGCCGATGAATGCGATTATTGGTTTTTCGCAAATACTGCTGCGTCCTAAATTCGGTCAACTAACGCACCAGCAAGCAGATATGGTTGAGCGCATCTTGAATAATGGCAAGCATTTGCTGATGCTAGTCAATGAAGTTCTCGACTTTTCCAAACTGGAGGCAGGACGATTAGACTTAAAGGCGGAAATATTTGATGTCTTAAAGGTAATAAATCTTGCTGTAGGTGAAATGCGTTCCCTAGCTGACGCCAAAAACCTATCATTATTAGTGCAAACCGATTTGCAAAATAGTTTGGTATTTAATGATCCAGTTCGTGTCAAACAGATTTTAATTAACCTGCTCTCCAACGCCATTAAGTTCACAGAGTCAGGTGAAGTTTGCGTTGAAGTTAAGGAACTACCTGCAAATCGAGTCACAATTATTGTTCGGGATACAGGTATAGGCATAGCACCTAGAGATTTTCAACGTATTTTTGAAGCATTTCGACAAGTCGATCAAACTCTGACTCGGAAATATCCAGGTACAGGGTTGGGTTTAGCAATTATAGATTCACTGGTGCGAATGATGGGCGGCAAAATATTTCTTGAGAGCAAGTTAGGAGTGGGTTCAATGTTTAAAATTGAATTGCCGCGTCAAATCAAATTACCGTCTGTTGGAGGCGATACTCCACCTTTACCGATAGATAGCAACCAGGTTTTTTCCTCCGCTAAAAATCCGCATCATTCATGTTCTCAAGGTAGGCAAGCACCAATAGGATATCCTAAATTTAAACTATAAATTACTTTCAAAAAAACTGATAACTAATAAAAGTTGCTAAATTATGTCTATAGTTGAAAATAATAAAATTTTTCGTATCCTCGCAGTTGATGATACTCCAGATAATCTCATTTTGGTTCAAGCAATTTTAGAAAGTGAGGGGTATGAAATTGATTTAGTTTCAGATGGGATAAAGGCTTTGCGGCAAGTTGAACAATCTCCACCCGATCTGATTCTGTTAGATGTGATGATGCCAGGGATAGATGGTTATGAAGTCACACGTCGGATTCGGAATAACCCGGCAATTAGTTATATTCCAATTCTGCTGATTACTGCCTTTCACGAATCCAGCGTTGTCGAAGGTTTAGATGTTGGTGCAGACGATTTTATTCGTAAACCATTTGATACTGATGAACTATTGGCAAGGGTGCGATCGCTATTGCGTCTCAAACACAGTCTGGACGAACAACAAAAAATGGCCCGCCAACGGGAAGACTTTGTTTCCCGTCTGACTCATGATTTGCGAACTCCCCTAGTAGCCTCCGATCGCATGTTGAATTTGTTTGAGATGGAAACATTCTGCAAAATTTCGCCGGAAATGAAACAGGCGATCGCAGTTATGATTCGCAGTAACCAAAATTTGATGGAAATGGTGAACACCCTCCTAGAAGTCTATCGCTTTGAGGCAGGTAAAAAAACCTTGAATTGGGAGGAATGCGATTTACGTGAGATATCTCAAGAAGTAGTCAGCGAACTAAGTCCTCTAACTAGTGAAAAAGGGTTGACCCTGAAAATAGACACCCTTGAACTAAATCCACTAAGTAAAAACACTGGGATTATTATGGGCGATCGTTTGGAACTACGGCGAGTGATAAACAACCTGATTGCAAATGCCATCAAATTTACAGATACAGGAGGCATCACAATCCGCATTTTTGAAACACCACCTAATTCAGAAAATCCAGATTCGGTAACAATCGAGATCCAAGATACAGGATATGGGATTGCGCCCGAAGATCAGGCAACAATTTTCGAGCGATTTCGCCAAGGCAAACATAAACGCTCAGGTAGTGGTTTAGGGCTACATCTATCACACCGGATTGTAGAAGCGCACGCAGGAACTATCCAGGTAACATCTGAAATAGGTAAAGGTAGTTTGTTCACTGTGCAACTACCTAAAAACACTTAACCTCTAGCTGATTGCAAAATAATCACCAATTTCATGCGGTAATTGCATTAGTACGGATCTACAATAACTTCACAGATGTCATTCTAATCTCAGGAATAAAGATGGATACCCCTGGTCAACACCAGGGGCTTTTTGTTTAGGTGCAGAGTGCCGCGATGCAATCTCGCTCGCCTGAATTATCTGCCAATACGAGCAAGTAAGCTCTGAAATAAAACTTCTTGAGCTAACTTTTCAGCATCAATACATGCTAATAAGCTCCCTGCAAGAATCTCTGAATTGTAAGAACTCCTGATTTCGTTTCTCAGATAGGGTCTGATGTACCAACACAAAAGCTCACTAAAATCATGTCCATGAATTTTATATCGTATTTCTATCAGTTCTTTTGCACGTAATTCTTCGAGTTTAATTCTGAATATCGATTTTTGTGAGTGATTACGGTTACTATTTAAATATTTAGTAATGAAAGTTGTGGAATCAAACTGAATCTGATTATTCTTTTTATTAAAATTACAGCAGTCACCAAATTTTTCGAGCCATCTCATATTTAATTCAAGTGTTTCATTGGTAGCCCTAATTAAGAATAACTCCTCTAATACTCTAGATACTTGATTAAGTACTTCCCTAGCTCTGGGCTGAGATAAACGTAGTCCTAAACGCAGGTATTTATCTAAAGCAACCTCGTTAAATAAGTACATCTCAAGACACGAATAATCAGTAAATAATAGTAAATCACATTGATACTCTTTGCCAAATAGCAAATCAAAATCTTTATCTGCAATACATGTAAGATGCAGAGGAATTTCTGATAGTTTATCTTGTATATATAGGGCAAGAGCAATAACACGACTTCGATTATTGTCTTTTAATCCTTGTTCAAATAATATTTGGGCAGGAATTTCAACTGGATCAATTTCATAAACAACAAAACCTTGATATTCTTTCTGGTCTAAAAACCATTCTATTAATAGCTTATCTGTCTTACCTTCAACATATATATCACACAGATCAGGCTCAAGTTCATATCTAGTTACAAGCTCGTCAAGCGTGCGTCGTACTTCATTCTCCATTTCTCAATTATTTCTCCATCTTCACAAGCTTAACGACATTATTGTTGTACTGAGAAAGTAATTCAATTGAATGAGTAGCTAATATAAATTGAACTTGGCTTCCTTTTGTCAGTTCAAGCAATGCACGAATAAGTTGACGCTGCCATTTGATATTTAGTGATATTTCTGGCTCATCAATAATAAAGATTGTTGCCTTGTCTCTCGCTGTCAGAGTATTACAAAAAAGTAGTAGTAGTTGCTTTTCTCCTGAAGAAAGCGTTTCTGGAGATAATTCTTCTCCTTCGTCAGTAAATATTTTTAGTCCGTCTCTGACATGCAACCTTATATATTTATCACGAAAAAATAAATTATTGATTGTCGTTTCAAAAATGGTCAATAAATTTTGTGTATCCTGGAGAGCATCAAAACGTGCTGTTACACTATCTAAATAAGGTTTCAACACTCTTGATATAATTGAAGAATCGGTTTTAGTATTAGATTTTAGTACCTTAACAATTTTTTGAGTATCTAATGGTGACATTAACCCAAAACTAGAAAAATTTTTACTACGATCCTCATGAGCTTTTAGCTCCCTGATTAGCATGTCAGGTGATTCTGATAATTCTTCTTCGACCAAAGTTCCTGAAGTCTGAAGAATTTTTATAATAATTTCTTCGTATATATTATGAACATTTGCGTCTCCTTGATTAGCTCCTCTTAATGCTTGGTCACGAATCCATTCTTCAGTTCTTTGAATAGATATCTTCAGCGTCAATTCTCTATTTAAGCTGGGCTTTTCTTCTAGAAGATTAACCATTCTTGACAACAAAATTTGTTTGGATCTTTGTTCATCCTTAAGTTCTTCTTGCCCATCAAATATATCACTATCTAAAACTCTATCATCACCTAAAAAAAATAGGCTCAATCGCATTTTTATAAAATTTCTATAGAATTCATGGTCTTGTATTATATTTTGTATAATTTCCACGCCATTATCAATATCCGCGGAAATTTCAGTAGAAAAAACTACATGATTTTCTTGTAGTAATTTAAGTTGAAATGAGCCAATTGAATTATCATTTTTTCGGCTAGCAATAATGCTTGTTCCATCAGCTAGAAAAACTGAAAAATTGGCAAAAGGAGTCTTTGCTAAAAAAGTAAGATGACCCTTACCTACGTTGGTTGATAACAGGTGAAATAAAAGTTTAAGAATAGTCGTCTTACCAGAACCATTGTCACCATAAAAAATGATTAGTGAAGAATCTATGTGAGGATTATTATCTTTTTTTGCCAAAGTATATGTATACTTACCAAAAAGCCGTTCTACTTGAATGCGAACTACAGATAGGGGAAGGCTAGCTGTGTTTATATCGAGCATCTGCATAAAATTGCTGTTCCTTATTTGAAGAGATAGGGTTGTAAAAGCTGAAATTTCTTTTACTCCCCTAATTACACTTTATCGTTCAATCAGGTGGCAATAAACTCTTGAACTACATTTAGACAAATCTCGCTGCAATCATTCATTGCCTTTGACTAATTCACAATCTCTTACGCCTTAAATGTCAACACCGGACTCAATCGCGCCACAACGTCCACCATTTCTGCCTCAACCTGCACATCAATCACAGACTGAATCGGTTTGTAGGCGATGGGTGCTTCTTCAATTCTGCGTTCTTGACGCAGGGTGATGCAGTCTACCCCGGTTAATCCCAGTTCCGCCTCACTTTGAGATGCACCTCTGCGGTTGAGATGACCTATGTAAAGAAATTTGAAGTTTAGCTAAAACTTTTAAAAATCTCTAGACTCTCTAGCCCACTGGAGAGTCTAGGATAAATTCAAGGCGACTCTCTTTCCAGTTATTTCTGACTGTTGACGGATTTCCCCAGTCATCCACTTTGGTTTGGCTAGCTTTTCCACTCTATCCCGTAAATCTATGACTCTCCAACTCACAGTTCCCAACATGGCTTGTTCTGCTTGTGCAAGCACCATCACTAAGGCACTTCAGGCAGTCGATGCCAATGCTAGCGTTCAGGCTGATCCAGCAACCAAGCTTGTCAGTGTAGAAACTCAAGCATCAGAAACAGCAATTAAGGAAGCATTAGCTGCTGCTGGCTATCCAGTTGCTTAATAACGCGATGTGCAACTTATTCTTGGAACCCCACTTCCATTCCTCTCCCCGTTGGCGTTAGCCTGTCGTTAGACAAGCGGAGAGAGGCTTTAAGTCTTGCTCCCCTTCCCTCTCTTCGAGACGCTACGCGAACGTAGGGAAGGGGCTGGGGGTTAGGTTTGAGAGAAAGTTGCACACCGCGTTTAATAGACTTCTTGCATAAATCAGAAATAAGAACCCCACCCCGCCAAAGCTACGCTTTGTCCCCCCTCCCCGCAAGCGAGGAGGGGATTAAGGCTGGGGTGTTTGGGACTTTTGCAAGAGGTCTAATCTTTAAGATCCTCACCACACCAATTACAGGGGTTCATCTAGTTATGGATACTCTCACACTCAAACTTCGAGGCATGAGTTGCGCCGCTTGCGCCAACAACATCGAAAAGGCAATTCGCTCTGTTCCTGGGGTAAGGGACTGCAACGTTAACTTTGGAGCAGAACAAGCCGCCATCAAGTACGATCGCTCTCTAGCCAATTTGGAGAAAATCCAAGCTGCGATCGCATCTGCGGGATACTCTTCTTACTCACTCCAGGAAGAATTGCTCACCGAAGAAGATGATGCAGAGATTGCGAGTAGGCAAGCATTACAACGCAAACTCTCCCTCAAGGTAGGGGTGGGAGGTGTAATCAGCATTTTCCTATTTTTGGGGTCGTTCCCCATGATGACTGGGTTAAACTTGCCCTTAATTCCAAGCTTCTTACAAAATCCTTGGATACAGTTAGTGCTGACAACCCCCGTCGTGTTCTGGTGTGGTGGATCTTTTTACCGCAATGGCTGGAAATCCCTCAAGCGCCATACGGCGACGATGGACACGCTAATTGCTTTGGGCACAAGTGCAGCGTATCTATATTCTTTGTTTGTCACTGTTTTCCCGAAATTTTTTATTGCTCAGGGCTTGGTACCTCATATTTATTATGAAGTTGCCGCGATCGTCATTACCTTAATTTTGTTGGGGCGGTTGCTGGAAAATCGCGCTAGGGGGCAAACTTCTGAAGCCATCCGCAAACTCATTGGATTGCAAGCTAGAGATGCCAGAGTTATCCGTGATGGAATAGAAATTGATGTTCCCATCGCCGAAGTCAGAATTAACGATGTAATTTTAGTGCGTCCTGGTGAGAAGATTCCGCTAGATGGCGAAGTGATTGCAGGCGCATCGACGGTAGATGAAGCGATGGTGACGGGTGAAAGTTTGCCAGTCAAAAAGCAGCCAGGAGATGAGGTGATTGGGGCGACGATTAACGGTGCGGGTGCTTTTCAGTTTCGGGTGACACGAGTCGGAAATGATACGTTTTTGGCTCAAATCGTCAAACTAGTGCAACAAGCACAGGGTTCTAAAGCACCAATTCAGCGCTTGGCAGATCAGGTGACAGGATGGTTTGTACCAGCTGTGATTGCCGTTGCGATCGCCACTTTCGTCATTTGGTTTAATTTCACTGGCAACCTCACCCTAGCAACAATGACAACTGTGGGTGTACTAATTATCGCTTGTCCTTGTGCTTTGGGTTTAGCTACCCCCACTTCTGTAATGGTGGGGACGGGCAAAGGTGCAGAAAATGGCATTTTGATTAAAGGCGCTGACAGTTTAGAACTAGCACACAAAATTCAAACCATCGTTTTAGATAAAACCGGCACTTTAACTCAGGGTAAACCCACTGTTACAGACTTTGTGAGTGTCAACGGCACAGCTAATGGTAATGAAATCAAGCTTTTACAGTTAGCAGCAACGGTGGAACACAATTCTGAGCATCCTTTAGCGTCAGCAGTGGTGAAATATGCCCAGTCTCAAGAAGTGAGTTTAATAGAGGTAAAGAACTTTCAGGCTAATGCAGGTAGTGGTGTTCAAGGAGTTGTTTCAAATCAGCTTGTGCAAATTGGTACACAACGCTGGTTAACAGAACTTGGAATTAATACCATAAGTCTCCAGCAGTATAAAGATGCCTGGGAAGCGGCTGGTAAAACAGTGATTTTGATTGCTGTAGATGGCGAACTGCAAGGAATAATGGGTATTGCCGATGCCCTCAAACCTTCCTCAACAGCAGTAGTGAAAGCCTTACAGAAGTTAGGTTTAGAAGTAGTAATGCTTACCGGAGATAATCGTAAAACTGCGGATGCGATCGCAGGACAAGTTGGCATCGAGCGAATCTTTGCCGAAGTGCGTCCAGATCAAAAAGCGGCGATTATCCAATCATTGCAAGGGAAAATAGAGAGATTTCCTAATTCAAAATCCAAAATTGTCGCAATGGTAGGTGATGGCATAAATGATGCCCCAGCCCTAGCACAAGCTGATGTGGGAATGGCTATTGGGACGGGAACAGATGTAGCGATCGCAGCTAGCGATATCACTCTAATTTCTGGAGATTTGCAAGGAATTGTCACAGCTATTCAACTCAGCCGTGCCACCATCAACAATATCAGACAAAATCTCTTCTTTGCCTTTATTTACAACGTTATTGGTATTCCCATTGCGGCTGGAATTCTGTTCCCCATCTTTGGTTGGTTACTCAATCCAATTATCGCTGGGGCTGCGATGGCTCTTTCTTCACTCTCTGTTGTTACCAATGCCCTCAGATTGCGTAACTTTCAACCAAAATCTATCTCATAATTTCAGGAGAATTTCGGAAATGTTCAGTAAAAAAATGCTTTGGGGAAGCCTGATAGCTTTAGTGCTTCTCACTGAAACATCAGGCGTAGCATTAGCAGAAATGCCAGCCCACTCGCCAGAGCAAACCAGCCAATTTCACCGGATCGAGCAACCTTTGGGCTTGAAAGTTGGGGTTGCGATCGCAGGTTTAGCCTTGATTGGACTAGAGTTTTGGTGGTTTCTTCTTTATAAAAGCCCTGAGTCCTAAGTTTTGAGTGAATAATGAAGAAATTTCTTAAACTTAAGACTATAGAGATATTACTAAGTGGCGATTTTTCTAATATTTAGTCTGAATGGATATTAGCTTACATAAGCTGATATCTAACTAGGTTAATTTTAACAATTGTATTGAAGAAGAATTCAGAAGTCAGAATTCAGGAGTCAGAATCAAGACGCGACGCTCGTTCGCCCTTGGCGTCTCCCCTTCTCCCAAAGGGAGAGGCTAGCGCCAAGGTAGAAGACTCGCTTGGCGCCGGCGCTATCAGTCGGGGATTCAGACCGGCGCAGGTCTTGTTGACCACCAAATTTTCAATTTGGTGGGGGTCTTAAACCCATTTATTCAGACGCGACGCTCGAAGACTCGCTAACGCTGCGCTATCGCGGACTCGCTACCGCTACGCTATCCGCCAGTCGTACAGAATTCATTCTGAATTCTGACTCCTGAATTCTGTTTCGATAAATTTCAGCGCATTATAGCTACTGTCCACTCAAGTGGACTAAAACCCTTGTTCAGTCTTCTTTACAGTAACACCAGGCGTATTGGTTATAAATCCCTTCTGCCCTCTACCTTTTTTGTTAATCCAATGCCCAAAAACAAGATCCCCCTAGTCGTGTTTTATATCGAGCTAGGGGGATCGCATAGGTGGTAGTCTATAAGAGATTCGGTATAGTTCCTTACGACTTGATTCTATAGCCTATATTTCAGTTTGAGTAGTCTTACCATTAGAATTTATAGTATTTTTACAGCTTCTTAATCAATGCTTCATCCCCGTTGTTCCTTAAAGAGGCGGTATATGTAAGTATGACAGTACGCAATATGCGTCCACTTGTCATTTGTGTAGATATCTGTAAAAAGATATGTAACTATGGCAGTACGCAATATGCGTCACTTGTCATTTTTGTGGATATCTGTAAAAAATATGAAACTCAAGATTGTTGCTACCGTTGCCCTGTTAGCTTGTTTTGGGTTTGCAGAGCAAGCCCTTGCATTAAATCAGCTAGATTTGGATCAGTTGAAGGCAACAAGTGCCTGTCCCAGGTGTAATTTGAGTGGTGCTGACCTAAGTAAACTGAATCTAACTGGAGCAAATTTGCGAGGGGCTGACTTGAGCGGTGCTACATTATCTCAAGCTAATCTCACGAATGCCGATCTTACTGGTGCAAATTTAGAAGGTGCGGTTTTGAATTCGGTCAATCTCAGTGGTGCTTCCTTAACAGGTGCAAATTTGAAATCAGCATCTCTGGAAAATGCCGATCTGTCTTATGCGGGTTTCATCAGCGCCAATTTGGAAGCAGCAAACTTAAAAGATGCCAAATTGCAGTTTACCAATTTTCGGGGGGCTAACTTCCGACTAACAACTATGGCTAATGGTGTCGTTACCTCCGATAAGCCCTATGGCTGGTCGTTAGAGCGTCAAAATTCCAGAGAATGTAACGAGTTTAAACCCGAAAATACTCGAGGCACAACCTGCTATTCAAAATAAACTGGGAGTAGGGAATGGGGAATAGGGAATCGGGCATTGATTATTTCTCCCTTATCTGCATCATCCTTCCCCTGCCCGTCGGCTTTTTGCTTGACTCATCCTTGTATAGCAAAAGCATTTTATTTGTTAACAGTTCTTTATCATGGAAAAAAAGCCTATAGATTAATTGAATCGATGCTTACCCATATTAAAGACTTAGCAGCAAAACTAGCGCCTCGCTTAATTGAAATTCGCCGCCACATCCACTCTCACCCAGAACTGAGCGGTCAGGAGTACCAAACAGCAGCTTTTGTGGCTGGTGTTTTGTCTTCGAGTGGTCTGCACGTACAGGAAGGAGTTGGTAAAACGGGTGTTATTGGAGAACTGCAAGGCACTAGCGAAAATAACCGTTTATTGGCAATTCGCACCGATATGGATGCCTTGCCAATTCAAGAAAGTACCAATTTGGAATATGCCTCTCGCGCAGAGGGTATTATGCACGCTTGTGGTCACGATGTCCATACCACTGTGGGGTTAGGAACGGCAATGGTGCTATCCCAAATCGCTGAAGAGTTGGGTGGGAAAGTGCGATTTTTATTTCAGCCAGCTGAGGAAATTGCTCAAGGGGCAAGCTGGATGGTGAAAGATGGGGCGATGGAAAATGTCTCAGCTGTATTAGGGGTTCATGTTTTCCCTTCTATACCCGCAGGCTCTATTGGCGTGCGTTATGGGGCATTGACAGCCGCAGCTGATGATTTAGAAATTCTGATTATGGGAGAATCTGGGCACGGGGCGCGTCCCCATGAGGCGATTGATGCGATTTGGATTGCTTCTCAAGTTATTACTGCACTTCAACAAGCCATCAGCCGGACGCAGAATCCCTTGCGTCCTGTAGTATTGAGCATAGGGAAGATTAATGGTGGCAGAGCGGCGAATATAATTGCTGATAAAGTGCAGTTATTGGGAACCGTGCGATCGCTCCATCCTGAAACCCGTGCCCATCTCCCAAGCTGGATTGAAAACATTGTATCTAATGTCTGCCATACTTACGGGGCAAAATATCAAGTTAATTATCGCCAGGGCGTACCCAGCGTCCAAAATGATTATGCTTTGACCCAATTGTTGCAATTAGCCGCAGAAGAAGCTTGGAGTAGCGATCGCGTTCAAGTCTTACCTGAACCCTCCCTTGGTGCTGAAGATTTTTCTATGTATTTAGAACACGTCCCCGGTTCTATGTTTCGCTTGGGTGTAGGCTACAAAGAAAGAATCATTAACCACCCATTACACCACCCCCAATTTGAAGTTGATGAATCTGCCATTATTACCGGGGTTGTAACTATGGCTTATACCGCTTATAAATACTCTCAGCAAAATCTTTGAATAAAAACTCCCAGCGCTTATGTGCTGGGAGTTTTTATAGGAATAGCCGGTAAGCGTAAAACTCAGTCACTTTAGTGCTGAGATATAA
>JAHCSU010000070.1 GCA_023522315.1 Nostoc sp. CCCryo 231-06
CCTCTTGTTGGAGATTTGTTAAGCGATCGCGATCGCTAACCACACTCTGACGCTGCTGGTTCATTTGTTGCTGCTGTTGTCGCAATTTATCAAGAGGTGCTGTGGAGGTTGCGTGGACTGGAATTAATGTCAAACCAATCCACAAAATGCAGCAAAATGCAATAGATAAACAGCCAAAAATCTGCTTTTTTCCTATAAATCGCGCTCTCATAGCGTGCAGCCCAACCAAAACGATGCTTTCAAACACTATGAGGATTATTCCCAAAATCTGATTTACCCACTCCAACAGATGATTAAATTGTCTGCCAAGTTGTAACACAAAGATTCCGGCTATGTCAGCATTGAGCAGGTATATCAGCAGGTATAGTGGATGAACAAACGTATCGCAATTCTTTTAATTACTTTGGTTTTTCCAGGTTTGGCGGTGGTGGGAGTATCGCTTTATTGGTTTAACCTAGATTATGCAGCACTGATAAAAGCTGAAAAGTATGTGGAAAAACTGGTAGAGGTCGGAAAAGTTAATGATAGACAGTTAGAGTATGCCTATCATCGCACCTACATTCATCGCATCAATGTATTTGCCGATGGGACTTGGGGATTACTGGGAGGAATAATTGCAGCGCTAGGAATACATGGATTAGTTGCTATTAAAGAGAATCCCCAGTGACTCATTATCGGTATTATCTTCGGATTCGCTAATCGGGCGATCGCCATTTGATGAATGCCTTGCTGCTATGAACAGCAAATCAAAATACGGCTTGCATTGTTAATGCATCGGCCGCATTAAAAACGCTACGCTTTTATGCTACGACTTACGCATAAGGAACGGAAAACGAACCACAGAGGACACAGAGGTCACGGAGGAATGAGAGTTTGAGAAAGTTTTTGCGTAAGTCCTATATACAAAACTGTATTAAGTAATTGATCGACTACCGCGATTCACTCAAAGCTAACGTCAATGGGCAAGGTGAGAAACACATTCTGATACTATTAATCGTTCATTTGGATCAACGGTTTTGAAACCTGCTAAAGTTTCAGTTACCCTGAAACTAATAACTCAGCACCGGCTAAACCATAGCTATCCGCTAACAGGACTCAGCACTGATGCAGAACAGGCAAGAAAAAATTTCGCAAGTGGTAGTGACTGCTGACCAGATGCGCGATATTGAAGAGCGGATATTTGCAGCGGGAATGCCTGTAGTAGCTTTGATGGAAAAGGTGGCGGGATTAATTGCCTGTCGCATTCAAGAGATATATCTAGACTATCGACAAGGGAGACAAGGTAAAATTTCCTCTCTGATCTCTGGCTCCCTTAATCTCCGTGTTGGAATTCTTGTCGGCCCGGGTCATAATGGCGGTGATGCTTTAGTAGTAGCCCGTGAATTATACTTTCGCGGGTATGAAGTTTGGATTTATTCTCCTTTTTCTAAGCTTAAGGAATTAACTTCGCAGCACTTACAGTATGCTCAGAGTTTGGGCATTCCAATTTATCAAACAATTGAGCAACTGCCAAATTCTGATTTGTTGATTGATGGCTTGTTTGGGTTTGGTTTAGAAAGAAACCTCACCGATCCCATCGCCTCTGCAATTAATCAGTTAAATGAATTACCTGTACCGATTTATAGTATCGATTTACCTTCAGGTTTACACACTGATACTGGCGTTGTATTAGGAACTGCCATTCGCGCCACTCACACTTTTTGCTTGGGTTTATGGAAACTAGCTTTCTTTCAAGATCAGGCGCTGGAATATCTCGGCAAAGCTGAGTTAATCGATTTCGATATTCCTTTAGCTGATGTGGAAGCTGTTCTAAAAGATGCACCTAGGATTAAACGTATTAGACCAGCAACGGCACTTACTACTCTACCCCTACCCCGTCCACCAGTTACCCACAAATATAAGGAAGGACATTTACTGTTAATTTGTGGTTCGCGGCGCTATGCAGGTGGGGCAATTTTAACTGGTTTGGGTGCTAGGGCTAGTGGTGTGGGGATGCTTTCGATCGCTGTACCCGAATCGCTGAAATCTCTTTTGGTGTCACATTTGCCAGAAGCGCTAATTGTCGGTTGTCCAGAGACGGAAAGTGGAGCGATCGCTCACCTACAACTACCAGAAAACACCGATCTGAGTTCCTTTAATGCGATCGCTTGTGGCCCCGGTTTAACACGAGATGCGACTCCCATTGTCCAAGAAGTCATAGAAAGCGATTGCCCTTTGATTCTCGATGCCGATGGTTTAAATATCTTGGCACAAATGGGAGCGATCGCCACATTAAAAAAACGTCTTGCTGTAACCGTACTCACACCCCACAC
>JAHCSU010000699.1 GCA_023522315.1 Nostoc sp. CCCryo 231-06
AATTAATCAATACGTCTGGCATTACATTGGACGTGCATAGCCGACCCAACTGGTATCTTTAATATGATTACATACACCCAAGGTAATTTGCTCGAAGCGGATACCCAAGCATTGGTTAACACCGTCAATACGGTCGGTGTGATGGGCAAAGGTATTGCATTAATGTTTAAACAACAATTTCCCGAAAATTTTAAACGCTATGCCAAAGCGTGCAAATCAGGTGATATGCAAGTCGGTAAAATGTTTGTGGTTGCCATTGATGCCCCATCTATACAACATTCTCAGCCCCAACTTAAGCAAAGATGGATAGTAAACTTTCCGACCAAACAGCATTGGCGAGCCAAATCACAAATCGAATGGATACAAGTAGGATTGCAAGATTTGCGACAATGGTTAATTGATAATCGAATCGAATCGATAGCCATATTTGTTGGGGGTTGATAAGGGGGTTCATTGTAGCCCTCGCAGTAATTCAATAAGGCTGTAATTGTCAATTTGGTCGATGGTGAGTTTTATGGGCGTCCCGTTATGGCTGGGAATTTGTAGTTCTACGCCTGTGATGGTTTGAGCTAAGGCAGTTGCTTGTGGTGTTTGTTCGTGATGGCTTCTAGATTGCAGGGTGATAGGCAGAAAGACAGGCTCATGTTCAATGAGGTTAATATCGAAGTTTGGGTTGGCTAATGGTCAGCGTATTTACTGATAAGCACATGAGCCAGTAGTGCAGGCGTCGCAATGCTTTTATCAATGATTTGGGCGTCGGTTTTGGCTTGAACCAGCTTTTCACGGTTGCACTCAGCGTTACGGCAAATGTATTTAGGATAAACATGACGCTCACGGTAAAACTGCTTTGGCTTAAAGCCAAGTTTGTCTTGAACATCCTGGCCAATTTGCGTCATTTGACAGCCACACTCACAGGTAATAGACGGTGGTTCGAGGATGATGGTGTGAATGTCGAGATTATCAGGGATAACGATGCGTTTTTGTCGTTTGGGCTGAGTCGGCTTTTTGGATTGAATGTCTGTGCTATCGTTGTGTGTGTTAATCGGTTTGCTAGCAGGCAGTTTGGCTCGCTCGTCATCGCTAAGCTTGGCTAAGAAGTTATCATGCGCTTGTTCAAGTAAGGCGAGGTCTTCTAGGGCGGTTTCTTTGTTTAGGTGGGTTTGTTTGGGGGTTAAGCCTTCACTTTTTTGCCCGAACAGCCGATGAATAAGACGTTGCTGTTTGGCAATGGCGTCAGTGAGCGCTTGGTTGATGCGAGCAAGGTAAGCATCCGACCATTCCATCTATCACAGTCCTAAAAAATAAGAGATAGTGCCCACTAAAAAATGAAGTGGGCACTAGAATGGCACAAATAGACATAACCAAACCGAAGCGACGAACGTACAGCAAAGAGCTCAAAGCCTATCTCGTAGAACAAGCCTTAACAGGCGAACGCTCGATAGCGAGGCTAGCTCAAGGTCATGGCATTAACCCAAACTTATTGCAGAAATGGATAAAAGCTGCCAG
>JAHCSU010000700.1 GCA_023522315.1 Nostoc sp. CCCryo 231-06
GTTTATTTCTTTTCATACGGAAAGAACTACAGTTTTCAAGGTGGACGTGGTTTAAGTAAAGTTCCAGCATTCGACACCCAAATAAACTCCGTACTTAGCAAAGTGCGCGGGTAGTTAACGAACTATTCTAGGTAATTTTTCATGGCACTGGATTTTTCCACCTTGCCCTTGGCGTTTCAATTTACTTCTCCAGGACCGATTCTGGTGAAATTAGGGCCACTCAGTATCCGTTGGTATGGCTTATTGATTGCCACAGCAGTGTTAATTGGCGTTATTCTTTCCCAGGAATTGGCAAAGCGTCGTAATGTTAATCCTGAGTTGTTAGGCGATTTATTCTTTTGGTTATTGATTGGGGCGATTCCTGGCGCACGGCTATATTACGTTTTTTTTGAGTGGTCAAAATACGCCCCAACTCCAGGAAAAATCTTTGCTATCTGGGAAGGAGGTATTGCCATTCATGGAGCAATTCTTGGTGGCGTTTTGGCTGCGTTAATGTTTGCCAAAATCAAGCAGGTTTCTTTTTGGCAACTGGCAGATTTAGTAGCACCTTCGCTGATTTTAGGGCAAGCGATCGGACGTTGGGGCAATTTCTTTAATTCTGAAGCTTTCGGCGATCCCACAAATTTACCCTGGAAGCTGTATATTCCACCAGATCATCGTCCTCTAGAGTATGCGAGTTTCGATTACTTCCATCCCACCTTCCTCTATGAATCTCTGTGGGATTTAACGGTGTTTGCGCTACTAATAACTTTGTTTTTCCGGTCTTTGTCCGGTAAGCCACGTTTAAAGGTAGGCACGTTGTTTCTAATTTACTGGCCAGCCTACAGCTTAGGACGCTTGTGGATTGAAGGTTTTCGCACTGATAGCTTGATGCTAGGGCCGTTACGGATAGCACAAGTAGTCAGTAGTTTAGGAATTTTATTTGGATTACTTGGATTAGCTTGGCTTTACTTACTCAAACGCCCTTTACCCGATGTAGTTCCTACTCCTAAGGGGGATGGGGAGATGAGGGGATGAGGGAGCAGGGGAGGTAGGGGGAGAAAGAATAACTAATGCCCAATTCCCAATTCCCAATTCTCAGTTCCCAATGCCCACAAAATAAAAAATGCCCCAGAGTATTCTCTAGGGCTTAACCAGGGTGCATCTACCATTACTCTCTACAAGGGAAAGGGGGTGAATCCGGAAAGATACTGAGAAAATATCAAAAAAGTTTTTGAGGGATTGCCGTGTCTTCTTCTAAAAGTGAATATACAGAGAATCTGAGTTATGAAAAAATACTATATGCCATAGAACCATCCGTGTACATTGTCGGAGCAGGCCCTGGAGATCCTGATTTATTGACTGTGAAGGCGCAGAAACTACTGGCTGTTGCTGATGTGATTTTATTTGCTGATTCTTTAATACCCGAACAGATTTTAGAACTTTGCCGAAAAGATGCGGAGATAATTAGAACTGCGAATCAGACTTTAGAAGAGATTTTGCCGATTATGATAGATCGGGTGCGATCGCAACACAAGTCTCTAGTTCGTCTCCATTCTGGTGATCCTAGTCTCTACAGCGCCATCCACGAGCAAATGCACCTCCTCGCTGAGGCAAATATCCCTTTTGAAGTCATACCAGGTATCAGCGCCTTTCAAGCTGCTGCTGCCAAACTCAAAGTCGAATTGACTGTCCCTGGTTTAGTCCAAACCATCATTTTGACCCGGATTAGTGGACGTACAGAAGTCCCCGCCACTGAAGAATTAGCCTCTCTCGCAGCACATCAGGCTAGCCTCTGCTTATATCTAAGTGCGCGTCACGTCGAAAATGCCCAAGCCAAACTACTCGAACATTATCCAGCCGAAACCCCCATTGCAATTTGCTTTCGCATCGGATGGCCTGATGAAAAAATCAAGGTTGTCCCCCTAAATGAAATGGCAGACTGCACTCATAAAGAAAAACTAATTCGCACTACACTTTATATAATCAGCCCAGCCCTCTCGACAGCAAAAGGGCGATCGCGTTTATATCATCCCGAACATAGTCATCTATTTCGCTCATCTCATAACTAAATATTGGGCATGGGGCATTAAGAGTGCTGAGTTAGGAGTTAAGAGTTGGGAGTTAAGAATTATCCCCTTGTCCTCTACTTTCCCTCATCTCCTCTGCGGTTCGATAAACTTAACAATGTGAATAAAATCCAAAATCCCAATTCAGTACTATGCCATTAATTAAAGTGCAAACTTCTGCAATTGCTCCTGAAAAAGCTGAAATTGAATCAATGCTTTTAAATCTATCAGCCAAGTTAGCAAAACATTTGGGAAAACCAGAATCTTATGTAATGACTGCTTTTGAGCCAGAAATTTCCATGACTTTTGCAGGAAATACAGACCCGGTTTGCTATATTGAAATTAAGAGCGTTGGTACAATGAAGCCAGATCAAACCGCAGCAATGAGTCAGGACTTTTGCCAGCAGATTAACCAAACTCTAGGTGTGCCGAAAAATCGAATTTATATAGAGTTTGCAGATGCTAAGGGGGGAATGTGGGGCTGGAACGGTACAACCTTTGGGTAATTCCCCGTCTTCTTTGGTTAAGACTAAGTTAATCTGGCAGGTGTAGGATAGAGATCCTACATCAACTCTTGATTTTTTTATGTCTGCTACGCCTCTTGTATCTCAAGTTGACTTACACAACCCAGTCAAATCAGAATTAATCCCCCCCCTTCTCGGTGCTTCTGTTGCAGAGTTAAGCAATTGGGTGCAACAGCAGGGACAACCTGCTTATAGAGGAAAGCAGCTGCATGAATGGATCTATGATAAAGGAGTGCGATCGCTAGCTGATATTTCTGTCTTCTCTAAGCAATGGCGTGCGGAAGTAGCAGAAATCCCCATTGGGCGCTCAATTTTACATTACCGCTCTATGGCTCCTGATGGCACAGTCAAATATCTTTTACGATTAGCAGACGATCAAATTATTGAAGCTGTTGGCATCCCCACCTTTGCAGAAGCGGGAGATGGGCCAAAATCCCGTTTGACAGTTTGCGTTTCTACTCAGGTGGGTTGCCCAATGGCGTGTGATTTCTGCGCTACTGGTAAAGGAGGCTTCAAGCGCAACCTAGCACGGCATGAAATTGTTGATCAGGTGTTAACTGTGCAAGAAGATTTTCAGCAACGGGTTAGCAATGTGGTGTTTATGGGACTGGGTGAACCATTGTTGAATACTGAGAATGTCCTAGCAGCGCTGAAATCCCTGAATCAAGATGTCGGTATTGGGCAGCGATCGCTTACAGTTTCTACAGTTGGTATTCGCGATCGCATCCGTGAATTCGCGCAAAACCATTTGCAAATCACTCTCGCTGTGAGTCTCCACGCACCCAACCAAGCACTACGAGAAAAACTCATCCCCAGCGCCCGCGCCTATCCTCTAGAAGATTTGTTGGCTGAATGTCGAGAATATGTGGAAATCACTGGACGCCGCGTTACCTTTGAATATGTTCTCCTTGCTGGTGTTAACGATTTACCAGAACATGCATTGGAACTGTCAAAATGCCTGCGAGGATTCCAAAGTCATGTGAATTTGATTCCCTACAATCCCATCCAAGAAGTAGACTACAAACGCCCCAACCGCGATCGCATTCAAGTATTTGTCAACGTCCTTAAGCAGCAAAATACTGCTGTTAGTGTGCGTTATTCCCGTGGTTTAGAAGCTGATGCTGCTTGTGGACAACTCAGAGCAAGTAAGAATTAAACCTCTTGCAGACAATTTTATGAATAAACATGTAACCGTAGATAAACGCAGATGTATCCTGAGAATTATCTCTGTTTATCTAGGTGAAAAAAGCATTAGCTTTAGTTAGCTATTTCAAGCCCCTGCATTTATGTATAGGGCAATTGTAAATAATTTTTACATTTATAAAGGTTTAGCGATCGCTAAACCCAACCTATAACAATTGAGGAAATAACTACATGTTGAATCGCTTATTAATGGTTAAAGCATGGCTACTATTGATTGTGCTTGCAAAAGCTTTCTCGATTAATTCTCCTGCCTATGCACAAATAATTCAGACAAATCCTCAGCAACCTGAGTCTTTTCAAGAAAGAATGAGACAACAACAAGAGGAGCGAAATCAGGAAACATGGCTACGGCTAAACCTTCAAGAACCACGACTACTACAACAACAGATAATACAACAGCAACAATTTACACGACAACAGCAAGAACTGATACGCCAGCAACGATTTAGACTACAACAGGAACAAACAAGACTACAACAGCAACAATTTACACAACAGCAACAACTGAGAATACAACAGCAACAACTGAGAATACAACAGCAACAACTCAGACAAGATCAACAAATTAGACAACAGCAACAATTGAGATTACAAGAACAGATACGACAGCAACAGATCAGACAACAGAAGAATAACCTATAGCATTTCCTAATCAGATGAGGTACATCATAGCCCCCTCTCGAAGAGCGGGGAGGGGGTTGGGGG
>JAHCSU010000701.1 GCA_023522315.1 Nostoc sp. CCCryo 231-06
GTTGTGGAACCTGCAAGGTCTGCCCTTAACTGAACCTTTGCGTGGTCATGAAGGTGATGTCAGGTCTGTCGCCATCAGCGCCGATGGGCAGACCATTGTCAGTGGCGGTGGTGACGGCACGGTGCAATTGTGGCGCGGTGGTTGGCGTGCATGGTTGCAAGTCTGTTGCGACAGGTTGCGCTACCATCCCATCTTCACCAATCCGCAAACAGAGGAAGCAAAAGCCGCTTGCGAAGTCTGCCGTAAATATGTTTGGAGCAAAGAACGTGGGTAGGGGCACGGCAATGCCGTGCCCCTACAATGGTCTGTACTTATTATCTCCACCATTCAGGCTCAGAACTCCACTTTTTACCTTCAGAACTCGGAACTTCGACCCCTGAACTCAGAACTTCGACCTCTGAACTCGAAACTTCGACCTTTGAACTCGGAACTTCGACCTCTGAACTCAGAACTTCGACCTCTGAACTCAGAACTTCGACCTTTGAACTCAGAACTTCGACCTCTGAAGTCGGAACTTCGACCTTTGAACTCGGAACTCCGAGATCCAAGGGTGAATGATGGTGAGTGAAGGACGTAGGCGTAGCCCATCGGAGCGATCGCGGTCATTTTCCAAGCCATGACTAAAAATTAGCTGTATCTCTTGTTGAGTTAGAACTTTGGCTCGACCGTGCCGATTGATTTTCATTGCCCCAACTGTAGACCCTGTATCATAGCCTACACCTGATCTAAGCCCCAGCGATACCCGTTTCTACGTCTAAGGATATAAGTTTGTTTAATTTTGAGAGATTAATGAGATATTAAGTTGAAAAACTAATTCAGATAGAAACTTATGGCAACCGAGCAAGACCTTCAATCTCTTTTTAATAACTTAGATCGCGATCAAGACGGCAAAGTGTCCATTAATGAGCTTTTTTTAAGTCCTGGCTTAAGTGCAATCATCTCATCAGAAACAAATACCAGTAGCCCCCAGGAGTTACTAGTACGGTATGATTCAGACGAAGACGGTAGTATTACCTTTGAAGAGTTAAAGGAAGCAGTTAAGAAAGCAGGTAATTTTGTTGAGAGCTAAAAAATATTGTTTCAGGTGACAATTTTGGCTGATTTGCAGTTTGCTACAGCTAAATGTCACATCAGAACATTCATTAACGTAATATCACAATTCTGCTGTTCCCCATAGCCCTAGCAGCCATTAAAGCTGTCTAGGGTTTTAACGCTTTTAACGGTGAAGCCAGAGAACATCCGCCGCCTACGCGAGTTGAACAATAATTGTGAGGATGACGACTAACCCCGCCCTCACCACCAAACCCCGCATAACCCTTTGATTCCCTATGGCGATCGCCTCAGCCTGGAGGCTGGGAACAAGGCGACACAAGCCTTTGGGCTTTTCTTAGTGCAATTCGGCTCAGAACTCCAGTTTTCACCTTCAGAACTCGGCACTTCGACCTCTGAACTCGGAAGTTCGACCTCTGAACTTGAAACTTTGACCTTTGAACTCGGCACTTCAACCTCTGAACTCGGAAGTTCGACCTTTGAACTCGGAACTTTGACCTCTGAACTCGGAACTTCAACCTCTGAACTCGGCACTTCGACTTCTGAACTCGGAACTTTATGCTCAGAACAGCAACATCCGAGATCCAAGGATAAATAATGGTGATTGAAAGGGATTTTTTTTAAGAACTACAAGCAACTCCTCAGCTTTTTCCTTTAAATTACTAGAAGCTAACTTCTTGGCATCTTTTTGCGCTTGTTTTGTGTGTCGTTGACGGGAAGCGAAGACATCATGCTTTTGTAGCTCACGATAACTTTACTTTAGTTTATCTACGAATCTTAGAGCAAAAATGCCTTGGCGTAGCCCGTCCCGTCATAGACATCGCTTGTAATCTAATGGTGAGTCTACGCTTACCCTGAAAACTCGGATGTTTTAAACTGGAACTACATTGTTAGCACTCAATGATGGCACAAATTACATTTAAGGTTGAAGCATTTTGGGATTCAGACGCAGAAGTTTGGGTAGCAGCTAGTGATGACGTACCTGGATTGGTAACAGAAGCTTCTACGATTGAGGTTCTGACGCAAAAGCTACGAGAAATAATTCCAGAACTGATCATTCTGAACAAAATTGTCCCTCCTGACTATGTGGGTTCTATCACCTTTGAGTTAACCAGCCATCGACAAGAGTTGATTAAGGTGGCTTCATAGATGGGTGCGTCTCTTACTCCCAAATATAATTAAATCTAAATTTCCCCAATCGTTACAGCAGTATAATCATTCTGGAACAAGACTTGATACAATTAGCCAACTCCCACCAGAGCAGCAATAAATGCTCAGAGAATTACATAGGAGGTAAACAACAATGCTACGAACCATTGAAGGAATTTATAAAAACGGCAAAATCGAACTAGCTGAAACACCACAAGGTATTATTGAAAGCAGAGTGTTTGTTACTTTCTTAGAAACCAAAACCACGACTTGGCCAGAAACGATTATGCAACATCAAGGTGTAGTAGAAAGGATCATTTTTGAGTCCTACAGAGACGAACTGCTACCACCTAACGAAATTGAGTTGTAATGATGGGTTACTTACTCGATACCTGCGTAATTAGTGATTTTGTCAAGGGAGAAAAAAACACTCTCAAGCTATTAAAGTCTACTACTCCCACTGATATTTTTATTTCCTCCTTAACAATAATGGAGGTGAAGTATGGATTAGCAATCAATCCCCAGCTTGCCTTGAAAATTCAATCATTGATTGAAGCATTATTCGGTTCGATTACAATTTTATCTTTTGGTCTGGAAGAAGCAGAACAAGCTGCCCAAATTAGAAGTATTTTAAAAACAGCAGGTACTCCTATCGGTTCTTATGATGTGCTGATCGCAGCAACAGCAGTAACTCACAATCATATTGTTGTAACATCTAATGTTCGAGAATTTAAAAGAGTACCTAGCTTGCAAATAGAGAATTGGCGTTCTTCTTAAATTACATATCAATGTATTGGAAATGGGGCTTTAGACTATTAATTGTATTCTTCGGGCTGTGGCTACTCCTGAATTTGGGTTCCCGCGTGGGAGCAGAGATTTTTTGGTTTCAGGAAGTCGGCTATCTCCAGGTTTTTCTGTTGAGGCTAGTGACTCGTGGTGTTTTGTGGGTAGTGGTGGCTGGGGTAACTGCTGCCTATCTACTGCTAAATCTGGCTCTAGCACAACGGCTAAAATATTCCCAGTCTCTGAAAATTGAGGAAGTCAGGCGTGAGGAAGCAGAACTCACCAGTGAATTAACAAATTTTCTCAGTCCTCATTATCCAAGACGCAATGAAACCCCGATACTTGCGCCGCAACGCTTAAAAAAAATGAGATTGCGCGGGTTATTACCCCTAACTCTAGTACTGAGTTTGTTGATTGGGTTAATGCTGGCTCACTATGGTCAAATTGCTGTTTCTTACTGGCATTCTCCAGTTAATCAGGGTATTCTACCCATTCCCGCCCTATTCCGGCCAGAGACAATCTGGCAACTATTGTGGCAGATTTTCTCTCAAGTCTGGTATCTCGGCTTAATTGTGGGAGTAGCGATCGCAATCTTAATCTATCCCCAATTTTTACTAACTGCGATCGCAGTTTTGTTTAGTCTGATTTTTGCGTTCATCCTATTCCAACACTGGCCAAAGGTGCTGCAATATTTTCACCCCACCCTTTTCAACAGCACTGAGCCTTTATTTGGTCAAGATATCAGCTTTTACGTATTTTCCTTACCCGTTTGGGAACTGCTAGAACTCTGGCTGATGGGATTATGTTTGTATGGATTCGTCGCCGTTACTCTCACTTATCTCCTGTCGGCTGACAGTTTAAGTCAGGGGATTTTCCCTGGTTTTTCACCCCAGCAGCAGCGCCATTTATCCGGTATGGGTGGGTTCTTAATGCTGGTAGTAGCTCTGAGTTACTGGCTAAGTCGCTATGAACTCGTGTATTCTACCCGTGGTGTTAGTTATGGTGCCAGCTATACGGATGTGACAGCCCAGTTGCCAGCTTACACCGTCTTGTCCATCCTGGCAGTAGCGATCGCAACTTACCTACTTTGGCGAACATTTTTCTGGAAACCCAAATCTCAGTATCGTCGCTTAGTATTTTACGGACTAGGGGTTTATCTAGTATTAGTTGTATTAGCTGACGTTGTTTTACCTGCTGTGGTGCAATATTTAATTGTCCTACCTAATGAGTTGCAACGGGAGCAACCCTACATTCAGCGAACTATCGCCTTGACTCGCCAAGCATTCGATCTAGAGGCGATTGATTCCAGAAGCTTCAACCCGCAAGGAACACTGACTGAAGCTGACATTCAAAAGAATGACTTGACAATTCGGAATATTCGCCTTTGGGATCAGCGACCACTATTAGAAACTAACCGTCAGCTGCAACAAATTCGGCCGTATTATCGGTTCCCCGATGCTGATATTGATCGGTATACTCTGAAAACAGATGTAACTTCACGGCGACCATCTGCCCCTCAAAACCCACCAGAACCTAAGCAAGAACCAGTTGAACCAACAGAACGACGGCAGGTACTGATTGCTGCACGAGAATTAGACTACACTGGCGTACCACAGGAAGCTCAAACATGGGTTAACCGCCATTTAATTTATACCCACGGTTTCGGGTTTACTGTTAGCCCAGTTAATACAGTTGGGGCGGGTGGGCTACCAGAATATTTTGTCAAAGATATTAGCGGTGATAGTAGCGCCCTCACAACTTCCAGTGATGCCATTCGTGACAGTATTCCGATTGGGCAACCCCGAATTTATTACGGACAAATAGCCAATAGTTACGTAATGACTGGCACAAGAGTTAGAGAGCTAGACTACCCCAGTGGTAGCGACAATGTTTACAACTCTTACGATGGTCTGGGTGGGGTTGAAATTGGTTCAGCATGGCGACGGTGGTTATTTGCCATGTATTTGAAAGATTGGCAGATGGTGCTGACGCGAGACTTTTTGCCAGATACAAGGGTGCTATTCCGGCGAAATGTCAAGCAAAGAATTCGAGCGATCGCACCTTTTCTTAAATTTGACAGCGACCCTTATTTAGTGGCTGCTGCTGCTAATCAAGATTTCCCCAAAAATCCTAGTTATCTTTACTGGATTGTTGATGCTTACACAACAAGCGATCGCTATCCTTACTCAGACACTGGTGGTGACGGTATCAACTACATCCGTAACTCGATCAAGGTAGTAATTGATGCTTACAACGGCAGTGTTAATTTTTATATTGCCGATAAGAGCGATCCAATCATTGCCACTTGGTCAAGGATATTTCCCAACACTTTCAAACCGCTTAGTGCTATGCCAGCTAGTCTCCGCAGTCATATCCGCTATCCGGTAGACTTTTTCAAAATTCAATCTGAGCGGTTGATGACTTACCACATGACCGATCCCCAGGTATTTTACAACCGGGAAGACCAGTGGCAGATTCCTAATGAAATCTATGGCAGTGAAACCCGTCCGGTAGAGCCGTATTATTTGATTACTAGTCTACCCACTGTAGATTTTGAGGAATTTATTCTGCTTCTACCCTACACTCCCAGACAGCGGACTAATTTAATTGCTTGGTTAGCGGCGCGATCGGATGGCGAAAACTACGGTAAGTTATTGTTATATACTTTTCCCAAAGAAAGACTGGTTTACGGGACAGAACAAATCGAAGCGCGGATTAACCAAGACCCAGTAATTTCTCAGCAAATTTCCCTGTGGAATCGCCAAGGATCGAAAGCCATTCAAGGCAATCTATTAGTCATTCCCATTGAAGAATCGTTGCTCTATGTCGAGCCAATTTATCTAGAAGCCACACAAAATAGTCTGCCAACTTTGGTGCGGGTAGTCGTGGCTTACGAAAACCGGATTGTCATGGCACAAACATTAGAACAAGCCTTGCAGGGAATTTTTAAACCAGAAGTTACACCAGCCCCGGTGATTATCCGCCCCTTTGAAGAAGCAGCCCCACCAGGTTAAGGCATTTTAAGATTAAATAAGTTAAATAGCAGGTGACAGTGAGCGTAGACGCGCAGTGGTTTGTCGTAAGACATCGCCATTAACAAAATTTATTGCAACAGACATAGTTTAATAGTTAAACATAATGTAATAGACACTAAAAGTTAAGGGACATGGTACAAGATAACCAACTAGAGATTCGCCACGTTAGTCCTAAAGTGAGGCAGTTGATTAAAGCATACGCCGATATTAATAACTGTACGCAGCCTGAAATGTTGGAACGCATTGTTTTGGAGTGGAATGCCCAACAAAGCGAGAGCGAACGACCGCCAGGAGACGAAGATGAATAGCTTTCTTGGACAATCTCTAGTCAGCTTCTAGCGATAGACTTTGATCAATTTGGCTCTTTAGTTGTAGAAAAACTTTTTAGAGATTGGGTCTTGTTTGAGGGATTGAATAAAGTCCCTCAAAGTCATCATGCTACCTGTTAAAGTGAATTTAGGAGTGCCATTTTGAGCAACGATTCTCACTTCAGCATCTTGGATCTGAATCTTATTTTTAATACTATCCCATAGAATATCGAAGCTCTGATCATCGTTGCAACCATTGGCTTCAAGGAATCTTTGGCGTACTTCTGTTTTTAGTGCTAGTGCTTCTGCTGCTTGAGTCCGCGCCTCAAAGTGCTTAATTACATCTTCGTAAGCACTCTCCCTTAGAGTTTTGTTTTCAGCTTGAACTTGCTCTAATTGAGTTTTTATAGCTTGCAGTTGGGACGCTAAAGCAGATGATTTATGGTATTCAAGTTTTAAGGCTTGCTTTGCATTGGCTAACAAAGTTTTATAATCTAGCTGATCTTGATTTTTTTCGGATTGCATTTTTATTTCTTGATCAACAGATTTTTGGTGATCAACTCTCGTCAGTTATATGATAAAAACTGGCGAGAGCTTAGTAAATATTCTGTGTGTTATCTGAGTATTAGTTAGTTCACCAATAATGGTGATTCAGCGCTAGGGTTCTCCTGGATACTACTCAGACTAGAACTAATGTGGGAGCGGATAGCTCGTTCATAAACACTAGTCTGTTGAGTGCGTACCCCTACAGCTTGATATATTAAGTTAACATCTGGGAATTCAGACCAATACATCAAAAAAATGTCTTTAGCTGGAGTAATAATTTCATAATTATTCTCTTGTCTTTTCTTTCTAAGTTTACAATTATTTAGTTGCAATTTTTGTCTGAATAGTTGTTCAAATTCTGAAATTAAATCTGAAGTATTTTTCATGGTTTATACACGTTAAAACGTGTTAATTATGCAAAGACTATCTGGTGATATTACTAAGTATGACACTTCAGATACCTCTTATTATATAGTGTATCAGTTATCGGGTATTTGAGAAGAGGATTCAGACGCAGGGTAACTCGTTGGCTCAGGCTCTCGTAGAAAATAGGCTGTGCGATCGCTGCGATCTGTTGATCGGGATTTTACTTAGCACAACTCTGGTATTTATTAACTTATACTTACTAACAGTTTCGCGTAGATCCATATTCCTAGGTCGAAGCAAGCTACACATAGCCTCTGGTAGAGAAGCGACTTGCCGTGAGGCATCGCTGTTTCAGTGTAGCTAAACCTCATCTATGTTGAGAACCGTAGTTTTTGCCCTCACCCTAAATCCC
>JAHCSU010000702.1 GCA_023522315.1 Nostoc sp. CCCryo 231-06
GGTTTTTATCGTAGTTTATGTCGGATAAAAGATAACAGATTCTTATTTTGTGTTCACAGCACTCTTAGTGTAAACTTGACTATCAAAATCCTCTGCGATCGCACCTGTGAATAACTCTGAATTAAACAACCTACCTCCGATTAAACTCATTGCCCTGGAAAATGAAACTGTGCTGACCGCTCAGTTAAAAGTCAGTACAAGACCACCAACCGATATTCGGTGGGTAAAAGTACTGGAGTTTTTACGCAGCAATAACCTAGCGCCGAACAGCCGTAAGCTTTATGAGCGGGAACTAAAGCGATTCTTAGGATGGACACAACTGCACTATCACGAGTTGCGTCCACGTCACCTTGCGCTATATAAAGAATACCTAAGAGATGAAATACGGACTGATGCTGGTAAACCGCTTTCAAAAAGTAGCATCAATGCAGGAGTTGCGGCACTTAAAAGCTTTTTCAAATGGATGTGCTATACGTATCCTGACATAATTGCTACTAATCCCACACTAGGGATTAAACTGGAAAAAGTGCCACTGCCACCAGCCCAAAGTTTGACCCCTGAAGAAATGGAACGGGTTTGGTCAGCTTTGGAATTGCTGGGAGAAACAAAGCAACGAGATACAGCACTGGTTCACATTCTCAGTCACGGACTCCGGGCTGGAGAAATTGTGGAGTTAAATGTTGGGTCGTTTGATGGCAAGCTACTTTTTTTACCAGATACCAAAACCAATGAACCACGCTTAGTTCCACTAAAAAAAGAAAGCCGAGAAGTTGTGGCACAGTATTTGCGATCGCGAGAAGAAAGGAGTGAAGTATTAAACTGCGACTCCCCACTGATGATTTCACATCATGCTTCATATAAGGGTGAACGCTTGAGTTATCACGGCATTTACTTTGCTGTGGAAAAAATCGGTGAACTTGCAGGAATTGTTGATTTGCATCCTCACTCCTTTCGCCATACCTACGCTACGGATTTAATATTACTAGGTCTTGACCCGACTCATGCAAGGAAGCTAACAGGACATCACAGTGACAGAGCTTTTCGGCGGTATACACTTCGTGGCGAACAACAAGCTGCGATCGCTGCTTACTATCGTGCAATTGGTGAAGAGGAAGCAGAGTAGATATGCCAAAACCGCTTGATCCTAAGTGTCAGTTATGTGCCAAGTTACCGACATCTAAAGCTGAATGGCACTAAGAAAAGCTCTAAGCTATGGAGAGTAAGGGCTATAGCTTTTAATGCGATTGAGGAGTAATCGATGAGTCAGGCGATCGCTCGCTGTAGCTTGCAGAGACAGCGAAATGGATGGGTTATAAAGCAAGGATGTTCCGAAAAGTTATTCCAGGTAAAAAAGCTTACTCGTTCATGAAATACTTCATAGAGACGAATAAGCCAAAACCAAAATTACTACTACTGTGACATTAAGAGTACAAATCCTCAAGGATAAATTTAATCAAAGTTTGGGTTTACCTTTCAAAGAACTATTGCCAGAATCAGTAATTAGACAGGCGGTATCTAAGCTAAAAATCAAATATAAAAAGCGATTATTTGACCCATTTATAACATTATGGGCATTTTTATCACAAGTTTTGGATACTGATAAAACTTGCCATAATGCTGTAAGTAAAATAATTGCACATCTAGCACAAGAAGAAGTAGAAATTCCGTCAACAGATACGAGTGCATACTGCCAAGCACGAGCAAGATTACCAGAAAAATTACTAGAGAAGCTTTTCAATTATTCTGCACAGAATTTAGAAGAAAGAGTAACCCAAGAACATTTATGGTGTGGACGGAATGTCTTAGTAATAGATGGGTCAACGGTATCTATGCCTGACACTATAGAGAACCAGCAAGAATACCCTCAACCTAGCACTCAAAAACCAGGATGTGGGTTCCCAATTGCCAAAATTGGTGTGATATTCAGTTTAGCAACGGGAGCCGCTACTGCTTTGTGCATCGATGTTCTAAATACTCATGATATTAAATTAGCAAGGAGACTATACAGTTTTCTTAAACCCAATGATGTCCTTTTAGGCGATAGAGCTTTTTGTGCTTACGCCGATATGTTTTCTATTACAAAACTCGGCTGTGATGCTGTATTTCGTAAACATTCATCTCGCACAACAACCATGCTAAAAGGCAAAATCGTTGGAGACTGTGACAAGCTTGTTACTTGGTATAAGCCTAAAAAATGCCCAAAAGGGTTGAGTAAGGATGAATTTGATGCTCTACCTCCTTCAATAACTGTACGAGAAATTTACTACTACATTGTTATTCCTGGTTTCCGCAGCCAACGAGTTAGTTTAATTACTACTTTATTGGATAAAGAAACCTATTCTACCTTGGAAATAGTTGGACTGTACTATCAACGGTGGCAAGTTGAACTAGATTTAAGGCATTTGAAAACTACCTTAGATATGGATGTTTTACGGTGTAAAACCCCTTCAATGATCCGAAAAGAAATTCATGTTTATTTACTAGCTTACAATCTACTTCGTAGCTTAATGTGGTCTGCCGGGACTACTTACAATACTCCTCCCTTACGTTTATCCCTGCAAGGTACTCGTCACCATTTAATTAACTTTCTTCCCAAATTAGAGGCGGCTGGCTCTAAAAAACGCAAAAGACTTTACTGCACTTTGCTGAAAATTATCGTTCACAAACCCGTTCCTGACCGTCCCACACGCAACGAACCACGAGTTATTAAACGCCGCCCCAAAGCTTACCCCTTCATGACCAAACCCCGGCAAGAATTACGTAAACAACTGCAAACTGCTTAATTGGCAAGTGTTTCCGCTTTTCTTAGTGCCATTCGGCTCTGAAGTACTTTGGGACAACTTACTTATGGTTGTTGAAGACTTTCAAACAA
>JAHCSU010000703.1 GCA_023522315.1 Nostoc sp. CCCryo 231-06
AATAGTTGAGCCGATTGAGCAAAGTTTTGAGGACAACCACTAACATAAAAACGAGTTGGAAATGTAGATTTATCCATATTTATAAGACCTAGCAAGTCTAACTGTTGAGTTGCGGTCGCCACTACAGCAATAGCTGGATCGAGCAACTTGACGCTGGACGGTAATAGCAAACGCAATATTGGTTCTAAATGGGGGTAGTGAGTGCAACCGTAAACTAAAGTATCAATTTTTTGCGCTAATAATGGAGCTAGGTATTTTTGTGCTACTTGGGCAGTATAAGGGTCGAAAACGCGGTTTTGTTCGATTAAAGGCACAAACTCAGGACAGGCAACTTGCCAAACTTGAATTGTCGGATCGAGGGCTTTGATTGCTTGCGGGTACGCATTGCTAGCCACAGTAGCAGGGGTTGCAATGACTCCAATCCGCCGACCGAGTTTAGCGGCGGCAAAGGAACCCGGTAAAATTGTGCCAATAATTGGAATAGGAAACTCTGCTTGCACCGTTTTTAAGACTAAAGCAGAACTTGTGTTGCAAGCCATAATTACCATTTTTGGCTTGCTGTTGTAACATCCAACTGATAATTTCCCGCACAAACTGTAAAATTTCTTCAGGCGATCGCGTACCATAGGGAACTCGCGCCGTATCGCCAAAATAAACAATCGATTCATTGGGCAATTGACGGGCAACTTGATTAAGTACAGTTAAACCACCAACACCACTATCAAAAACACCGATACAACTAGATTTTAATACGTCAAAAGTGGCGGACAAATTGCTAGGGGAAGGGGAATAAAACACAAGCTATAAAAATAAATTAAGCTGTAACTACGGATTTTGTTGCAGATATTGCAAAATACCACGAGCAATTGCTTCGGCCATTTGATTTTGATAAGCCGTCGTTCCCAAACGAGGAGAATCAACGACTCCCGTAACAAAACCAACCTCCACTAATACGGACG
>JAHCSU010000704.1 GCA_023522315.1 Nostoc sp. CCCryo 231-06
GTAGTTCAAATTGACGCTCATGGCGACTTGCGCCACGAATACGAAGGCTCAATAAACAATCATGCTTGCGTAATGCGGCGAATTGTCGATATGGGTTTACCTACGGTACAAATTGGCATTAGAGCAATTTGTAAAGAAGAAGCAGATTTAATTAAGGTCAAAAACCTGACAGTTTTTCGGGCGCGAGATATTGCAAACAAAACTGATTGGATTGAAAAAGCAATTGCTTCTATTTCTACAGAAAAAGTATTTTTAACTATTGACTTAGACGGCATCGACCCGACCTTAATTCCTGGCGTTGGTACGCCGGAACCTGGGGGCTTAACTTGGTACGAATTAATGGTGTTTTTAGCTCAAGTATTTGCTACTCGTGAAGTTATCGGCTGCGATGTGATGGAATTAGCACCAATTGTTGATTCAGTAGTTTCACAATTTACAGCCGCTAAATTAGTTTATAAACTGATTGGATATCAGTTTATGACAGCATCAACTTATTTGTAACTCTATTAAATTAAAAAGTATGACTTCTTTAGACTTAACCCCTAC
>JAHCSU010000705.1 GCA_023522315.1 Nostoc sp. CCCryo 231-06
AGGCAGGGATCTGTGAAGCAGGAATCGCGTGACTTCAAGTCATGCGAGGTTCAATCAGTATGACCAATGACTATCCGCCAATTTGCGACATCGTGCGGGTGTATATACCCTTATTACCAGAATCGCGCCCTTTAAAGTTAATTTCTGGCTTGATTGCTAGTAAACTACTCACCTGCTCTTGTAATTGAGCCGTACTAGTGCCAGAACGCAAAGCCGTTTTTAAATCTATTTGACCAGTTTCATTTAATAAACAGGGACGCAGCCAGCCATCAGCACTAAGGCGCATCCGGTTACAACGATCGCAAAAACATTCTGACATTTGACTAATAAACCCCAGTGTCCCCTTCGCACCGGGAATTTGAAAGACATCAGCAGGGCCAGCACCACGAACTTGTGATTCTGTCAAGCCCCAGCGATCGCGGATAGATTCTCGTAAATCGGCTGAAGATACCCAACCGCGATCGCCAAACAAATGTACATTACCAATGGGCATAAATTCAATAAATCAGACGTGCCACTGTTTATCAATTGTCAGGGCAGCTAAATCGAGAACTTCGTGGTCATTAACCCCAGGAATCACCACCACATTCAGCTTCAATGGGTCGAATCCGACCTGATGGGCAGCTTGAATTCCTTGCCAAACTTGTTGCCAACGAGAACGACCCTGATTACCGATAATTTGATCAAAAATGTCGGAATCAAGAGAGTCCAGACTAATATTAATTCGTCGCAGCCCTGCATTGTAGAGGTTTTGTGCCATCGGAGCCAGCAAAAAACCGTTGGTGGTCATTGAGAGGTCTTGAGTTTGGGGGAGACTTGCGATCGCGCTTACTAAATCTACCACGCGCGGACGCAACAAGGGTTCACCCCCAGTCAACCGAAACTGCTTAAAGCCTACTGGAATAAATACCTCTTCAATTAGGGTGAGTAGTTCTTCATCAGTCAACATCTGTTGCTTGAGAATATAGTCCAGTTCTACTCCCTCTGGCATACAGTATTGACAACGAAAATTGCAGCGATCGATTAAGCTTATGCGGAGGTAGTCTACCTGATTCATCGTTTTATTTTTATTGTCTCTGATAAATTAAAGACTTTACAAAGATGGTTTACGCCTTCCTACTATATTTGTTGTAACTCAAAATACCTTACTCACCCTTAAGTGAGAGTCCACAGATTGTGGCATAATAAGCCGATCGCATCCACTCGTTAGTCATCAATCGTGCAAGACACCGACTCCATCAACGACCTTGCTGCTGCTTTACTACAGCCAGCAGATATCAGCTTTGAACTGCCCGATCCAGAAGATGAACAGATTCTAGAGTCAGATTTTCAACAGCAGCTAGAAGTAGCGTGGCAGGTATGCGATCGCTTTGATTTGCAAACTGAAATTTGGCGGGGGCGAATTTTACGGGCTATCCGCGACAGAGAGAAAGTTGGTGGTGACGGACGCGGTACTGGCTTTCTGCGATGGCTAAAAGAGCGGGAAATCAGCAAAAGTCAAGCTTATGCTTGGATTCAACTGGCCAATAGTGCCGATACTCTTATCGAAGACGGTAAACTTGACCCCGCAACTGTGAACAACTTCAGCAAACGGGCATTTGTTGAAACCTCCAAAGCAGTCCCAGAAGTGCAACAGATGGTGAGTGAAGCCGCCCAAAAAGGCGATCGCATCACCAGGCGGGAAGTGCGTCAACTCAGCGATGAATGGACAGCTATGTCCTCAGATTTACTACCCGAAGCAGTCAAGGAAAAAGCAGCAGATAACACCCTTCCTCCACGCTACATCGCCCCACTGGTGAAGGAAATGGAAAAACTGCCAGAATCGCACCAAAAGTTTATCCAAAAGGAAATTGCTGCTAATCCTGATGTGGATACCCTCAAACAGGTAACTACCGAAGCGCGTAACTTGGCCAAATATCTCAAAGGGGCGGCTCAAGTCCAGGCGCTGACACAGGAAAATGTTGATATTGAAACAGCCTTAGAAGAAGCGCAAAGAGTCGGCTGTTTGAGCATTGCTGCTGATTTGGTAAATCAAGCATCGCAAATTGAACAAACGATCGCTAAATTGTACATGACTTGGAAACGGATCGGTAATTTAGCAGATCGATTATATGTAGATACTGGCGCAAGTACACCCAACTTGCGATCGCTCCTCACTTGCTTGGAACCTCTGGGTGGTGAAATCATGGAATTGCAACTTAGTGGTGCGACTGAACACACCATACGTCTGCAAATTCAGGAGACAAGTTAAAACAATTCGCAATTCGCAATCTAAAGTTTAAGGTAGGGAGAGATTTGTTGAACTCACGTCTAATGAGCAGCGCAAGATGTAGCGGTGAGCGATGAGTTATGGGGCGATGCCGTGGGTACTTGAGCAACCAAAACCTACCATTGGCATCTATAACCCAATACGGTTCAGTTAAGGCTAAAACTCTTTGTCAAAGTCAGTTTTTTTTAACGTAGACGCTTCTCTACGAGACGCTACGCGAACGGCTTCCCGCAGGGTACCGCAGAGGCGCAGAGGACACAGAGAGAAGAAAAAAATGCTTAACTGAACTGTATTGATCTATAACCCACCCTTGGGCTTCCACAATTTGAGTAGGTTCATTGACAGAATTAACTTTTTGTGATTTTTCTTCTGTGTTTTGCTGCGCCTGAACAACCACTTTTTTCTGAATAACGCCAGCACGATTCTGACTCTCTGGAGAGAGTGTGATCCAATCTGCCAACACCGCATCAGTCAATTTATACTGCCCACTATCGATTGCTAATTCTTAATCCCCGTTGCAGCAATACCTTGAATAAACTGACGCTGACCGATGAGAAATAATACCATCACTGGAACAGTCGCTATTGTCACCGCCGCCATCATCAACGGCCAATTATTCGTAAATTGCTCTTGAAACTCAGCTAATGCCAGTTGCACCGTCCTTAATTCCGGTCGTGTCGTAAACACCAGAGGCTTAAACAAATCATTCCATTCACCGATGAAGGTGAACAAAAACAGCGTCACCAAGGCCGGACGAGCTAAAGGTAACATCACCCGCCACAAAATTTGCAGTCGGTTCGCCCCATCTATCGCTGCGGCTTCCTCTAACTCCACGGGAATTGTCTGGAAATATTGACGTAGCAAGAAAATTCCAAACCCGTTGACAGCAGTGGGTAAAATCAGCGCCCCATAAGTATTTATCAGGTGTCCCCACTTCAAAACCAAAAAGATGGGAATCACCAATAACTGAAAGGGAATCACCAAAGTTGCTAAAACGACCAATAGCAGTGCTTGGCGTCCCCGAAACTTCAGCCGTGCTAGGGCGTAACCCGCCAAAGCAGAAGTGACAATCTGAAACGCCGTCACAGCGATCGCTACCAAGGTAGAATTAGCAAACGCCAGCAAAAATTTTCCCTGTTGCCATGCAACCCGGTAATTAGCTAAAGACCAGCTATTTTTGGAAACATTTTCCGGGCTGGTGGCCGTCGGTGCAAAGGAGGTGAGAAAGACCACAAACAGAGGTAGTAGAACGATAAATGCCCCTAGCAGCAACACTAGTAGGCTCAAAAAATCGCCAGATTTCAGATTCGGGTTTGGTTTAAACATAACTTGAGCTGCAAAGCATTTGTTTCGCTAGTACGACATCTCACCCAGCAACAGTTAATCTATAAACATAGTTACTTGTTAAGTTAAATTAAACCACAGTGATTATTACCCTCAGTTCATGGGGTAAATTGAATCCTGGTGTCAAATAATCAGGTTTACAGGAGTAAAGATACCATGCAGCAGCTTACAGACCAATCTAAAGAATTAGATTTCAAGAGCGAAACATACAAAGATGCTTATAGCCGGATTAATGCGATCGTGATTGAAGGGGAACAAGAAGCCCATGAAAATTACATCACACTAGCCCAACTGCTGCCAGAATCTCATGATGAATTGATTCGCCTATCCAAGATGGAAAGTCGGCACAAGAAAGGATTTGAAGCTTGTGGGCGCAATTTGCAAGTAACCCCAGATTTGCAATTTGCGAAGGAATTTTTCTCTGGACTACACCAAAATTTCCAAACAGCCGCAGCATCCGGAAAGGTTGTGACTTGCTTGTTGATTCAGTCTTTGATTATTGAATGTTTTGCGATCGCAGCATATAACATTTACATCCCCGTTGCCGACGATTTCGCCCGCAAAATCACTGAGGGAGTAGTAAAAGAAGAATATAGCCACCTCAACTTTGGAGAAGTTTGGTTGAAAGAACACTTTACAGAAGCCAAAGCTGAACTTGAACTTGCAAATCGCCAGAACCTACCCATAGTCTGGAGAATGCTCAACCAAGTAGAGGGTGATGCCCACACAATGGCAATGGAAAAAGATGCTTTGGTAGAAGACTTTATGATTCAGTACGGTGAAGCATTGAGTAACATCGGTTTTACAACCCGCGATATTATGCGCTTGTCGGCCTACGGACTCATCGCCGCTTAAAAAAAGTTAGGAGCAAAGCCGGAGACGCTTTGCCTCCGGTGAGGAATGATCAGTGAGAAATTATGAGTCGTACTCCCAACTCCTAACTCCCAACTCCTAACTCTACTAAATTCCAACTCTACTAAATTCCACCCTTTCGAGACAGCATAAGCCTAATAATCACTACATGTTTGGTCTAATTGGACATCTGACTAGTTTGGAACACGCTCAATCGGTAGCTCAAGAATTGGGCTACCCAGAATATGCCGATCAAGGGCTAGACTTTTGGTGTAGCGCCCCACCGCAAATTGTTGATACCATTATTGTCACCAGTGTAACTGGGCAACAAATTGAAGGAAGGTATGTAGAATCTTGCTTTTTGCCAGAGATGCTAGCTAGTCGCCGCATCAAAGCCGCAACGCGCAAAATCCTCAACGCCATGGCCCATGCACAGAAGCACGGCATTAACATCACAGCTTTAGGCGGATTTTCCTCAATTATTTTTGAAAACTTTAAGTTAGAGCAGTTTAGCCAAGTCCGCAACATTAAACTAGAGTTTGAACGGTTCACCACAGGAAATACTCATACTGCCTACATTATTTGTAAGCAGGTGGAAGAAGCGTCCAAACAACTGGGAATTGATTTATCAAAAGCAACTGTTGCTATATGTGGAGCAACTGGGGATATTGGTAGTGCAGTTACACGCTGGCTAGATGCGAAAACAGATGTTCAAGAACTTCTGCTGATAGCTCGTGATCAAGAACGTCTCAAAGAGTTACAAGGCGAACTGGGGCGAGGAAAAATTATGGGTTTGACAGAAGCACTGCCCCTAGCTGATGTTGTAGTCTGGGTTGCTAGTATGCCCAGAGGCGTAGAAATTGACCCCACCACTTTGAAACAACCCTGTTTGTTGATTGATGGTGGTTATCCTAAAAACTTAGCGACGAAAATTCAGTATCCTGGTGTACATGTGTTAAATGGTGGAATTGTAGAGCATTCCCTAGATATTGACTGGAAAATTATGAAAATCGTCAATATGGACGTGCCAGCCCGCCAGTTGTTTGCTTGTTTTGCCGAATCAATGCTGCTGGAATTTGAGAAGTTATACACGAACTTTTCGTGGGGACGAAATCAGATTACCGTAGACAAAATGGAGCAGATTGGTCGGGTATCAGTAAAACATGGATTTAGACCACTGCTGGTTTAGTCATTGGTCATTAGTCATTGGTCATTGGTCATTGGTCATTAGTCATTGATCATTAGTCATTCGTTATTTGCAAATGACAACTGACAAAGGACAAAAGACTAATGACAAAAAAATAGATAACTCGTAACTTATAACCCCTACGATGGCAACTACCGAGCGTAAACCGCTACTGTTAGATTTTGAAAAGCCCCTAGCAGAACTAGCAACCCGAATTGATCAAATTCGGCAACTTGCAGAAGAAAATGGTGTCGATGTTTCTGGTCAAATTCGTCAACTAGAAGCACGCGCTATGCAACTGCGTGAGGAAATTTTCAGTAGTCTATCCCCGTCTCAGCGACTGCAAGTCGCTCGTCATCCGCGTCGCCCCAGTACTCTCGATTACATTCAGGCTATTAGTGATGAATGGATGGAATTGCATGGTGATCGCACTGGTGGTGACGATCCGGCTTTAGTTGGTGGTGTCGGTCGTCTGAGTGGGCAACCTGTGGTGATGTTAGGTCATCAAAAAGGTCGTGATACCAAAGACAATATTGCCCGTAACTTTGGAATGCCTTACCCTGGCGGCTACCGCAAAGCGATGCGGTTAATGGAACACGCCAACAAGTTTAGTATGCCAATACTAACTTTTATCGACACACCAGGAGCTTGGTCTGGAGTAGAAGCAGAACACCAAGGTCAAGGAGAAGCGATCGCTTACAACTTGCGGGAAATGTTTTGTTTAGATGTACCAATTATCTGCACAGTCATCGGTGAAGGCGGTTCCGGTGGCGCACTCGGTATTGGTGTAGGCGATCGCCTACTCATGTTTGAACACTCAGTTTATACTGTCGCCACTCCCGAAGCCTGCGCCGCCATTCTGTGGAAAGATGCTGGCAAAGCTCCCCAAGCCGCTGTTGCTCTAAAAATTATTTCCCACGACCTGAAAAAGTTGGGAATTATCGACCAAATACTGCCTGAACCCACTGGTGGCGCTCATTCCGATCCTTTAAAAGCCGCTACCATTCTCAAGCAAGTTCTGTTGGAAAATTTGGACGAACTCAATCGTTTAACTGCTCCAGAACGCCGTCAACTGCGTTATGAAAAATTCCGCAAAATTGGTGTTTTTACAGAAGTTGCCCACTAACGGCACTGCATAATGATTGATTAGCAAAGCAGCAATGCTATAATTGCCTATGTGCTTAAAGATTTTTAACAATCTAGCCATAGGCATTTGCATCTTTGGTAAATCTACTCAATTTGATTGAGTGAGTTTTGTATTATTAAGTAATTTAATTTGAGTGTACGGCGTGGTTTTCCAGGCGATTATTTGTTGTCTTCACTGGTAAAACCCATAATATCCCAACTATTGCACTGTATTATACCAGTTTCTTAATGGAAATCATCAGATTTTTAGATTCCTTTAATCTATCTAGACCAAGAAGTAAGAATAATTGGGTGGTAATAGGCTTTGGGAACTGCCAAAAAATTGGGAGGCACCATGAGTGTTGAGCAAAAACGACGCGCCCTGATTACAGGGGCAAGTAGTGGAATTGGGAAAGCAACAGCTTTAGCTTTTGCCAAAGCGGGAATAGATGTCGCCTTAGTCAGCCGCTCTTTCGATAAATTGGAGGCGGTAAGAGAAGCTGTAGAGCATACTGGGGTGGAAGCGAAAGCTTACGCTGTAGATTTAGCGCGGATCTCCGAAGTAAAAGAAAAGATCCAGGCGATCGCCCTTGACTTTGGTGATATAGACATTCTGGTAAACAATGCGGGACTTGCCTATACAGGCACCTTAACCGAAATCCCCCTAGAGGGCTGGCAGCAGGTAATTGACTTAAATCTTACCAGCGTGTTTCAGTGCATTGTGGGGATTTTGCCTTCAATGCGCGATCGGGGTACAGGCACAATTATCAATGTCGCCTCAATTGCCGCCAAGCAGCCGTTTCCCGGTTGGGGGGCATACAGCGTCAGCAAGGCTGGTTTGATTGCTCTCTCTCAAACCCTGGCACAAGAAGAACGCACCCACGGCATTCGTGTCACAGCTATTTGTCCTGGCGCAGTCAATACCGAACTTTGGGACACAGAAACAGTCCATGCCAACTTAGATCGTTCTAAGATGTTAACCCCAGAAATTGTCGCTCAGTCAATTCTCTACACAGTTCTGTTACCACAACAGGCAGTTATTGATGAATTGACCCTGATGCCCAGTGCTGGCGCACTTTAATTGCGAAGTTAGGAGTTAGGAGTTAGGAGTTAGGAATTAGAATTTTTAACTCATCACAGACGCGATTAATCGCGTCTCTACTGTACAGACGCGATTAATCGCGTCTCATAACTAAATTCAAACCATAACCAAGACTTAATCATGACTATTGCTAGTTCCAACGGTTCCAATTCCTCTCAATCGCCTCTGATTCCCGATTTGGCAGAAGCCATAACTCCTAGACCCGATCGCAACACCCACAACGGGCGACAAGCGGATGTGTTCCCGCCAAAAGAGGAACATCTGGAGGATATGAAGGACGCCGTGCGGACACTAATATTGGGAGTTGGGGAAGACCCCGAACGCGAAGGACTCCTCAAAACACCCAAGCGAGTGGCCGAGGCAATGCGGTTTCTTACAAGTGGCTACAACCAATCCCTTGAAGAACTCGTTAACGATGCCATCTTTGATGAAGGGCATAACGAGATGGTTCTAGTTAGAGATATTAGTTTCTTTAGTCTGTGCGAACATCACATGCTGCCATTTATGGGTAGAGCACACGTTGCTTATATCCCCAACCAAAAAGTTGTGGGACTGAGTAAGCTGGCCCGCATTGTTGAGATGTACTCCCGTCGCTTGCAAGTGCAGGAGAGGTTAACCCGTCAAATTGCCGAAGCAATCCAGACCATTCTAGAACCTCAAGGGGTAGCCGTTGTAATGGAAGCTAGCCACATGTGTATGGTGATGCGGGGCGTCCAGAAACCAGGCTCTTGGACTGTCACTAGTGCAATGGTTGGTGCGTTCCAAGATGAGCACAAAACCCGCGAAGAATTTTTTAACTTGATTCGCCATCAACCAGCATTCTTTTAGAGAATTGGGCATTGGGAAGAGGCAGAGGGGCAGTTCTTCCTGGGAGCAGAGGGGAAATAGATAATTTTATATTCTCCCCCTGCTCCCCCTGCTCCCTCATCCCCACTTCCTACTCCCTACTCTCTACTCCCCAATTTCTCAAACAACTTGGCTACTTTATCTAAATCTTTATCTCCAGGTGCACGTTCTACACCACTAGATAAATCAACGCCGCTAGGATTAACCTGACTTAGGGCTTCGATAATATTATCTGCTGTTAGTCCTCCTGCTAAAAACCAAGGGCAATTGGGGCTAAATTGCTCTAGCATTGTCCAATCTAAGGTTTTGCCTGTACCACCAAGTTGTTCGGGATGGTAAGCATCAAGTAGTAAAGTATCTACATAGTTTGTGTAATCAGTCACTGTGTCAAGATGCTCAAGACTCCGAACTCTAAGTGCTTTAAGAATTTCGACATTGGGTAAAGCTTGACGTAATTGGTAGCAAAAATCTGGTAATTCATCTCCGTGTAACTGGACACCAGTCAACCCAGAATCAACAACTATCTGACTGATTTCGGGGATACTAGCGTTGGCAAAAACACCAATTGTGTCAATATTAGCCGGGAGTTCTGCTACTGCTGCCCGAATTTGGGATGTAGTCACGTAGCGAGGTGAGGTTGGCACACAAATAAATCCTAGTGCCGTTGCGCCCAGAGAGGCGATCGCTATAGACTGCTGTGGTTGAGTGATGCCGCAAATCTTAACACGCATGAAAATTTAACAAATTTAAAGTAATTATCAAGAAAGTCTAAACTATCCGAAAAACTTTTGTACCTTGGTGATTTTATAATTTTGTAGGTCTACATTTTAGGAGACAAAAGCTTGATTTCATCTATTTTACTAGCAGCAGCTGCAACTGTTCCCGCAACACCTGCGTGGAATCCTACAGTAGGCATCATCATCAGCATCAGTAGCTTAGTAATGGTTTTACTAAGTACTAGGATCGAAAAACCCCTAGTTGGCCCCAAGTTCCCCATCCTGCCGATTAGTATTCCAACATTCGTTGCAGCGATGGCTTTTGGTCATATTGTTGGCGTTGGCATCGTTTTAGGACTGACTAATATCGGTCGCCTGTAGTTTTGCCACGATCGCGGTGTTGCTTGTAACGCCGCGATCAATACAAAACTCCTAAAAACGATTTTGGTTCTTTCTCCAGCAAGATAACTCATGAGCATTAGCCAGTCAGCCTCCGTGTAGTCAATCTAACTGAGGAGGGAGGAAATTAACCTTCCCTTCGAGAGAGGATTCAACTACTCCATCAGCGGAGCATTTATGTGGCTCTAGAGAGAGGATTAATCCCCTTTCTGGAACTCAATAAGTTAATTCATGCAGGAGAAAGAACCATGAGTTAATCAATCTTATAAATCCTAAAACAATACCAGCAGGAACACCAGAAGATTTACAAGACCTACTTTAATACCCCTCCAAATGGGGTAACTTATGGCGTACAACGAGGGTAAATTTCTGAGGAGCAATATTTTGAAAGATTCTGGATATCACGCCCAATTGGGAGGTTATTTCCTGCTAATCAAAATGACAGATTAACTTTTGTATTTTTTGGCGTAATTTCATCGTTCAAGAACGGAGAGGTAATAGAACAGAGATTTCCAAATTCTAATTGGTGGGAAAATTTACCAAATGAGTATTTTAAACATTAATGATTTAGCTTTAAAACTTGTTGCCAAAGATTTTAGTGGTGACCATAAACCAAATAATGCTGGACCAACCAAGACCTCTCGCGCTCTAGCCATTATTCACCTCGCAGCCCACGATGCTTACGCAAAAATTACAGGGAAGCTTAATCCTCAACTTAAAACCCTACCGAATCTACCTGAAGGAATCGGCAATAATGAAGCAACTGGCAATGCCGCATTGGTGAGTGCTGGTATTTACGCGGCGGAGCAGCTTTATCCCGACTTCGTTCAATTTATATCCACTGAAACTGCACAGCTTAACGTTGGTGTTGACTCTGGAGCACTGAACTATGGCAAGCAAGTTGCAGTGGCTTGGTTGAATGCTCGTAAGAATGATAATTCAGACTTGCCATATCTAGATAGTAACTATAGTCTTGAGCCTGGTCGCCACCGCCCCGATCCTGTCAACCCTAACCAAATGACTCTTGGTCGTACATGGGGATTAGTTAAACCCTTTGTGCTTTGTAATGTAGTGACTGATGCACCCCTATGTAAACAGCCAGATTTAGATAGCGAGAAATATGCCCTGGCTTTTGATGAGGTAATTGAATGTGGTAAAAGTGATATTACTCAGCGCAATGACGATTTTCGCCGTAAGGCTGTAATTGGTATTTTTTGGGGTTACGATGGCGCTAACCTGCTTGGAACTCCACCACGTCTTTACAATCAGGTTGTACTTGAAATTCCAGAATTTAAAGCACTTCCTAATTCCGGCAAGATCAAACTATTAACTGCAATTAATGTGGCGATGGCTGACGCTGGAATTGCAGCATGGCACTGGAAATATGTTTATGACTTCTGGCGACCTATCGTAGGCATTCGTGAGGCAGAAGCGGGTTGGGGTCCCTCACCTGGTCAGGATAGCGATGGAAATGCCCTTCCTGCTGAGGGAGACGGAAATATTCTTCGTGGTAAAAAAGGCGATCCTTTTTGGCTCCCATTGGGTGCGCCCAAGAGTAATCCTATTACTAAGCCTGTAAACAATTTCACGCCAAACTTCCCAGCCTATCCATCAGGACATGCTACTTTCGGTTCAGCTTGTTTTGAGGTTGCTGCCGCTCTTCTTTGCAAGACACCTGAAGAAATTTTTGTCAATTTTGTTTCTGATGAGTTTAATGGCAAGACAACAGATAATACTGGTGCTGTCCGTCCGCGATATGAAGTAACTTTTACGCTTCGAGAAGCCATCGAAGAAAATAAGATCAGTCGCATTTATCTGGGTGTGCATTGGATCTTTGATGCTACTGGTGGTGAAATAGTTGGCAAAGCCATAGCCCATAAAGTCGTCGATGCTTTTAAGTAAATTGTTGATGAGCAGATTTTGTCAATGGGGTGAACTACCCCGCAGTAAGACGGACGGGGCTTCCCAATTCATCGGGAATAGCTTCCAGAACTTCGTAGT
>JAHCSU010000706.1 GCA_023522315.1 Nostoc sp. CCCryo 231-06
GTGTAAGACTTGTAAAAATCTTTGCGCTCCACTTAAATTGTCTTAGAATCAGTTCATTCTAAAACTAAGATATGTTTTTTCTTCAAAAATCGCATAGTACTAAGAAAATATGATTATCGCAGTTACTAATCAAAAGGGAGGAGTAGCCAAGACAACCTCTACTATCGCACTAAGTGGATTGCTGGCAGAAAGTTCCTCCTGCCTTGTAGTTGACTTTGATCCCCAAGGCAATTTAACCACAGGTCTAGGAATCAAGATTCAGCCAGGGCAAATGACTGCTTATGAAGTACTTACAGATCGTAAACAGAGCGCATCTGAAACTATTATTGACACCGAGTACGGAATCAAGCTGATTCCGGCTGACATATCTCTAGCATCTGGAGAAAAGCAAATTTTGACCTCGGCAGATAATAGCCGAATCCTGAGAAAGAAATTGAATCCTTTACGGCAAGAATTTGCTCATATCCTCATTGATTGTCCACCTAGCTTAGGTATGTTGACTCTAAATGCACTAATGGCAGCAGATGCAGTCTTGATCCCCGTTCAATGTCAGTTCTTTGCTTTGGAAGGCTTACGACAATTATTGGAAACTATCGAAAGTCTTCGTGATGAAGACACTCACCCCAATTTGCAAATTTTAGGAGTCTTGCCTACAATGGCAGACCGTACACTCACGACCCAAGATGCTCTCAAAACTCTTAAAACTAAACTCCCTGGGGTCAAAATTTTTGAACCAGTTCCTAAGTCTGTTCAGTTTCCAGAGTCTAACTTGGCGCGTCAACCAATCCATCGATATACCACAGAAAGAAAATTGATTGAACCTTATCAAGAAATCGCCAGGGAAATGGCAGAACAGGAGTAATATGGCGAAGCGGCGCTTGTCAATGGCAGATGAAATGGAATTTCCGAATAAAACCAGACAATTCCTTGACTTAGTAGGAGTTACCAATAATCCTCAACTCCCGGAAAACGAATCTATTGAACAATCTTTATTAATAACTCAAATTAACCTAGCTGCTCATCAGCCTCGGCGTTATTTTTCAAATCAAGGAATGGAAAGCCTAGTTGCTTCTATTCGTGAACATGGGATCTTGCAGCCACTGCTTGTCCGACCGTTAGAATCCGATAATTATGAATTGATCGCTGGTGAACGTCGCTACCGTGCTGCTCAAACTCTTGGAATGGAGCAAGTTCCGGTTATTATCCGTCATCTCAATGACCAAGATGCTTTCCAAGTCGCCCTCCTCGAAAATTTGCAACGGGAAGATTTAAATCCGGTTGAGGAAACTGAAGCTATTTTGCAACTGCTATCTATCCGCTTGGAATGCTCTCAAGGAGAAGTTATTTCCCTACTCAATCATATTGCTAACCTCCAAAAGCAAAAAACAGAAACTACGAACAACGTTGTTCGTAACCAATGGGAAATGGTAGAAAAGATATTTTCAGTAATAGGTAGGGTGACTCCAGACAGTTTTCGTAGTCATCGCCTACCTTTACTAAATTTACCTAAAGATGTTCTAGAAATTTTGCGCCAAGGAAAACTAGAATATACCAAAGCCCGTATCATTGCTCAATTGAAAGACGAAGATCAGCGACATCAACTTCTAGTGAAAACTATTGAAGAAAATCTTTCAGTTAGAGATATCAAAAGTTACATTCAATCAGTTCAACCTCCTAAGTCTTCTCAGCCGAATATCCTGACTAATCGGATGAAGGAAGCCTATCAGCGAGTTAAGCAAGCTAAAGTCTGGGAAGATCCTAATAAAGCAAAAGTTTTAGAAAAGTTGTTAGGGCAAATTGAAGCTTTATTAGAGTAAAATCTACGGTTTTTTACAACATATTTCACTCTTACCAACCTTTGAGGCGTAGCTTGCATAGCTTGCGCTCCTAGTCATCGTATAGTGAAGCGAAGCAGCATTTTCGACTTTATCATCTACTATTACTGTAATCTCAAAAGAGCATAGTATTTATGTACTATAATTAACTGATTTCCAGTATTATAATGATGTGCGGGATCTGATGATAAGCAATGTCCACTCCCC
>JAHCSU010000707.1 GCA_023522315.1 Nostoc sp. CCCryo 231-06
GGCGTCCCCACACTCCGTCTAGTGAGATGTGGGACTTCTGCTGATTTAGTTAAAAGCAATAAAGTTACTGTTTGAGGCTTGAGCAGTCACGAAATCACCAAATCAGTTTGTATCAACGCCTCAAATTAACGCAAGTTATACGCTCAAGCCTCAGTAAAAGTATTTAGGGAAATATGAAAGTGGCAGCATTGCCAAAATATGCAAATGCGGGTGTGCCAAGACTCCATCTTTACCTTTAGCCACTTCTGTATAATTCACCCAACCTTTCACAAACCATGTTTTCAATTCAGTCAATCCCCTAAAAGCCTTATTCATCGAATCCAAATTTTCCCTGAGTTCCTGAATCTGGCAATTACCAAAAGCAATTTCGTCTTTGTCCAACCATAGATAGCCTTGGCCCGGAAAACATGTCAGATTACTTGAATAAGTACCAAAAGTCTGACAGGAAAACTATTCTAATGAAAATTTGGGCTACTACTGCTGTGCTAGTTTCTTCTTGGCTAATATTTGGCGTGATATGTTCTAAGCCAATCAACGCTACTTCTGTTTTGGTGGAAAATGTTATCTCATCTCGTGCGCCAACAAATACAAAACAGATTACTGTTAGTAACACCGAGTTCGGGCTGAAGAGAGTTGACTCCAAAGGGAACGTTACCATTTTACGGACAACAAGAGTGCCACTTCAACAAGGAAACGCCTACGGATGGCGGATTAAACTCAAAGACTACCAAGGTGAAGTGAAATGGCGCGAAGTCTTGCGTTTACCAAAACCTCCAGAAACTTGGGGTACAGATAACGGTGAAGACTTCTCAATGTCAGCAGACGGCACTACATCTGTGACACGGCGCACACAGTCGGCTCCAGAGGGTGTGATTGAGAATTTTTGGACGATCGCTCCTGGCGATCCGCTTGGTAAGCATAGAATAGAGGTTTATATTGATGACCGTTTGATCAGTACTTTCGAGTTTGAAATTATTCCAGTAAAGCAGATTTGAAAGGGATTAAGCATTGGTCAATAATCAATAGTTCTTCTTCCCCTGCTCCCTTGCTTCTTCTTTTCCCCTTAACCTTAAGCTGAAGAGTATCTTAGAGATAGAAGTTTGATTCTTTTTGGGTGGCGATCGTGAATACAGAGCAATTCCTGCGATTGATCGAAAATCAGCGCCCATGTCTTCAGACACTGCCAAAAGGTCTGCAAGCAATGTGGTATGACAAGAAAGGTGATTGGAGCAAAGCTCATGAAATAGTTCAAAATGCCAGCGATGCTGATAGTGCCTGGGTTCATGCTTACCTGCACCGCAAAGAAGGCGATTTGAACAATGCCCATTTCTGGTATCAACGTAGTGGTAAGCCACAGTTTTTAGGAGAACTAAGTCAGGAATGGGAACAAATAACTTCTGTATTGCTAAAGAAAGTGAAGGCGACGCATGAATGCTGAGGAATTAAAACGGCGTTTTGCCGCAGGAGAAAGATATTTTCCAGCCGTCAACTTGAGTAGGGACAAGCTGATTGGGGCTTATTTGCCTGGAATCAATTTATGGGGTTCTGACTTGAGTGGAGCGAACCTAGCTAAAGCTAAACTCTGGGGAGCAGATTTGAGTAGAGCTAACTTAGCCAAAGCTAACTTGACCAGAGCTAATTTGAGCGGTGTAAAACTCAATGAAGCAAATCTCCGGGGAGCAAAACTCAACTATGCAAAGTTGTATGGAGCGAATCTGACTGGCGCTTACTACGATGACAGCACGCGGTTTTCTAGAGGTTTTGACCCCATCAGTCAAAATATGCAGAAGGTGTGAGTTCCACAAACTTCTCCCAAACTTGAACTAAAGTCCAAGTCTGTCCCTCTTTGAGTCGGTTACGGTGTAGACACAAGTCCTAAAAACCTAGTTTGATACATGTTAAAGTGAGCCATCTAATATAGACGATATCAACATTTGTTCAAAGACTTTGGAAAGAGCAGTTTGAAAACGTTGACGATGCTTGAGTTTGAAAAAAGGTCGAACTATTTCTGCGATTGCACCTTTGCCTTCTCTATTACCAATCACTCGAATTGCCCGCAGAGTTCCCAACTGGATTTCTTTTTTTACCATCAACTCAGAAATTCCAATTGCACCGACACCATCTTCGATCGCAGCTTTTGTCATCTCTCCACTATTAAACACTAAAATCACATCCAGTTCACTGAGATTGATTCCCCAATTTTGTAGGGCTTCCTCAAACCTTTGCTGGGTTCCAGAACCTGGTTCTCGCATCACCCAGAGGGTTTGAGTCAATTGGCTTAAGTCAATTTCTCCCCACTCAAACCAAGGGTGTTTTTGACCTACTACAATTTGTAAGCGATCGCTCCCCACTATTTCATACTCTAGAGTATTCTGGAGCGCTGGCTTCACATCTCCTTCCACCAAGCCTAAATCAAACTGTCCTGTCGCCGTTCCCACACAAATCTCTTCTGTATTGGCAAGGCTACAGTCAATCTTGATACCGGGATATCGGCTCTTAAACTCACTAATCTTACTTGGTAGCCAGTAGTTACCAATTGTCAAACTCGACCCTAATTTCAATTCACCCCGTTGCAGATTATTCAATTCTCGCAATCCCCTTTCAGTCAAGGAAACTTGATCGAGAATTTTCCGCGCTTCCACTTGCAATAATTTACCAGCCTCAGCAATCTCTATATGGCGACCAATCCGATGGAATAGTTTGACTCCATATTCTTGCTCTAAGTTGTGGATTGCTGCACTGACGGCAGGTTGTGTAATATAAAGCTCCTCTGCTGCGCGAGTAAAGTGTAACTGCTGCGCCACAGCCATAAAAATTTTTAGCTGCTCAAGCGTCATTCCTGCCATTTAGGTATCCCTACAACTCGGTGTCAAAAGTTTTAATCACTTTCATTTATCATTCTGACAAACAAAAGCATTTGATTCTATCGATTAGTTTGACTAAAGTATAAATCAAAGCTTCGGCACGGACTCAAACGGCCAACTAGAGAGCAGGGGAGCAGGGGCAAATAACCAACGCCCAACGCCCAATTCCCAAGCATGATAATAAGGACTTCCACAAATGAGCGATTTCGTAACTGCAATTACCACAGGGATTACCGCATTCACTGTCACCAACATCGATGATATTGTTATTCTGACGTTGCTTTTTTCACAAATAAATAAAACATTCCGCAGTCGTCACATCCTTGGTGGTCAGTATCTCGGTTTTGCTGCATTGATCGTTGCTAGCCTTCCCGGTTTTTTCGGTGGACTGATTATACCGCAGGACTGGATTAGACTACTTGGTTTAATGCCAATAATCATTGGTGTGAGTGGTTTACTAAAACGCGAAGAGGATTCACCAGAGTCAGCCGAAGAAGAAACCGAGCCATCTTGTCCCTCTATAATTTCCAGTTTTATCTCTCCGCAAACATGCAATGTAGCTGCGATCGCCTTTGCAAATGGTAGTGATAATATCAGCGTCTACGTGCCCCTGTTTGCCAACACTGAATTAGATAGTCTGCTGGTGATACTAAGTGTATTTTTGCAATGGTGGGTGTATGGTGTTATACCGCTTATAAGTTAACCTACTTGCCTGCGATCGCCAATTTTTTAACAGAGAATGGCAATACTTTTGTGCCTTGTATATTGATTGGACTCGGTATATTTATTGTTACAGAGAATGTTACTTGGACTCTTTTATCTGTAGTTTCTAGTTATATATTTTCATTGATTTTAGGTTTAAATACTCAGCCGTCGAGTGAAGAACAATAAAAACTAAGTATCTAAGAAGAGGTGCATCATGAATTTTCTCACTAAAATAAATTCTAAACTGCAAAATATCTTACCTATCAACAGGAGTCAAAACATGAAAATCTGGAAATCTCTGCTAATTGTCTTAATGATTTTGGTGAATCTCGCCTTTGCTCAACCTTGTTTTGCTGATCGACCAAAGTTTAGCAAAAACCCTGACTATATCGAAGTCACGAAAGCTCTGAAAGAACTCTCTCAGACAAAAGATACCCAAACTCAAGTTGAAGGTCTTACACCAGAAGAAATTCAAAAGAGAACCGAAGAATTAAGATTGCAAAAATATGCTTTAGAGACAGGAATCAACTGGGGTCAATGCGAAAACCAAACAGGTAGTACCATAGCTGTATATGGCAAAAGACCAAATGATGAAGACGAAGAAGATGCCGTATACGACAATAACCTGTATTTTCTAGCTAATGGTCAGTCTACTAAAAATAACTGGGATTGTGATGGCATCTATCTAGCGAATGATGTCAAAGTAGCAAATTTCACTTCTAGTCCTAATGGGCAAGGTCAAGAATCGCACTAGTGAAAAATCTCTCTGAATCTTGGCTGTTTTTTTGAATTTATTTATCCTCAATCTTAGGCTTGTTTTATTTCGATATCTGCATTAAAATAAATTTTGAGAAAAATGTATAATCACAACAAGTATATTTCATTAGCGCAAATATTGCGCTGGGTGCAAGTCCTCTGGAAGGAGATGTGGTATTACCTCCGTATTTTTTTGATAAAAGCCGCTTTGGGGATAAGGGTGTTATTGATGCAGTTAAAATTGAAACCTACAGAAGAAGATAAAGATAAAAAAAAGCCAGGACGACTGAATCCGTCCAGAGTCCGAGATCACTTGGCAAATGAGCGTACCTACCTCGCTTGGATGCGGACAGGAATCGCTCTATTGGGTTTTGGTGTGGTCATCGTGCGTTTGCGTGCTTTCCAAGTACCTTTGATACCCCATCCTGGCAACGGATGGAAGTTAGGTTTAGTCTTCTCGCTGGTGGGTTTAATCACAGTATGGCTCTCAACGTCACACTATTTCGCTGTCCGTCGTCATATCGAAGAAGATACTTATGAACCAACAGACCGTTGGGTGTTGCTGTTCAGTCTCGCTGTAATGATTCTCGGAACTGGGGTAATCTATTTTGTTTTTACAACTTCTTTAGATCCAATGAGTCCACTTATCCCTGAGTGATGGTAAGTAGGTAGGCATAACTAAACATACAATAAAATCCTAGTTCGTAGTGAGCGATTTATCGCTCATAGTAAGGTTTATAAGGACTAAAGTCCTTACTACAAACTTTAATTTATTTACGCCTAGCTACTTATTTTTAAAATCGCACCTTGTATAACTCGAATAATTCCCCTGATTTGTGCGTTACGACTTTAGCCCCAGCCGCCTTAATCGTTTTTTCCCACTCAGCTACAGGCTCTAAAAACACCTCAGCCCCCAAATAGGTTTCCAGAACTGCCCAGTCTTCTGCTAAAGGCTGTTCTGGATTGAGAACGTCAAACACAAAATGTCCACCTGGTTTTAATACGCGCTTGACTTCTGCTAGTACAGCATTCCAGTATTCGAGTGGAAAATAGCAGCTAAATCCTGTGGCGATCGCAATATCAAACTGCTCTGGTGAATAGTTTAACTGATGAGCGGCTCCCAACTCAACACCTTTAAATAACTTGGAATTCAACTGTGGCCCACGAGAATTAAGGGTATCGCGTGCCACATTACTGATTTCTTGCCCATGAAAAAATGCTTGCCAATCCCGCCAAGGATAGATTAAAAAACTGATACCACAACCTATATCTAAACAGTGCTGGTTCTTTTTAGGTTCAGCAATTTCCCAAAAAGGAGAAGCAATTCTTCCTGAGAAATTGCCAGCAATCCACTCTCGAAATATCGGCATTGCCTGTACTTCTGTGGGAACTTCAAAGGGTTTACCTTGATATTCTTGGTTAAAGCGATAGGCTATTTGGGCTAATCTTTCGTCCCAGTTTGTTGATTTGGGTGAAGCAAAGAGATTTTGGAACTGCGAATCGGACTTTTTGGACATTATATTTCTGTTGCTGCTACATGAATCCTAGACATCCTTGGACATCTTAATTCATTTGACGTTTCATCGGGTGGAGTCGGCTCCAGAACCCTCTTTCTAAGGATTGTAGTCAAATTGGCTTTGCGATGTCTGTTGACAAGCCACAACTCTTGGTGAAGTACTCAAGTTCCCCACCCCCAACCCCCTTAGAGCAAGGGATGAGCTTGCTCTGATGTACCTCATTTGATTAGGAAAAGCTATATGTGATTGATAAACTTGCGATCGCTGGTACTGTCACAATTCAATTAATATTAGAACGATGCTTGTAGGAAAGCCGATTGAAATGGTTGCAACAGAATTGCAAGAATTTTATCAACATCATTGATGTAGTATTCAACTATATCAATGTATGCTGTTATTCCTTCCAACATTAAAAACCGCCAATTGGTTCCACTAGTGACAACTCCATAGATTGTCTTAACTTCTTGTTGAGTATTTTGATTGAATAATTGGGCAGATATCATAGTGGCAATACATTGTCCTAAGCCACTTTTAATATTTTCATTCTTTGCCTCAACAATTGTAATGACAGGAGCCTTAATGTAAAACTGTTCTTCAGAACCACAGAGAATAAAATCACAAAATCCATTCAATCCTTTAGTAGCATCTACATCAAAATCTGTACCGGAAAACAGAGAAATTTGATAATTTAACTGCCGTCTAACTTCCGTCAAAACTGGCATAATTAGTAATTCTGAACGGGCTTTTTCAGTGTTGATGGCAGTTGCTAGTTGAGTATATTCTTCTAAGAGCGTTGTTAAGGTTGCGGAAGGTTGAATAGGCGAGACTTCTTTGAACAGATTGCGCTTTTCATTAATTACAAGCTGAAAAGTCTCTCGAACTTTGGCAAGTGTGAAATCACTGTATGCCATCTGCAACATCCTCCATTATTCACAACTCAACTCTAGCGGTTGCGCGAACAATTCGATTGCTATCCTGAGCAAGTGGCTGGCGTAAAACGCTGGGAGTCGCAGGGTTATCTGCAACGGCGTAGCGTTCCAGCCAGGATGCAGACTAAAGCCAAGGCGAATAGAATTCGCGGCTACACAGGCAAAGTCCGCCTGCGCGGACTAACGCTCTTCTATGACTCTCACAAGATAAAAATCAGAAACCTTTGTTGTCA
>JAHCSU010000708.1 GCA_023522315.1 Nostoc sp. CCCryo 231-06
TGAAACTATCTCTAAGCCAGACACAGACTGCTTTTTAAATTTTCGGACAAGTCTACTACTCTTTTAGATACAAAAACTTATTCTACCCTGGAAATTGTTGGGCTTTACGGTCAGAGGTGGGATGTTGAACTAGATTTAAGACATCTGAAAACTACTCTGGGAATGGATGTTTTACGATGTAAAACTCCTCCAATGGTACGCAAAGAAATTTATGTTTATTTGCTTGCTTACAATCTACTTCGTGGTTTGATGTGGTCGTCAGGTACTACTTACCGTACTCCTCCATTACGCCTATCACTGCAAGGTACTCGCCATCATTTAAATAACTTTATTCCCCAATTGTTAGCCGCAACTTCAACAAAACGTCTTCAAATTTATTGCACTTTACTTAAAGTTATTGCTCACAAGGCTGTTCCCGACCGTCCTGCGAGAAACGAACCACGAGTCCGTAAACGTCGCCCGAAAGCCTACCCCTTAATGAGCAAACCCCGGCATGAATTACGCAAGCAATTGCAAACCGCTTAACCCATAAGTGTTTCGGCTTTTCTTAGTGCCATTCCGCCTAGAGTGTTTATCCCTCTCTAAGTGGCGTTAGCTGCGCTAGAACCAGCTTCTTCACATTTTACTTACATAAATTTTTGCCTGAAACTTTTGATTGGCTTGGCTCACTCGGAAAATTAGATTTGCTGCTGATGAGCAAGAAGCTCCTCTAGTTCAGTTATTCTCGCTTGCAATGCCACCACTTCTTGTTCAGAATAGCGAATAGGAATGTGCTGTGGACAGTTCCAATTCCAAGCTTCAATGTGAAACAGAATCACTCGTTCCACTTCTGCTTCATAGTTAGGAAGTTTCAGGCTTTCAATTAGTTCGCTATCATCTTCTTAATAACCTCTTCAAGGGTTTCTGAGTCGGTTATTGCCATTTCTTCTGATGGAGCCGTCAAATTTTTAAGCCAATACGCTACACACCACTCTCATCATTTCATTTTTTGAAACCTTTCACAGCAGCATAAGCATTAATTATATATTTGGTAGTATATAGTACTTAAAGGTACGTAAACTTGATTAGCGATCGCTCTTGGGAAAAAACTTTTTGGTTTACTGCTTATATTCCCTGCTTGCTACAACTGTTTCGACAGTATGGTTACGATGGGGCGACTTTATCGAAAATTTCACAAGCGACAGGTTTGGGAAAAGCCAGTCTCTACCATCACTTCCCCGGTGGGAAGGATGAAATGGTGACGGCGGTGTTGGATTTTATGGAATGTTGGTTGGAGGAACACATTTTACAGATACTTCGCGGTGGAGGGGATGCGCTCACTCGGTTGACTAAGATGTGTGAACAGATTAACGAGTTATATGAAGGCGGACAACAACCCTGTATGTGTGCCATCTTGTTGATGGGGTCAGCACGAGATATCTTTCATACCAAGGTGCAAACACTATTACGAGCCTGGATTGATGAAATAGCAACTGTTTTGAGGGCAGCCGGATTAGATGAGACACTGGCTCATGAGCGTGGGGAAGATGCTGCTATTGCCATTCAAGGCGCTCTGATTGTGGCGCAGGGTTTGGATGATGTGGCTCCTTTTGTCCGTGTGATGAAACAATTGCCACAACAACTGTGCCAAGATTTATAGGAGAGTGATTACACAGTTCATACCAAATATTTGAAAATAGGTCTGTCCGATTCCGTTTTCCCAGGGATTTCAGATCAGGGTGACAACTATATATTTACAACATCTACTCGGAAGCGATAGCCATTTGGTATGGCAATAAAAATATTACAGGTGTTGTTCAAATTTTCATCTGAGCGTGTCGGTTCATGAAGCCCTAAATGCTGACAGACAACATCCAAATTACTATCTCGCCGATAACTTAGCAGCCTAAGTTACCTGCGGGTGCTGGCTGTTCCTTAGTCGATGGGATGGTGTTTCTTTTAATGATAACTGATATCAAAGTTCCCAATTTTGAAGCTCTGATATTCGACTTTGGTTGGGTTGCAAGTGATTGTTAGTTAGCATCCCATTCCAACCAGCTTCACCGGGAGAAACTTGTTTGGCTTGGGGTAGTTCAGCCAGTATCTCAGCTATCAAGTTCTCAACTTTCTCATTATCTTTAAAAGCGATGACTACTGTATCGATCGCTCGCAAAAATTCTAAAGGTATTTGTTCGCTATCGCCTACACTCCAATACAATGTAGGTTTGCGCTTTTCTTTGTCAAAAGTTGATTCTAAAGCAATGACAGAGAGAACTTCAATCGGGTCACTTAGTAGCACTGTTCTTTCTACTGTAGCATCTGTAGCAATCCAAAAACTACCTTTTTTTGTCGGTTCAGAGTTCAGGGGAATGGCGGTGAAGTTACCTGTTGGTTCTAGCTGCTTGGCAAGAGTTGGAAGATCATCGAGCGTGCGTTCCACAAATATTGCTTGACCTGTTTGACTTGCATAGAGCCAACCCTTTTCATACAATTCTGTGAGCAGAGAATTGGGTAAATTGTACTGCTGGCTTAAGTTTAGGCGTATTTGCTCCCAGTTTGTTGGTTCTGGTATAGGCAAGGAGTTTGTTTGAGTAACTGCTGACGTGGTATTTTCAACAGTTTGCTCCATGAGTTTCTGGATACGTTTGTCATCCTGTTTTGAAGGCACTGCTGGTGTGGGATTTTCAACAGCTTGCTCCATCAGTTTTTGGATGCGTTTGTCATCCCGCTTGGGACTGTAGTTTACCCCTCGATGCTTTTGTAAACCAGGAAAGGTATATGCTTTACCGAGATGCGTACCACTAAAAGCTACACCATCAAGTTGGTAACTAATGCCTTTGACAATGCCTGTGCGAGTATAACCAACACGGACATTAACACCTTGTTGTTGCGTTCGCTCTATTAACTCTGCCATAGTGGGATGGTCGTGTGTTGCTTGGTCGAGCGATCGCTGAAGTTTGACCCTAACGCTTTCCTCTCCAGTTCTGGCAATGTGCCTACGTTCGCCAGTAGTTGGACTGTGCTTATCTTTTTCCCAACTTGGTTGCACCGATTGCAAATTGTATTCCTGCTCCAACTTGCGAATTACCGCTTCACTTCTGCGATCGTCCCAACTATCAGAAACTGTAGTGCCATCTAATTGAATGCGACTGGCAGCAATATGTACGTGTTCATGAGTCCGGTCAGTATGCCGCACTACGACATATTGGTTCATATCAAAACCCATTGCTTGCAGATACTTTTGGGCGATTTCATCCCAAGTATCATCATCTAAACTCTCTTTGTGGGCCAAACTGAGAGAAGCATGGTAAACAGCCCTACTCACCTTCGGGTTTAATCTTCGAGATATACCAAATTCAGCTGCTAGTTCGCGTGGGTTTGTTCCTTCCATATTCCCACCGATTTGTCTTGCTCCATCTTTGCCAAAGAGGTAGTTTAGCAGTCCCCGAAAACTTTTACCTTTGATGTGCTTGCCAATCATGCTTCATCTTGTAAATCAGTAATTAAATCAATTTCAGCAATCTCTCGGCGCACCTGTTTCACCAAATCTCTTACCTGTGACAACAATGCTCTATCTACAACCACAGGTTCTCCCATGAGTACTGAAGTATTGATTGCTTTAGCTATTTGGTTGAGGTTGTTGCCTATCTTCCCCAACTCCCAGTAAGTTTGGCCTGCTACTTTGGTGACACGCCTGGGCAATCTATTTTTCAGAGTCTTGGCACGAAACAACTCACTCATAGTGAGATTATTTTCATCTGCCATTAGCTGTGCTTTCTCGTATTCTGCCAAAGTCAGTCTAATGTCTATCCTGTGTGAGCGTTTCTGTCGCATTTATTGATGCATTACTCATTAGCTGTTTTAAGTTTGACGACTGCACTATCTATTTGTCATTGACCAAGCGGTTACTTACGATTCTGGTTCAATAGCAAGATGCTACGCGAGATAATGGAATGCGCTGCAATAGCTTTGCTTGAGTACTAAGAAAGTCAAGATAGCGCTAGGGATATTTTGATATAGCGAAAGTAAGCGATCGCCTACGGCGGGGCGTAGCCCATCGCGCAATTAAAAAGCTAATCCGCCCAAACCTTGCAGAAATTTTCCAAGCTAAACTCTTAAAGAGATTTTTCGTATCATCTTCCCCTCCGTCACGGTGGTTGACCTACTGAGGTAGGGGAACCGTGAAAAGAGGGCAAGTTTGTTGCCGCACCTGGGGGGTGCGTTTTTTCTCCCCAGAAAAAATGTCCGGACAGCAACATAGCTTGCTACTCACCAAAGGTTTTTTTGGGCTGCTCAAATTAAAAACATGAATGGCATTGAGTTGGCATTTAAGTGGCACTTAATTGGCATTTTTTGACTCTTTTATTGTCAATAAGCTTTTTTATTGGCACTAAAAATATATACATAATGTACGTAGTGGCGTTGAATTGGCGCTCAAGTGGCACTTAGTTGGTATTTAATTGGCGCTCAATTGACGTTGAATTGGCATTTCAGTGGCGTATTTTTGAATCGAATTCAATAACATAAAAATGACTACTTGAGAAAATGCAGCAAAAAAATAACCAATAGGCTAATTTTTCGCCTGATAAAAATGGTCAGTGGGTAGATTGGCATGATTTATATTTGCACTTAACTTAAAGGAAAGCTTTTAGGTGAACCACAGTCAATGTCAAACTTGATAGTCAGTTTTGACCCTGGTGCTTCCTTGACCAAGATTGTTTACGAACTAGCAACTGAAGGCAAACCATGTTTGATGACAATGGAACCAGAGATGCTGAAGTTGCCTCAAAGTTCGATTGACGCTTATATGTCAAGTCGCAAGGGTCTTGAATCTCCTAAACCAGCAGATGAAGCCTGGGTGTCAAGTCCTGCGGATGGTGATACACAATGTACGGTAGTTGGATTCCTGGCACAGCAGTTTTCAGCATCTGCCAGACTCGATAAGCTCAAGTACGAAACCTCAATTCACAAAGCCCTGGCGGTTATTGGTGCGATCGCTCAACACAACAAATTGCCTAACAGGTTTTCACTATCACTGACCTCACTACTGCCCTATGGTGAATATCAAAATCGCCAAGCATTTGAGCAACAGTTACAGTCTGCACTCAAGGATTTTAGGTTTCGGGGTCAAAGGTTGCGGGTGAAACTGGAGAGATTCGAGTGCTTACCCGAAGGTGCGGGATTGGCAATGATTCGGCAACGCCAGAATGGTAAAGAATGGTTCAACGCCCAAACCATCGCGGTGCTAATGTTTGGGCATCGCAATACCAGCCTTCTATTATTTGAACGCGGCAAGATGACGGCGGGTTACACCAATGGACTGGGCTTTCACCAAATGGTAAAGCGAGTAATTGAGCGCACATCTGGACAGGATGCCACTGCTTTAACCTCTGCCATCTATGCAGCTGGTTCAGATATCACGACTGATAACCAAGCAATTCGCGCTCTGGTCAAAAGCAGAGAACCTAAAAATCTTGATTATGAATTGCAGATGATTGTTAATGCCATTGCTACTGCTAAAGCTGAGTATTGGTCTAGGCTTTACGATTGGCTGGAATCAACTTTACCTGCGGTGAACGAGGTGATTTTGAGTGGTGGCGCAGCATTGTACTTAGAGCAAGAGTTACAAGACTGCTTTCAAGAAATTTCAACTTATTGGGGTGCTGACTTACAGCAGCAGGTACAAGAAGTATTCAAGGATCAAAGTAATGATTATTACCGCACTTTCCGAGAGCAGGAAGCTTTGTCGTTTAGGTTGATTGATGCGTTTGGTTTGTTTATGCGGTTTAGAGCGCAAATGGAAAAAGTAGCATGACCACAAATAAAAAACAACCCAAAAATAATGACAATAATAGACAGCCCAGTAGTAGTAATAGTTGCAGACTGTCTGAAGAAACGGATACTGACAAACAAAGACAATATAAAAATTTGACTTTTCGGCTTCGTGCTTACTCAAATACTGTTGATGGGAAGCTAATTACATATTTGCAAAAGGGGAATGGGGTCAGTACCAGCAAAGAGATGGTGTTACAGGCATTAAGAATGTGTTGGTTGCCTTTAGCATATCAAGCTCAAGCAAATGTCGATGTAGGAATTAGCGATCGAGAGATGCATCAAGTAGGGTTAATTTGTTGTCATGCCCTGGAGCAACATTTGGCTTACTTGCGAATGGCACTAAAATTACCACATAAATCAAGTGATGATTTGCCTGTACCTCTAAGCACTATGAGCAATCCTCAAATGCTTGCTACTATGTTCGGTCTAGACATTGGTAATAGCAGTAGTATTGATGATGAAAATGATAGTAATACTAGTACTAAAAGCAAGAGTAAAAGCAATGGCATTAGTCAGAATCACAACCAGCCAAAACACAAAATAGATTCTGATTCCTTCATTCCTGGTGAGGGGTCTTTCTATGATGATACAGACAATATGTTTGAGGATATTTAAGTATTTATTAATGCACATTTAGTAAAATTGCAAAGGAGATTTCAGATGGCAGCAATTCACTTCGTTGATGGTGAAAAAGGTGGAGTTGGCAAGTCTTTGTTTGCACGGGTTATGGTGCAATACTGCATTGACAATAAACTCCCTTATGAGTTGGTAGAAGCAGACCAAAGTAATCCAGACGTGGGAGCATTTTACCCAGACAATCATAAAACAGCAGTTTTTAGCGAATCAGAGCGTAAAGCTTATGATGCTGATGAAATTTTTAATTTAGCACTCACAACTTCTGTAATTGTCAATTTACCTGCTCAAGTATACCCAGCAGTAACTGATTGGATTGAGCGTAATCAAATCCTAGAAATAACTGGGAAAAATAAGGTCAAAATATATAAGTGGTTTGTTTGTAGTGGTGGATATGACAGCGTTCAATTATTTATTCAATCTCTTGAACGCTTTGAAAACAAGATTAAGCATATCTTTGTACGCAATTGTGGTTTATGCGATGACTGGAAACACGTAGATGGACGTAAGGATTTACAGGATTTAATTAAAGCTTATAAAGTAGCTGTCATCAATTTTCCCAAGTTCAGCTATCGAGAACGGGATATCCTTGATGCCAATCAAATAAATTTTTCTGCGGCTAGAGATTATGGAGAGTTAGGTGTATTAGGTAAGCAGCGATTACACAATTTTCTCAAAATAGCTTCTGAGGAAATTGAGAAAGCCAAAATTTGGAACGTTCCGGCAGCTTTAATTACTTCCCCCACAGAAAAAGTTGATGATGCTAATGTCAACGGCAAGGTTGCTACCAAGAAGTAATCTAATTCAGGAGTGCTGAGTGACCCCATAGCGAAACGGGGGGATTGAAGTAAGGACGCATTATTTCTTGTGACATCTCCCACCATCAAATCGGATTCCTATACCAAATGAGCGTGGGGGACGAGGGCGCTAATTAGCTAAAAGCAAATACAGATATGAGTAATTCTCACACTGAAGAACTCGATTTAGATGATGAATTTTTGGATTCAGTAGCTGCTAGAGGCAAAGGACTGAGCCAAATTCCTTACCCAACTTTACTAGATTTAGCCATTCGAGGTAAAGATGATTCATTTAAAGCTAGGGTTTGGGAAATTGTAGTCCAAACCGGACTTGACCCTGATGACCCAGCATTTCTGATGATGATTGCTACTGGCAGGCTACAAGTACTGTTGGAAGACAATCCCAAAGAAATGGAAGCAATGTTTGACCTGTGGCAAACGCAGCTTTATGACCATCTCCAGACATATGAAAAGGCAGCAGTAAAGGGTCAGCAAAAAGCGATCGCTCAGGCAGTGACGGGATTAATTAGGCGTACTGAATTTGAGCGTGCTATTCATTCAGTTCCCTCTTTAATTGCTGCGGGAATACTGCTATTAATTGCAGCTGGAGTAGGTGGACTGGTGAGTATAGGTGGAATGTCTTGGTATCAATCCAGTCATCTAGATCCTACTGGGCCACGCCAACTCACACAAGAGGAAGCCAATGCTTTGGAATGGGCAACCAGTAATGAAGGTAAGTTTGCTCACAACCTAATGCAATGGAATCAAGATTTGCTCAGTCGTGACCAAAACGGTCAACTTGCTTGTGCTAGGGATGTCAAGCGTTTGGGGGTAACGCTGGAAATTGGAGCAAGTAGCAGAAAAGCCTCATCCGGGTTCTGCACGTTATGGACATCACCTACCAATCAGCGCAAGTTTGTATCTAAACCGCGTCTACCTTGAAAACCGTAGTTTTTTGGAATTAGGGTAAAGCTCAGAATTCAAGCCACGACAGAATAATACACTCTCCTTAAAAACTCCAGGTTTCAAAATGGACGGGGTTTAAGTTAAAAAATTAGTTGTCAATTTCTCAATCGTAGAAAAGGATTCAGCAGATGTTTAACCACAAAGTTAACTGGCTTTGGCTGCTGGTAATAGGAGGTGTAGTTACAGCTTGTACCCCTACTACTGTAAATGTCAGTGGCAAGGATGAGAGGAATACGACTCAAGCACAAGCTCAAACTGTGCCTGATTATCCGCCGATGTATGACGTGGATGTTAAAGTTTGTGGCAACATCATTGCCCCTCTAAAGGATGGAAAACGTTGTATCAATCAACAATTGCGTTTGTGGGGGCCAGTAGGAGAGGTGAAATTAGTTCCTGCTGGTATTTCTCTGCCATCAGTTTCTAGCGTAGAGCATAAATTAGCGATCGCCTCTAAAGGCTGTTATCCTGTTTATTCCCAACCTGACCAGCAGCAGTTTTATTGGGCTGATTCCATTATTCAGGTCAACAGGGGAGGAGCTGCACCAACAGTTGAGGTCAAACCAACTCAACTTTCAAACCAGCAGATTTATGAGTTAATGACTAGTAAACTTTCCAGTCGGACAATTACAACATTTGGTGGGGTAGGGTGTGAAGCTGCATCTTCGGTAAAATAAAGCTTTTACGGTTGAGGGTGGGTGGGCAAAAAAGTTACCCCACATTTTAGTGGGGCTGCTGTGAGAGCCAGCAAGTAATTAAGAAGCTTCAGCCCATCTAGCTGTACGTTGTTGTTTATGAGCTTTGCGCCGCTCCCGTACTGCATCCAAATCTTTTAGTCCATACAGACGTTTGGCGTATGCTAATAGTTCATTGATCGGAGTTTCGCTATAGTCCTGGCGAAAGTGAATGTTATGTTCATTCCAATCAAACTCTTGCTGATTGAAACGTGCTTGAGCAGCTAGTTCTCGTCCACTTTCTTCCCGCAAAACTTCCAGTACCATTAATCGTACTTTATCCTGATAACCTATTACTTGATCCAAAGCTTTTGTTTGTTGCTGATTACGAGTCATTTGATTATCCTTTGATTAACGAATTTATACATCTCACCTGGACAGCATCGACAGATGCCTTCTGAATTAAAGTTCACTTTTGAATCTCTTGAATTCAGAAGCGATCGCTGCCTTCAATTCTGTTTTTTGGATGCGGTGGGCGGAAAACAAAAATGCCCCGAATTAGATAATTCAGGGCATTATAATTAATCGTCAATTTCTATATCTTCGTCATCTTCATCTTGTTCAAAATCGTCATTTATCAAGTCATCAGAGTTGCTACTTAAACCATTAAGTCCGTCTATGCGTCTAGACCGAGCAGCTTTATGAGAAGCACGTCTATCTCGAATTTCATCAAGATTATTCAAGCCGTAAAGTTTGCGGGCATAATTCACCAGTTCTTTTAATGGTGTATTTACATAGTCCTTACGGAACTCGGAATTGTGTTTGTCCCAATCAAACACAATCCCATTAAATCTGGCTGCTGCTGCTAATTCTCTTCCTGATTCTTCCCGCAATACTTCAATTACCATCAGGTGTACTTTTTCCTGATAAGTCGTTACTCGTTCTAAAGCAGGAATACGCCTTTCAATTTTACGTGCTGGTTTAGTAGTTTTACGAGCGTTAGCGTTAACCATGAGAATTACTCCTTCATATTTAGTATTTTTCTCATAGAAACAGCATCGGAAGATGCAATTCGCTCCAATTTCAATTCTTTCTTCGGCAAAAAAATAACCTGTATTGTTTGAGTCAATACATGGTTATTTTTGGTTATTATTCTGTCAATTACTGAGAATAATTCGGAATTATTTACTCATCTTCATCTTCTTCATCTAATTCGTCATCTTCATCTAAATCTTCGTCGAGTTCATCTTCGATATCGTCCTCATCTTCATCCAGTTCTTCGTCTAGTTCATCATCTAAATCGTCAAGTTCTTCCTCTTCTTGTTCTTGGAAAGAATTACGACGTTCCAGAGATGCGCGGTTGAATTCCACTAAATCGGTTATTGCTTGCTCTGGGTCAGTGCTGATAGTGTCATACAGCATACTCATGAAAATTGCCACTACTTCTGGTGCATATTTGAGTGCATCTGGTTGTCCAAACAATTTAGTAAATAATTTGGTATTCCATTTTTGCCAATCAAACTTTTTGTTACCACCTTTCTTTTTCACCTGAGCAGCAATATCAAGTCCGAGTTTTTCACGCGCTGCATGACCTATTTTAGTTGAAACACGCGAATCCCGTAGTTGTAATTTAACGCCGTATTCTTTGAAGATTAGATTCCGCAATTCCTTCAACAATGCTAATGCCTCTTCTTGCGGTGAAGCATTCGCTACCTTTGATTTAGTTGTTGCAGATGTGCCATTGGTTTTGGCAGATGTTTTAGTATTAGATCCGTTGCGATTGTTGTTATTGGTTCTAGCTCTAGCGATTCCTTCGGAGCGCTTTGTGTACGCCATTTTACAGTTTCCTTTAATGAAGTGAATTTTTCACCTCCTTGCCGCAATCGCGGCTTTCACATCCATTTCATTTCAATTTCAAACCTATTTTTTTAGATGAACCGGAATTTTGGCGGAGTAGTTTCTGAAATTAACGCTGTGCTGGAAGCGTTCGCTCTTGTTCACTTAAGAAATATAGCCAACCCGTTAGTAATAATTATCCGTGTGGCTAAAGCATCAGTAATAAATTTGCTCTACAAGGAGAAAGTAAGTTGTTGAAGTCAAGTTTATGAAATTGATAACAGACTGGCCTGCCCTAGCTAACCAAAATACTCCAATTGTGGCTGTGGAGTATCATACGCCTGACAGAATGCAGATATTACAGCAGTTTTACCATTGGGGTGAGGAGCGGTCTTTGTCAGTCTTTGTCTGGAATCCTGGTTACTGTGGACTACAGCAATTAATTCAGCATCAAGATCAGTACATCTTACAGTCAACTGACAGGAGTAAAAACGGGGACGTTATTCAGTATCTTCTGGAGGAATATCAACCAGGCATTTATTTAATGGAGGGAGTGCTAAATGAGGGTGATGGTAGCAAAATAAGTCAAAAACGTAGCTATCAATTACTCAATGCCTGTCATCAAGCTCTCTGGAGTCAGCAACATCATTACTGGGTGTTATTGGAAACTTACGTTCAACTACCTCTAGAATTACAGCCTTTTATTCCTGTATTATCACATCCACTTCCAGACCAACAGCTGGTACAGGTGGTTGTGCAGCAGTTTTGTGATACCTGGGTTGGGCGTAGTCATCCCCGGCTTCAGCAGTTTGCGGAGTGCGATCGCCTACGCCCCACCATAGCCCATCGTTCTTCTTGGTTAAAGACAATAGAAAAAACAGAAGCGCTGCAATTGCTCTTCCGTGCCTGTCAGGGATTACCTATAGGCGAGATAAATATGCTACTACAGCAATGTCTGGGTTTTGCAGAACAGATTGAGGAAATCGCGCAATTAGTTCTAGAGCATAAAGTTAGCAAACTGTGGGGACGGGGTTTAGAGTATATTGCCCAACCGGATGTACCTTCAGCCGGGGGATTAGATTTGCTAGAGAAAAGGTTAGAAACTATTACCTGTCTACTTCAAAGAGAAGCACAGCAATATGGATTGAAGTTTCCCACTGGGATGCTCTTATGGGGGCCACCGGGTACGGGTAAAAGTCTCTCTGCCAAGTTAGCAGCTAAGAAAATGGGATTACCATTGTTAGCAGCTAATTGGGGTGTACTACTGGGTGATTCTCATCCCGACAGAACATTAAAGGAGTTTATTGCTTTGGTGACTTCCCTTGCTCCCTGTGTACTTTATTGGGATGACTTTGATAAAGGCTTTGCTGGCTGGGACTCCAATGCAGATGGAGGTGTGGCACGGCGGCTATCTGCTGCAATACTTACTTGGATGCAAGAGCATCAAGAGCCAGTTTATACCATTGCTACTGTCAACCGCTTAGAAATGCTACCTGCGGAATTAGTGCGTCGTTTTGATGATATCTTTTTTGTGGATTTACCCCATGAAGGGGCAAGATATGAAGTTTTCAATCTACATCTAGCTAAGTATTTTCCAGCTTTTCGAGACAATAACTCACCTTGGAGTGATGATCAATGGCGTAGACTGTTGGCTGAATATCGCATTTGCAGTCCGGCAGAAATTGGTAATGCAGTCCGTCGTTGTGCTGAAGAGGCTTTTTATCAAGGTAGACCAGAGCAAATTGAGTTTGAGGGCTGACACAGCGACAAGAATTCACACCAGCTATGGAGCGAGAGTCAGAACAGATACAGGCAATTCGCAATCAGGCTATTTATGCTAAACCTGTAGCTAGTCAGGATGTTTCTCGATTTGCTTATCAGCACCGGGAGTTATTTGGGTGAGTCGAATGAAATTTTGGAAATTCAGCTTGTGTCGGATTTTAAAATGCCGATGGTAGAAGTATGGTTGGGATTATTGCTGGGTGGGTTTACATTAGAACAACGTGGTAATATTTTATTACAACCAAAATGTCTCGTTGAAAAGCTCAGAAACTACGACTGGTGACATCCTTGGGCGCTGACTCTGAGACTACAGCACCGGCTGACCAACCTCACGGGAGCCCTATATTTCCCTTACAAATCAAAATCAAGGCTGAAGGTTTGGTCATCAGAATCCTCTGGTTTAGAGTCTGTAGATAGCTCTTTAGTCGGCTGAATAAGTTGGTTTGACTCAGTATTAATCGGGGTGAAAGCTACTTGTTGAGTAGGGAATGTACCCTTTCTGAAAGCAAAATAACAATCAATGATAAAGTAAAGCGTCTCCAGGTAACTTTTACCTAATTGCTGTGATTCTGCAAATATCCGCTCACGATAGCTATCTTTAATCCGAACTTTTTCCGGTGTCAAGTCAAGTTTTTCTGCCATTGTTATAACTTCCCAGATGTGTTTGGTGAATTCTTGCTGATAATGGTTTTTGCCATTTCTAGAAGCCCAAAAACATTAGCTTCCACTGGATTATCCAGAATTTTGAAACCGTTCTTTTCTAAGAGCTTCTTAAATCCAGGTAAGAGGCAACCTCCACCTATCGCCCAGATTTCATCCCCTTGGTGCTTGGCATCAAGTGTCAAATTCACCACTTTCTTCAAGTATTTTTCATACCAATCTTTCAAACAAGCACTGTATATATCTTTGATATCGATGTCACGGCTGTACTTGGTATGTCCCATCTCCAGACAAAATCGGATCTTGGATGCATCCCCGATTTTTCCGCCATTTAGATGTTTCATTTTTTGGGAGATATCATCGATGAGAACTTCTACACCGATGGGATAGGCGGTGTGAACTTCTCGTT
>JAHCSU010000071.1 GCA_023522315.1 Nostoc sp. CCCryo 231-06
ATAGGAAAGGGATGTGGGTAAAATTGTGCTTCATAATAGCCGGAAGTGCTGTATCGTTATCACTAAAGTAAATTACATCTGGTTTCTCTGTTTGGATGTGTGGTATGAGACTGAAAAGAAAGGATATTTGCTCTACAAAATAGGCACTACTTTTAGTGTACTTAGCTATCCTACAGGCTGTTATAGTATGACGGGGTAAATTCCATAAAGGAATTTCTTTTGCTTTTGCTTTTCCACCACCTTTAAAAAGGATTATATCTAGAGAAGGTTCTTTTGATAGTTCCTGAAATGCTTGCTCGGCAAAAGACTCATATCCCCGCATAATGTGACCAAGACCTGTACATATCAAAAAGACTTTAAGTTTCATGATTTTAATCTTTAGTTACAAATAATATGTTAAAAAAATAGATGTATAATTTCTAGCGATTTTCGGATGTGGTGGAATACAACCTGACAAGGGAAAGGGGCTAGATTAGTGTATTCCATTCACATGAAAACTGCTGTAATTATTTCAAAGCAGAAATACCTTGCATCTGCTGATTAGCGGTAATAAAAATCAAAGTCTTTCAAAGTTAAAATTCTTAAACGCAGTAAATTATATAAATATTTAATAAGTTTATTGCTTTTAAGTATAATTCTCTGCCCAATGAAGCGTTCGGGGTATTCTAACTTTGTTTGTTGCTCAAAATATATTGCCATGTCCTCCATTTTCGACTCTCCCTTTTTGATTCTGACGAATTCGATTCTATTCTTAAAGAAAGAGATACCTTCCATTGCACTCCATCTAACTGGTAAACCTGCTTTAGCAGCTGCTAAACCTATTGCATTTCCTTCGGAGTCATAAAGTCCATTTAACTCACAATAATATGCCAGAATTTCCCACTGTTTAAGAAATTCTATTTCTTTTCCCGAGTCTTTCGTAACTGCAAATAAATATTCATAAACAAAGTTAATATCTTCATTTTCTAGTTCTAGATTTAACTTGGAAGCAGCCTTTTTAGCCACTTTAAACTCTTTCAAAAGTTTTGCATCAGGATTGCCAGCTAGAACCTTAGCATACTTTTTCGGCATATTTTCACAACCCCTTGCCGTTATTCCTGGCATTGAAATGCATTTCGGATTTTGTGGAACTGGCGCTAATATTCGCATATCTGCATCAATGAATATGCATGAATTAAATAGAGATAAACCCTTGCCTATTGCAAATCTTTTGTCATGGTAAAACTTAACGCTTTGTTGTCTATGCTTAAATGCTAAAACGTTCGGTTGTTGGCTAAAGTCACTAGGACAATCAGTTAAAATAACAAAAGAAGTGTTAGGCGAATATTTCTCTATATCTTTTGCTAGTAACAATGCAAGATCACGATAGTTCTTCCCACATGCTAAAGTACAAAAGCAAAATGCCTTTTTGTCTTGAGTCATAGCTTTTTACGCTCCTTCTAATTAAATAAAAATCTGCAACGCCAAAATTATAAACAAAGTCGAGTATACTTTGAGTCAGAGTTGCTATCACTTTAGCAGAGATACTACGGATACAATTTCAGTATTTGTACGTAATTTTAACGCAATTAAATCTTGGACTTATAAAATTTTACTAAACTAACAAATAAGTATTCACCACTAGCTAATGATCTCATTTTTAGTGGAACATCATTGCTGGCGGTGAGCATTTACAGTAATTTGGATGTTGGTGAAGCGTTCTACTATCTAAGAAAAAGAATCTAAATCTAAAGATTGCATACCTTCGCGTTCTATAAAGGTCATCATACTTCCCAGCTGCAACCAAACTAATAAACAAGTAAACAGACTAATTGGTAGACCGACTCCTAAAGCCAAGGAGGAGGGAAAGCCAAATATTTCTAAACCTGAAGACAGAAATAGACAAGTACCACCTGTTATGCCGATAAATGGCACAAGTAATTGTTTCAGTGAGGAACGCGGTTTAGTATTTTCTGTACGCTCGCTTGGCCATTTCTGTACAATTACTTTCAAAGTGCCAGATAATGCCAAACCAGATGTTAATGCTGTCAGAAAGCCCACAAGTAACAAAAAATAAGGCGGTTGCAGAGGAAAATAGTACATGAAAACTCCTGATTTATATTAAATATTTTTTACTTTTTGTTTGTTGGCTGGTTTCCAGCAAAAGGAGCAAGGAATGTAGTTTTTGGTAGGATAGCAGCTGCGCCTTCCCTGGATAAGTCTGTTAAAATGCCGATCGCTACATTTAATAAACGATCCGGTTTTAAGTCATCTTTAACCAGGTTCCACAGGCGTTGGACATCTTCGGTGTGGAGGCGGTCATCTTCGGTGAGAGCCAGCACCAGCTGTCGCCGCAGAAATTTGCCTTCTTCTGACATTAAAAATTGGAACCCCATCTGGGCTGTGGGTAATACATCAAAGTTGTTATCGCTACGAGCGATCGCAATTAAATTCTCTAACCGCTGCCACTGAAATTTACCATCTTTGAATAACACATTCAATAATCGCCGCCGTAATTCGGGCGATTCCCCTGTCAGCAACCGCCGTGCTATATAGGGATAACCCACTTCAACAATTTTGAAATTTGGGTTGAGGCTAAGGGCAATACCTTCCTGAGTCACCAAGGAACGAATAATCAAAGCAAACTTCGCCGGGACTCGGAAAGGATATTCGTACATCAATTCCGAAAATTCATCGGTAATAGTTTTGAAGTTAAAATCCTTGACATTTTTGCCAATAGCATTTCCCAGCACCGCTTCTAATGCTGGCACAATTGGGCAAATATTCGTGTCTGGAGTCAGAAATCCCAATTTAACAAAATCTTCGGCTAAGTCGGTGTAGTCTTTATTCACCAAATGCACTAGCGCATCTACCAGTGTTTCTTTGGTGTTTTCTTCCAACTTATCCATCATGCCGAAGTCAATATAAGCCATACGACCATCGGGTACAGCAAACAAATTGCCGGGATGAGGGTCAGCATGGAAGAAGCCATTTTCTAAAAGCTGTTGCAATCCTGAGGTAACGCCAATTTGGATGATCGCCTCTGGATCTAATCCGGCTTCGCGGATGCGTTGAGTGTCCGTTAGCTTGAAGCCGTTAATCCATTCCAGGGTCAAAACGTGGGTATTTGTATAACGCCAGTAAATGCCTGGAACTTTTACTTGCGGATCGTTGCGAAAGTCGCTAGCAAATTGTTCGGCGTTGCGGCCTTCATTTATATAGTCGATTTCCTCAAATAGCTTTGTGCCAAACTCGTCCACGATTAAAGTTAGGTCGTGACCGAGATTGAGGGGTAACCAAGGAGCTACCCAACTCGCCGCCCACCGCAATAGATAGAGATCGCGTGTGAGAATCGGGCGTAAGTTGGGGCGTTGCACCTTGACTGCGACTTCTTCGCCGCTGACCAGACGACCACGGTAGACTTGACCCAAGCTAGCAGCAGCGACTGGGTTAGGTGACAGTTCGCTAAAGCTTTCATGAATTGGACGGTCTAGTTCAGTTTCGATAATTTGGTAAGCGATCGCATTATCAAAAGGTGGTAACTGATCTTGTAACTTTATCAGTTCTTCTAAAAAGTCTTTGCGGATTAGATCCGGTCTGGTGGAGAGGGCTTGACCAACTTTAATAAAAGTCGGGCCGAGGCGGGTGAGCAGTTCTCGCAACTGGATAGCTCGTTTACCCTTGTTCTGCTCAACTTTATCTTGCCATTCGTCCCACTTCAGACTGAATACAAATCCTGCAAATGAGGAGATAATTCGCAGCACTCGCCCCCAGGCTAGCCAAGGACGGTAACTATAGTAGCGAGCGATCGCATCTGGATTATAGAGTTTTAGTTGAGCAGTTTGATACTGACCCACGCCTTTATTTGCCTCTTCAACTGAAAAATTTACAATTATTGTTTTTCTCCTAACCCACAAGTTAGTTGCAAGTTCAGGATAACGGTAGTCTTTGATCTAAAACAACTAGAACTCTAACCTTTTGGGATACTGTTCGCGTTGATTTTAGCTTATGTTACTGCCTAAGATTTGTTTATCTTTTTCTTAATTATACTTTATAAAACTACAACTACTTATCCAACTTTCAGATGATTTTATCTTTTCTTAACTATTATTTATAAAAATATATTTACCTATGTCTGATTATGCAAATTTAAATAAACTGCGATCGTAAGTAGCTTTATTTACTAACAGTTTTATGGAGCAGTAGTACTATTACTGTCTTAGATTTAATCACCACAGGTGACTGTGGTAACTGTAACTGCGATAAATTTGATGATAATTGGTAGTGATTTTGCCACAATTACCAATTACCAATTAGCTACTTTTAATGATCATGTAGTGCTATTTAGATTTTGCCTCCAAGTTTTCTAAACGGCTTCTCAATTCCTGATTTTGTTGTTTGAGTTGGTCGAAATCTTCACGCAATTGACGCAGGGTTTTTTCTGAACCAATGTTCTTTTGCACCTTAGAAATTTCTTCTTCAGCATAGCGACGTACACGCCCATCGGCTGTTTGTTCAACTAGCGATCGCAAAATCCCGACTGCTTTGGGTGTTTCCATTTGCCCTAATGCTGAGGCTACAGCCACTTGCGTTAAAAAGAAGGTTTCTTTGGCTAGTTCTGTTAATTTTTCTAAAATTCGTTCCAAATTAACCGGACTTTGACCTATAGAAATCTTTCCTAAAGCGCGAATTGTGGCTAAACGAAGAGGTTGTGGTACACCAAGTTTGGTGTATTCGATTAGCAGATTTAAAGCTGCTTCCGAAGTTTTGAATTCAGCTAAACCAGCAACTGCACCACTCCGCACTACTTCATTCCAACCCGCCTTCTCTTCTAAAACCGATTTCAGCAGCTTTAGTACCTTGTCTTCCTTGGGTTTTTCTTCCAAGTTTGCAGATGCGATCGCCCCGATCACACGAGAAGCTGCTGCTTCCACGTAGTAGCTAGGATCGCCCTTTTGCACTAACCCTCTCACAACTTTATAGCTTTCAGCAGTTTTAATTTGAGCAAGTGCTTCCACTACAGATCGTCGCACGTAAGCATTTTTATCTTTTAACCCAAAAACTAAACCATCAAAGGCTTGATCTAAATTAATTTGGGCTAGTTGTTTCGCCGCTTCCACACGCACCCCCCACAATGGGTCATTTTTTAGCGCCGCAGATAGTGCTTTTGTTGCTTCTAATCCACCTTTTTTCGCTAAAGCTACTGCTGCATAAATACGTGAAATCGGGTCGGTATCAAATTCTAACTGTGCTTTTAACTCCGCTATTGGATACTCTAAAGCTACTGTTTTTAGATAATTATTTCCAACATCAAAGCTGATAAATTGGGGCTTATTTTCTAGGGGAAAATAGAAACTTTGCTCACGTTCATTGACCCGCAGTACAAAAGTTTTAAGTTGTGAGTTATTAATTATGAGTTTGGAATTATTTTTAACTCCTAACTCTTCATTCCTCCCTTCTTCTTGTTGCGTATAGCCAAAACCAATAGGTATTTTTAAATCAAACAAATCCTTACTGCCATCTTTACCTTCAGCAGCTTGGGTTTGATTTACCGTGATTTTTGCCAAATTAGCATCCCCATCCCAAGAGTAAGCTACTTTAAAATCGGGATGACCACCACGAAAAACGTATTGGTCAAAGAGGAATAAAAGATTACGTCCGGTAGCCTTTTCAATCGCCCTGAGTAAGTCTACTGTTTCTACAGTTTTGTGGGCATTATCTTGAACAAATGTTTGGATAGCCTGCCAAAACAATTCATCTCCTAATTGGCCCCGAATCATGTGATAAACACAAGACCCTTTTTCGTAAATGTGGCGATCGTAAAGCTCAATAGCTTCTCGGTAAACATGTGTTACCATCGGACGACGATAACGGCTGCTATCTTCACTTAAGTAACGACGAGCTTCTAATAAACGATAGTAAGCTGCTTCTTCTAGACTATATTCCTGTTCTGTCCACATCACCTCAGAATAAGAAGCCATCCCTTCCTTAATCCAAGCATGAGACCAATGCTTAATCACCACCAAATCACCAAACCACTGGTGCGCGAGTTCGTGGACGACTAAACTTTCAGTATTGCGGTTATCTAAAGCGGCGCGTTCATCCAGCAAGCATCTATCTGTTAACAGTGTTGTGGAGGTGTTTTCCATCCCGCCAAAGATAAAGTCATCGACGCAAACCTGAGCGTATTTCGGGAAAGGATATGGATAGCCATACTTTTCGCTCAAAAATTCGATCATGCGGGGAGTTTTGCCCATGCTGCGTTTAGCATCTTCCTCCCGTCCCTTTTCTACGTAGTAGGTAACTGGTTTACCGTTCCACTCATCCTGAATTTCGGCAAAGTCAGCTATTGCCAAAGTCATTAAGTAGGTAGGATGAACTTGTTGCTGTGACCAATGGTAAATTTTGTAATCACCATCTTCTGTGGTGTTAATCAATTCGCCGTTGGAAATCGCCACCAGAGGGTTGGGGACACGAACGCGAATTTCTGAAGTAGACAATTGTCCTGGGTAGTCAAAGCAGGGGAACCAAAAGCGAGAGTCTTCGTCTTCTCCCTGAGTCCAAACTTGAGTTGGTTTGTTTGGGTAGTGCTTGTCTGGTTGAATAAAGTAAAGACCGCGTTGTGGTTTTGCCACCGAATAGGCGATCGCAATCAGCAAGCGTTTACCAATTTGAGTCGCCTCAGCAAGTTGGATAGAAAGCTGTTCGCCGTCGTAGTCAAAATTTTGTGGCACCTCGTCCACCTGCACAGACTCGATATTCAGGTTGACAGCATCCAAAGTCAAACGGTCAATGCCATTACGGATTGGCAAGAGACGAATGCTACAACTGCCTTGATAGCTTTGCTTGGGGATATCCAAGCTGAGATCGAGAAAAATATGCTCTACCTGTCCGGGGCGATCGGGGTTGTAGTGTGGTCTTGCTCCCGGTAACTCAAAAGGTTTGTATCCGTTATTATCTGTATCAAAATAAGACTTCGACATTGATCCTTACTGACCTTGTAATCCTGAAAAGTCTGGCTTGGCTGGACGTAGTTAAGCAAAATAGCGGTTTCTAAATATATTTCCCAAATCAATAGGGCATTATGGAGGTGAGAATTCCCTTTTGGGATTGGGGGATTAAAATTAATCTCACCCGAACTTCCGAAGATCGGCTGCCGATCCTTGGACTTTTTTCCATATCCCTCCCGCATTTACTTTTACTGATGTTTTGCACTTTTTTGTCATCGAGTCAAGAGTCTCTTGCACCTCGATAAATTTTTATTAAGTACAAACTCTCCTAATTATTCTTATAGAGGACTCCGATCTGATTTTTGAAAACATACTGAGACTGAAAAGCCCGTTAATCAGAGTTTTATCTGAAATTTTGTTCACAAATCACACAGGAGTCCTATAACTTAGGATAGCTTGCCTCTGTTGAGCAGGCTATTTTGTTTGAAATGAACAGCATATCATTTGCCGATTCGCTCCTCATCTCGTGGAAGTATTTTTTAGAGTAATTATTTTAGACTGCTAGCTTATAGGACTACTAATTTTATCAGTAAATACCGATCAATGAGCGGAAATTATTAATAAATCCGAAAACTCTACAGTGACACTTGTATAAATCTCGGTGACAATCTGAGCAAAAGAGGATAACAAAATGCCTGAAACTAAATCCAAGTTTTTCATTCCTGCTGTTGGTGCTGCTGTACTTGTCGCTGGAAGTATAGCAGCTTATACGTATTTTAAAGCCCCATCAGGAGGTAGCTCAGAAGCTCTAGGCAGCGCTAAACTAGTACCTTCAACAGCATTGATGGCAACTTATATTACTACTGACTCTCAAGCCTGGGCAAAGCTACGGCAGTTTGGCACTCCAGAAGCACAAAAATTAGTGGCAAAAGGTCTGGAAAATTTCAATAAGCAAGTGTTCAGTGACAGTAACGTTTCTTATGAAAAAGATATAAAGCCTTGGGCTGGTGGTGTAATGATTGCTGTATTACCACCTAATCATGTTAAATCGGCACAGTTGAAAGCACCTTTTCAAGCACCTAATGCGCCAATTAATGTAGAGCAGGAATCAAATATCTTGATAATAGTGGGAATCAAGGACAAACTCAGTGCCTTGAATTTTGCTAACAAATTAAAATCACAAAAAGGAGTAAAATTTCAGGAATCTGACTATAAAGGTCAAAAAATTATAGAAACTACAGAAAAGAGCAAGCCGACATATAGCGTAGTTTTAAATAATAGTCACGTAGTATTAGCACCCGAAAAGCAAGCTATAGAAAAAGCAATTGATACCTTTAAAGGAGAGTCTTCTTTTGCCAGTAAAGAAGGTGCAAGCAGCATCCTTAACAAAAGAGTGGATGTCAAAAACAGCCTCGCCCAAATTTATGTACCAGACTATGCAGGCATGGTACAGCAATTAGCAGCCGGAAGCCCGCAGGCAAAGCAGTTACCTCCCCAAGCTCTGGCGCAACTCAAGCAGATAAAATCAGTGATAGCGGGCGTTGGTGTTGATGATGCGGGAGTGCGGGTAAAAGCGATCGCTAATTTAGATCCGCAAGTAAATAAATTTCAGTATCAATCAAGTCCTGGAAGTATAGTCGGGCAATTTCCCACTGGTACTTTTGCTCTAATTAGCGGAAATGGTATCAGCCGTGGATGGGAAACGCTAGTAGAAGAGTCAAAAAATTATCCAGAAATGAAACAAGGTCTTGAACAGGTGCGAGGACAATTGAAATTTGTCAATATTGACCTGGATAAAGATATTTTTGGCTGGATGAATGGAGAATTTGCCTTTGGTGCGATTCCATCTAATCAAGGGGTGTTAGCAAATGTTGGTTTTGGAGGTGCTTTAGTATTTGATACTAGCGATCGCAAAACTGCCGAAGCCACCCTGACGAAATTGGATACCCTTGCCAAAACACAACAAATCAACATCACCAACAAAAATATCGGTGGGAAAGACGTAACTGAATGGCAAATTCCCAGACAGGGAGCTTTATTAGCGCATGGTTGGCTCGATCAAGATACTGTATTTGTGGCTCTTGGTGGCCCAGTTGCTGAAGCAATCGGCGATCGCAAGAATCCATCTCTCGACAATAGCGATACCTTCAAAGTCGTTACAGGTTCTTTGCCAAAGCCCAACGGCGGCTATTTCTACCTGGATATGGACAAAACTCAAACTGTGCCCTTGATCAAGAGTTTAATCTCATCTGACGCCAACGCTATCACCATGCTGAGTTCCATTCGTGGTCTTGGTTTTACCGCCACTAGCCCTGATAAATCTACCAGTGAATTGGAGATGTTGTTAGCTCTCAAGCCAAATACTGCAAAATAGGGCATTGGGCATTGGGCATTGGGCATTGGGCATGGGGCATGGGGCATTGGGCATTGGTTATTAATTCTTCTCCACCCTATTTCCCGTGCTTCCCCATTCCCCAAAATGTTTTTCAATTTGCTTCTAGACTGGCGTCCAACAAGTATGTCATAAGTAGAAAAGGCTCTTAAATGCAAACTGATTTATGACCGTTGCTGTAAATACGACTCCTGGCTTCGCTTCCCGTTTGGTAAATGGCGTACTGGCAATTAAACCTTTAGCCAACCTAGCCAAACATCAAGCTAGACAAATGATGATTAAACGTGCCGAAAGAATTGGCGTGCCTTGGACGCAAGAAGTCGAAACACTACAGGCGCGTGATTGGAGGGCTGATCTAGCTCAAGTAGAAAATCCTCAGCTTTCCTACCCAGAATACTATTTGCGGTCATTCCATGCCTATGAAGGTGGAAACCTAAGTTGGAAAGCCGCTTGTGAGCTAGAAGTTGCTGCTCGTACTGTCCATGCCGGAATTTGGCAAGACGCTGGAGCAGAAGGAGATGCTAAACTGCGCCAAAGTTACCACGATATCCTCAAACCGCAAATCCCCAATCAACCCCAAGACATCCTCGATCTGGCTTGTGGTGTGGGTTTAAGTACATTTACCATGCAAGAAATTTATCCTCATGCCAAAATTACAGGCTTAGACTTATCTCCCTACTTTTTAGCCGTTGCCAATTACCGCGCCCAACAACGTCAAGCTCAAATTAACTGGCTTCATGCCCAAGCAGAATCTACCGGGCTACCTGATGCCTCTTTTGATTTAGTTTCTATTTTTCTCATGTGCCACGAATTACCCCAATCGCCAACCCGACACATTTTAGCTGAAATGCGGCGCTTGCTGCGTCCGGGTGGCTACTTGGCAATTATGGATATGAATCCAAAATCTGAAGTTTACCAGAAAATGCCAGCTTATATTTTGACGTTGCTCAAAAGTACTGAACCGTATTTAGATGAATATTTTGCTTTGAACATTGAGCAAGCTATTGTTGAGGCGGGTTTCCAAACTCCCACTATCACTAACAATACCCACCGTCACCGCATAGCGATCGCTCAAGTGAGTGGTTGATTTTTCTCTACTGCTCTGGGCAGCAATACCACCGTTGCTGCTGCTAGGGTACTACTATTGTCGGGTGCCATTTGCCCCACCTCTGTTAAATTTGCTGATGTTCTTTATCATCGGCGCAATATCTGGTATCTTAGCCCTTAGCCTCGAATGGATTTTTGAATTTGTAGCCAACAGGGTTGTAGACTCAAATCAGATCAAGCTATGTCTGCCGACAAGTCGCTGCGCGTCTACACTTCCCGGAATAGCGTTGCGGCAGCTTGTGGAAGTAGGTCCAATTGAAGAAGGCTGCAAGTTTGTAGCTGTTGTTGTCCCAACCTACTATTTGCAACGCAAGTATCGATTATTTGCATCTACCGTTTTCCTCTTCACCATAGCTGTTGCCCTTGGATTCACTGCCGAAGAGAATTGGATTTACCTTTTCCACGATACAGCGTCAATTCTAGACCGTATAATCGGTATGCCAGTCCACGCGATGTTCTCTGCACCTTGGGGATATGCTTTAGGAATCTATATTTCCTCCAACACTCGGTTAAATCGAGACAAAAAGTTCATTTTTAGGGCTTGGCTAAATTCTGTAATCTGCCATACCCTAGTTAATGTCTTATCAAGTGCTTGGCGTTACTCACTACCTTTAGGTTTCCTAAGTTATGGTTTATTCCCATTTCTCTTGTGGATGTTTTGGCGACTAGAACAATTACTGCGAAAAGTGCAAGGCAAACCCGCCATTACCCTGATTTCAGGTCATACGTCCTAACACCGTTACTGGCAGAGGAGTTTAGTGCTGTTTGCCCTCGTAATGGGTGGAAATGCTATTTTTGGGCTGTTTCTTTTAGCCAGGATTCTTAGTCCGTTGAGTCCGTCGAAGCTTTTTGATCCTGAGATTTTATGGTTTATAATTACTCGCTTTTTACTAAATCTCTTTTTTGGAGTTTTAGCTTGGGGCATTTATCGCTATTTGCGACATTCCGCTCGTCGTCGGTATTTTTAAAATATCATTTAGAAAAATGCTAGGGGGTTTTTATGCAAACAACTCCAGTGCGTTGGACGACTGCTGATTTAGAACTATTTGCTGGCGATCGCAGAAATCGCTATGAGATTATTGATGGAGAACTATTTGTGACTAAATCACCTCACTGGGATCATCAGACTAGCTGCGCCAATATTGTTACAGTTCTTAAAATTTGGTCAGATGAAACTGGTCTAGGTAAAGCTGCGATCGCACCTGGAATTATTTTCTCAGATTCTGACAATGTGATCCCTGATGTGGTGTGGGCAAGTCATGAATGTTTAAAAAACTTACTAGATGAAGCTGGACACCTCACAGGCGCACCAGAGTTAGTCGTAGAAGTTCTGTCACCCGGTGAAAAAAACGAGAAACGCGACAAGGAAACAAAGCTAAAACTGTACTCGGTACAAGGGGTTCAGGAATATTGGATTTGCGATTCTATACAGAAAAAAGTTGAAGTTTATCGTCGTGAACAAGCTACATTAAAGTTAGCAGTTACTTTATTTAGTCAAGATGAGTTGACAAGTCCTTTGCTACCTGGTTTTACCTGCTTAGTGAGTAAACTTTTCTAGCCTTAAATTCTTGTCAAGCATCCTCTTTACTCTGTGTTCTCTGTGGCTCTGCGGTTTAATAAATTTACTTTTAAACCACAGAGTCGCAGAGAGGAAAAATAGATATTATCAGTCATTTTGAAAGAGTTAATGCTAATAATTACGAATTATTGCAAATGTTCTATGCCTGGATTTTCAATTACCTAAACCCGTGCTAGTACTGGTTGACTCAGAGATCCACTGACTGAATCTGATTCAGACTCCGTGCAGTAGATTTCGCAGGAGTTATTGGGACTTTCAATCAGTTTCACTTTGTAAAGTTTAGCTCCCAATTCAAGAATTGGCGATCGCAGTAAATTACTAATGTAAAGTGCGATATTCTCAGCAGTGGGAACAACTTCAGCAAAGTAGGGAATGTCTTTGTTTAAAAAAGTGTGATCGAATGGCTCAACCACATAATCTTCTATTACTTGATTCAAAGCACCTAAATCAACAATCATCCCTGTCCGTGGGTCAATTTCCCCTTTCACAGTGACTTCTAAATGATAGTTGTGTCCGTGACCGTGGGGACGAGCGCACTTACCATAAATCTCAGTGTTTTCTTCGTTACTAAGGTTAGGGTGAGCTAGCCGATGGGCGGCGCTAAAGTGAGTACTGATGGTGAGGTAGGCTTCCATTGCGTTTCCCATATAATCTGCCCAAAGTTCAGGATGTTCAAATAACTGCACACGGACTAAAGGCAAGTGTGGTGCTAGTCGTTGCCAAATAATCCGTGCAATATTCTCAGTGGTGGGCAGAGTTTGTTGAAATTCTGCCCACGCATCGTTGAGATAAGAGAAGTCCAATTGACTGGTAACTTCCCGTTTAATTACGTGTTTCACATCAGACAAGTTCAGCACCATGCCATATTCATCCAATTCCCCGGCTAGAGAGATAAATAAGACATAGTTATGTCCGTGTCCAGGAAATCTAGAGCAAGCACCAAATTTTTCAATATTCTCGGCTTCACTCAGTTCTGGCAACCAATAGCGATGACTTGCCGAAAACTGGGCGCGGCGATTAACAATGCATTGCATGAGTACACTATGAACAGAATTTAAAATTTCTTAATCTTTCTCTGCTTCCAGCATAAACTATTTCTTTGCCAGTGCTTAGGGGAATAATAACCATAAAATACTATCCAAACTTTTATGGTTATGTATATTGGCTGGCTCAGTGGACGGGAGTTTTCAGAGCAAACTGTCAAAGATTTTCTTGTAAATGCGGGAGTAGGTGTCGGAGTAAATCTTGGCATGATCGGTATTGCTGATATTGCCTTAAAATTTATACCGGGTTTTGGTAGCGTGCTGGCTGTTGGTGCTGGTGGGATCGCTACACAAGGTTTAGGAGATGCTGCGATCGTATATTTTCTTCCCTTACCAGAGGTAAGAAATACAGCCTCCTAAACTAAACTATTGATTGACTGAAACTTGTGCCTCACAGTGTAATCCCGTAGCTATGCGGAATAGTTCGTGACCTGTGTGTAAATAACGCTCATCGTAGTTCAAAGGAAAATAACCTAATTCATCAAGTCCATCTCCTACTTGATCGAGGCTGTAGTAAAGGTGAGCCGCTGTTCTTGCCAGACTAGGGGGATTTGGTAGAGAGCGAAAAGTAATTTGTGCCTGCTTAAGGTCATCTCGACAGGCTTTTAAATATTCCTGAAATTCATCTAACAACTCATCATCAAAGGGATCAGCAGCTAATTGCTCCATTTGTTCTTCTAACGAATAAAGAATGGTACAAAGCAAGCGATTTACTGGTTGGTAAACTTGGCGTAGCCATTCCTCAACTTGCTCGTCAACATCACGTCCAGTTTTTCGTCTTGTCTGGTAATGATTTTGCGCTGATGCTGTACGCTGTTGGCGATCGCTATTTAATTTTTGAGAATCATCTTGCAGTTGTTGATCATAATTGCGGCGATTTTGGTTGTCGCCTAAGACTTCATAAGCTGCATTGATGCGAATTATCTGCTCCCTATCGGCTGTTTCCTGATTACTGTCAGGATGAAACAACTTAACCAAGCGGCGATAGGCTTGCTTAATCTGGGCAAGGCTTGCACTTGGACTAACTTTGAGAGTTTCGTAATGGTTAGAAACGTGCTTAGAATTGACCATTAATTCAATTTATCGTTAGCTGATGCTAGCGGCTAACCTTGTTTCCAGGTCTTGGAACAACGGTGTACTCAAATACCTCTCACCAAAACTGGGCTGAATCATCACAATTAAACGCCCCTTATTTTCTTGACGTTGGGCAACGCGAATTGCTGCACATAAAGCTGCTCCACTGGAAATACCAGATAGTAGCCCTTCTTCTTTTGCCAAACGCCGACTATAAGCGATCGCTTCTTCATCGGTGACGGTAATCACTTCATCTATCAATTTTATCTTGAGAACTTGGGGAATAAACCCAGCCCCAATTCCTTGGATTTTGTGTGCCCCTGGCTGTCCCCCAGATAAAACTGGGCTATTGGATGGTTCAACAGCGATCGCCTTAAAACTAGGCTTACGTGCTTTAATCACTTCTGCTACACCAGTAATCGTACCACCTGTGCCCACCCCTGCCACGATCATATCTACTTGTCCATCAGTATCTTCCCAGATTTCAAGGGCTGTAGTTTCCCGATGCACTTTTGCATTAGCTGGATTGCGGAACTGCTGCAACATATAAGTATTTGGCGTACTATTAACTATTTGTTGCGCCCGCCCAATTGCCCCAATCATGCCTTCCATCCCTGGTGTTAGTTCCAGTTCTGCTCCATAGGCCCGCAACATTGCCCGTCGCTCCGCACTCATTGTCTCTGGCATTGTCAAAATTAACCGATAACCCTTAGCCGCTGCTGCCATTGCTAAAGCAATTCCTGTGTTTCCAGAGGTAGGTTCTACCAATACTGTTTTCCCAGGACTAATCAGCCCCTCTTCTTCGGCGGCATTAATCATACTCACCCCAATCCGATCTTTGACTGATGCTGATGGGTTCATACTTTCCAGTTTCACCACAATTTTTGCAACACATCCTTCTGTTTGGGGAATCCGGTTCAACTGCACTAGGGGTGTACGACCAACAAGTTCTGTAATGTTACGAGCAATTCGCATAATTTAGCCCTTAGTTATTAGTCAAAAGTCATTTGTCATTAGGTCAATAGTCATTCATTGGTAAGTCCAGTTCTGTTCGGCTTTGTCCTTCCCGCAGGATAGGCGGATTTCCAAACCTATTGAACTTGGTGTTAGCGTTTAGTATACTCCGGTTAACTACTGGTGTTTATTTTTTGTTGCTACCAAAAACAAAAAGCCCCGCCTGATGGCGGGGAGCAATAGAGTTCAAAATTGTGGGTGGATAGTCAACACTCTAGAAGCTGAAAGTTGTTCTGAGCGTACCGATAATAGCATCATCGTTCTCGCTGTTTTGACCAGGAGAGGTCAACCAAATTACACCAGGGGTAACAGAGATGTTATCCGACACGCGATACTTGTAGAAGCCTTCAAATTGATAAGGTATATCATTACCAACAACACCAGGAGCTAAACCTGTCCGGTTAAAGGAATAGGGCTGTGCACCAGCAAAGAAACCTAGAACGTTACCCTGTTTACCAAAATCAGCTAAAGCAACCCCAGCGCCGTATGACCAAGCTTCATAATCATCACCAATACCACCGCCTGTGACATCATGGTAAGAGACAAAGCCACTAACTGACAGCTTGTTGCTGGGTCTAAAAGCAGCCGACACACCGTAGGAGTTGCTGGAACCTGCATTTTGTAAAGTGTTAGATTGTTCAGTACCTACTGCAACACCTCCCAAAGTGTTGTTTACGTCTGATGCAACCCCCGAGTCGAATAAATTACCACCTGCGCCATTATATGCATGAACGTAAGTAGCAGCCAAGGCTAAACGATCGCCAACACTAAAATTCAACTGTCCAAGAGCTGCATAGTCGCCGTTAGTAAGACCTTGACTAAGACCAGGATTATTAGCTTGCGATGCCAAGTAACCCGCAGTGATTGAACTATTTCCCAGGATGCCGCCACCTCTGCCAAGGGGTAGATTAAGCGCTATACCGGCACCTCCACCAACACGATAGATAGGACTTTCAGAAGCAAAGGTAGACAAAGCACCATTACCACCGTCAGTTTGGTCGAAAAAGTAAGGGTTGTTAACAGCAGCATAATGGCTGTGTCGTCCCCCACTTGCCGCAAGGTAAACTTGGGCTGGCCCTATGGGAGCTTCATAGGTCAAACGATCTATGCTGACACTGTTGTTACCACTACCAGCACCAACTTGAAATGTTTGTGTGCCTTCAGCAGTGTTGATAACACCACCACCGTTATCTATTAGTGAAAAGGCTTGTGCATTCCCGGCTGCGAGACGGGTGTGCAAAACGTCTCTACCAGTGAAGCTGGTTTGTAAGTCTAAACGGACTCTGTTTTGGAAGACAGTATTATTAGCATCACCAGTGTTATCGCCAAAGGCATCACTAACAGCAAAAATAGCTTCACCAACTAGTTTGGTAGTAGTGGAAAACTGATTGGCTTCCAATTCAGCAGTCCGCGCTTCTAGGGAATCTACGCGACCGCGTAGGGTTGCCAATTCTGCGGAAAATTCTTCTTGTAACCGTTGTAAGGTAGCTAAATCTTGTTTGGTAACTAAGTCAGCTGTTGCTGTGGCAATCAATTCGTTAACCCGATCCAAACAGGCATTCAAACCAGCGGCAAACTCATAACGGGTCAAAGCACGGTTACCGCGATAAGTAGCATTTGGGTAACCTGCAATACAACCATAGCGCTCAACCAAGGACTGCAATGCTTGGAATGCCCAGTCCGTGGGTTGTACGTCGGAAAATTGAGAAACCGATGTTACTTGAGACTGAGAGTTATTTTGGTTGCCTTCGTTGCTGTAGCGATTAACTTGGTCTATGGTTGTTTGAGCCAACATTTCTGACTGTTGGGCAACTTCAGTTACACCTAGTTGTGCGGCTGGTGATACTTCAGTGGTTGTGTTTGGAGCCGCAATTGCTGTTGCTGAAACTAACAATGTCGCTCCCAAAACTGCTGGGCTAACCACTAGGGATTTCCACAATATATTAGACATCTTCTCTACTCCTCACACCTTGTTTAGATAATTGTATTCGTTGCACCTAAAATCTTAAAAATGCGACATCTCATTGAAACCTGTGGATGAGGCATAGTTGCCACTACTACAATTTTAGTTTTTGCAAAGCTAATAAACGATTAACTTGGGGTTAAAAACTTATGTGATTAACTTATGCAAAAACATATCTTTATATCATAACATTATAAAACATCTGATCTAGATGGCAATATTGGAGCGATCGCCTTAAGAACTGTCACACATCATTATCTAAATATCGAAGCAGGGAGTAGGCTTTAGACCATTCGCTCCCTACGCAGGCTAAATTGCTCAAAGCTTAAACACTTAGCAGCTTGTCAGTAAAAATTACTCTTGAACTTAGCTTTAGTAAAAATCGCACACTAGTTAAAACATACTTAGGAATAAGAATTCAATAACATACAATTTATGTCCTTGGCTTACCTCACCCTCAATCCCTCTCCTTTATAAGGAGAGGGAAGCTAGATACAGGATGAAGTTTTGCACAGCTATACAAAGGTAGCCCAAGCCTTCCCCAGCGTAGTTTGTCTGCTATTGTGCTTGTAACCGACATTCCGCACTTCAAGATGTAACACATTGATATTCAAGAAGATTTC
>JAHCSU010000709.1 GCA_023522315.1 Nostoc sp. CCCryo 231-06
TTGATAAGCGTCCCAGATAAAAAAGCCAATTCCGACAATACCAGACATGACGATTTCTGCGGCGATAATCGCTAACCAAGCTAAACCGATCGCAATTCTCAAGCCGGTAAAAATGTAAGGTAATGCCGCAGGAATCAAAATATTAATGAAATAGTCTTTGCGGCTAAGTTGCAAAACTTTGGCTACGTTGTTGTAATCTTCGGGAATTTGGGTAACGCCGACAGCAGTGTTAATTAAGATGGGCCAAATTGCGGTAATGAAAATTACGAATAATGCTGCGGGTTCGTTTTGCCGTAAAGCTGCTAAAGAAATCGGTACCCAAGCTAGAGGTGGTACAGTCCGCAATAATTGAATGATGGGGTCTAAAGCTTTGGACATGGTTTTATTGACACCAATCAAAACGCCCAAGCCAATACCAACGATCGCAGCTAAGGTATAACTGATCGCAACCCGTTGCAGACTGGCGAGAATCTGCCAAAATAGACCTTTATCAAGACCACCTCGGTCATAAAAGGGCCAGAAAATCAGAATCCAAGTGTCTTGGATAACCTTTATTGGCCCTGGTAGTGTTGCACCGGGAGTCCATGCAAATAGTTGCCAAATTGTCAGGAAAATTGCGATCGCGATCGTTGGTGGTATCAGGTCAGGAAATTGCTTTTGCAGACTGGCTATAAAGCTATTACTAAATCTAGGACTTGCAGGGCGTTTTTGGGCTATTGTCATGATGCTGTGTTCTCCTCAAATTTTATCCTTGGTAAATAATCGATATCTTTAGACGCGATGAATCGCGTCTCTACAAGAGATTAATCGTGCCTCTAAATACTGACTTTTTTGATTTTCAAACTCTTCAAATATTCTTCTGGCTTTTCGGGGTCAAATTTGATGCCATCAAAAAACTCTTCTACACCACGGGATGTATTTGTAGGAATATCAGCAGCAGCAATCCCAGCTTCTTTGGCAGCTTCTTTCCAAATATCTTCGCGGTTGACTTTGTTAATCAGTTCCTTAGCCTTGGCAGCGTTATTGTCTAGGTAATCTTTTGGCAAGAATCCCCAGCGAACGTTTTCAACTATGAACCATAAATCATGACTCTTGTATGGATAAGAAACACTACCTTTTTCATCTTTCCAGTAGTAAGCTGCCATTGATTTATCATCAATTTTGCGACCATCACCCATGTCATATTTGCCTTGGTATGGATCAGCCAGAATTTCAGGTGAAGAAAGATTGAAATAATTTCGTCCAGCCAAAATTTGAGCCGCTTCTTTGCGATTATCAAAATTATCTAGCCATTGCTGTGCTTCCATAATTCCTTTTAAAATTGCTTTGGTAGCTTTAGGATTTTTATCGACCCAATCGCCTCTGATGGCGAGGTATTCTTCAGGATGATTTTTCCAAATTTCTGCGGTTAATGCTGCTACATAGCCAATTTTGTCTTGCACCAGGCGATAAGGCCAGGGGTCGCCTGTGCTAAAGGCATCCATTGTTCCTGTTTTCATGTTGGCTACAGTTTGCGCCGCAGGTACTGTGAGCAATTTGACATCTGCATCCGGGTCTAAGCCACCTGCTGCTAACCAGTAGCGAATCCACAAATCTTGGTTGACATGGGGAAAGGTGAATGCAGCAGTGAAGGGTGTTGAGGATTTTAATTCCTTAAATAATGACTTAGCGCCGGCGAGTTGTAAACTAATACCTTTGCCTTGGTGCTTGCTTGCGATCGCAATTCCATTTCCATGCGTAATTAATTGACATAATACATACATGGGAATTTTTTGATTGCCCTTGGTAATTAAACCTTCTGTAATTAAATGTGGCATGGGCATCTGCCATTGACCGCCATCTATACCACCACCCGCCGAACCAATTTCTACGTTGTCTCTGGCTGCACCCCAAGAAGCTTGTTTGGAAAGGTCAACATTACTCATCCCATACTTTGCAAAAAAGCCTTTTTCTTTAGCAATAATTAAAGGAGCCGCTTCTACAATGGGAATATATCCCAACTTGACTGTGGTAGTTTCTGGTGTTTGTTCAGGGCTAATATTAACAACAGATTGAGCAGTTGGTTGTGCTTGAGTGCTTCCACCAGTCAGGTTTTCAGGGGGATTACCCAAACAGCCTTTGAGGAATACAGCGCCCGTAGATACTCCGGCTGTGAAAATGAATTTGCGGCGGGAAATTTGATTAAAAAATTCTGTCATAATATCTCCTTTGAAGGTAAATTTTATTTTTTATAGCTATGACAATTTAGGCAAGAAACATAACGTCTTTCTTGCAGTGTCTAATGATTGAGCAAGCTATATTCGACAAAGCAACCGCAGCCATTCCATCAATGACCCGGTTATTTGTATAAAAACTCGGTTAATTTCTTGACTCTGCTCTAGTCTGATGCAGAGGTGTTATTTACCTTGTTGAAATCAGTTTACAGCCTTTGAAGCTAAATTGGTTAACTTCGAGTATCGATTTATTAAACAAATATTAGATTGGATGTATAAGTAAAAATTTATCTATTTTCCTTAACTATAGTAATAATTTCTAATATATAAACTCTTATTTATGGAGACTATTATATTTACTTGATGGTTTACTGGGTTCGTTTTTTTATAATTTTATTTTAGTAATAATTTGTCATATATAAGTTTTTATCTATAATGACTATTATGTTTAGATTATGATTTAGATAGCAATCCTATTTGATTTGCTCTTGACTGAAAAGCTCAGATCCCCGACTTCTTGAAGAAGTCGGGGATCTTTTTGTTCGTAACTTCTGCACAAATAATTAGTTATGGTTTTCTCAACCTAGTAAATAGACGTGAGAAGTTTATGTAGTGTATTCAGCATTAATCCTTACGTAGTCATAACTCAAATCACAACCCCAAGCTTTACCCACACCATAACCATTGCCAACGTTAACGGAGATTAACACCGTATCTTGCTGGAGATAAGCACCCGTCGCTGCTTGTTTTAAATAAGCACTCGCAGCTGCACGGTCAAATTCTAGAGGTTGCCCATTTTCCAACATTAAGAAATTCCCTAGCTTAATTTGCAGGTTTTCTTGCTCAAAGGGCACACCTGCACGTCCGGCGGCGGCGGCGATGCGTCCCCAGTTAGGATCACGTCCAAAGATTGCAGATTTAACTAAGGATGAACCAGCGATGGTTTTGGCTATTTGTCGGGCTGAGAGTTCATCATGGCCCCCTGTTACTTCCACTTCAATTAGACAGGTTGCGCCTTCACCATCACGAGCGATCGCTTTGGCTAAATGCTGACAAACTGCTGTTAACATCGCCTCTAATTTCTCTGCTTCTGCGCCCCATTCTGTAATTGCTGGGGTGCGAGATTGACCATTTGCTAAGGCGATTAAGCTGTCGTTGGTGCTGGTATCACCATCCACAGTAATGGAATTAAAGCTTCTATCAGCTGCCCTTGCTAACATCTGCTGCCAAAGGGCTGGCGAAACCACAGCATCACAAGTAACAAATGCCAGCATGGTTGCCATGTTGGGGTGAATCATACCGGAACCCTTGGCAATACCACCAATTCGTACTGGGCGGTCGCTTATAGTTGTCTCTAGGGCAATAGATTTTGTTACCAAGTCTGTAGTGATAATTGCTCCGGCGGCGGCATCTGAGCCTGTTTCTGATAGCGCTGCTACTACCTTGGGAATCCCGCTTCGCAAAGTATCCATCTTAATTCTTTGACCAATCACGCCAGTGGAAGCCACTAACACAGATTCAGATGGGATGTTTAGTGCTTGACCTACTGCCATAGCAGATTCTAAGGTATCAAGGTAGCCTTGAGTCCCCGTAGCCGCATTTGCTTGTCCGGCGTTGCAGAGGATGGCACGAGCGCTATGTTTAGCTTGCAAGCGTTGGCGACAATATTCTACGCAGGCAGCTTTAACTTGGCTAGTGGTGAACACACCAGATGCGATCGCTTCCACCTCTGAGAATATCAAAGCTAAATCTGGCAACCCCGAAGCTTTCAACCCTGCGGTAATTCCCGCCGCTTGATATCCCCTTGGTGCTGTAATGCCACCTGTGATTTTTTGCCAATCTGCCATTATTCTTCCTTATAACTATCAGGTTGGATAGGTCAATTTGTGCTTTGGAAAAGTGCTTTGGAAAAGTGATGAGTTAGGAGTTAGAAGTTAAGAGTTATTAGTTTTCCCCTACTTCCCCTACTCCCCACTCCCTTTTATTGTGAGTTTATTTGCTGATGGCAATAATAATGCACCAGTTGGCAATTAGCATAATTGTTTTTACCTTTCTTATGACGAAAGACAAAAGCAAAAAAGGAGAGCGACGTAAGTGGCTCTCCAGATCATTACGGTGCATCTTTTTCTCACACCATATCACTTATGATGTAAGGGCTAATACTTATTTATTAAGATTATTTCTAAAAATTTGATGAAGATTTTACGTAAATACCGCAGAAATCAAATAAATAAAGAGAGCCACTTAGGCAGCTCTCCAGATCATCAGGGTGCATCTACTTACCACAGCATAGCATTTTAGGTATGCGGGCTGTCACCATTTTTTATATGAAGATTCTGTGAAGAATCACCGGGAAAATACGTACTTGGAGATTGGGCATTGGGGATTGGGCATTAGTTATTTTTTCTTGCTTCCCCTGCCCCCTAACTTCCTAGACGTTCAGCTTTTTCTCCACCAATTCGTTAGTTAGCTTGGGATCGGCACGTTTGCCTGTCTTTTTCAGAACTTGTCCGACAAAGAAGCCTTTGAGGTTGGTGTTGCCGTTGCGATACTTTTCTAATTCTTTGGGATTAGCAGCTATGACTTCATCAACGATGGGTTCTAGTACACTGGTATCGGTGATTAACTCTTGACCGGCAAAGGCTTTTTCAGGAGAAATACCAGTGAGCAAATCTGGCAACTTTTCTTTAGCTTGAGCATTGCTAATTTTGCCCGTTTCAATTCGAGTGATAATATCAGCTAAATTGGTGGGAGTTAGTCCGATTTCAGTAATACTGAGTTTTTGCTTATTGAGGTGAGCTGCGATATCTTGAGTAATCCAGTTGGCAGCAGCTTTCGGATTTGCTCCAGATGCGATCGCAGTTTCAAAATATTCGGCTACTGGATGATCTTCTGTCAACACTCGCGCATCATAAGCCGAAAGTCCCAACTCACTTTCATAATGATGGCGTTTTTGGGCTGGTAATTCTGGTAATTCGCTACGCCATTTCTCTAATTCGGCATCTGTCACCTCAATTGGTGCTAAATCTGGTTCGGGGAAGTAGCGGTAATCGCTAGAACCTTCCTTAATCCGCATACTACTTGTGCGTTGAGCGCCTTCTTCCCACAGACGAGTTTCTTGGATAATGCGATCGCCTGCTTCGATGGCTGCAATTTGACGCTCAATTTCGTAGTCAATCGCCCGTTGGATGGCGCTGAACGAGTTCATGTTTTTAATTTCTACCTTAGTGCCAAATTCCTCTCGTCCCATTGGACGCACAGAAATGTTAACATCGCAGCGCAGAGATCCTTCTTGCATATTCCCATCACTTACACCGAGATACCGCACAATTCGGCGCAACTCTTCGGCATATTCAGCAGCTTCTAATCCAGAACGCAAATCAGGTTCCGAGACAATTTCTACTAACGGTATACCTGCGCGATTGTAGTCTACCAGAGAATAGGAAGAACCGGAGAGGCGATCACTACCAGCATGTACCAATTTTCCAGCATCTTCCTCCATGTGCAGACGTGTGATACCAATGCGTTTACGAATAGGATTCCCCTCAGCATCTACCAACTCTATTTCTAACCAACCATGTTCTGCGATCGGTAGATCATATTGAGAAATTTGGTAATTTTTGGGTAAGTCAGGATAAAAATACTGTTTACGGTCAAATTTGCTATATCTAGCGATTTGACAATTCAGTGCCAAACCAGCCTTGACGGCGTATTCTAATACTTTTTCATTGAGTACAGGTAAGACCCCAGGTAAACCCATACAAACCGGATCAATGTTAGTATTGGGGTCAGCACCGAATGCTGTTGAGCTATTAGAGAAAATCTTGGTATTGGTACTCAGCTGACAATGGGTTTCTAAACCAATAATCGCTTCATACTCAGTTTTTACGGTCGTAGCAATGGTCATAATATCAATATTTGGGCATAATCCTTGTAGTGGTACTATTGTAGCCGCGTATTGAGTTGCCCTGAAGACGGTTATTTGGGTGAGGAATGCTTACCCTCATGAGCTTGAAAAGGGAGGTGCAAACACAAGGTGAAGAAAATCTTGATTATTGGTTCTGGGGGTGCTGGTAAATCTACCCTAGCCCGCGAACTGGGAACCATCTTAGGCTTAGAACTGATTCACTTGGATGCTTGGTACTGGAATCCTGGTTGGGTTGAGACTCCAAAAGCTGAATGGCAGAGCATAGTCCAAGACCTAACCCTACGAGAATCTTGGATCATGGATGGTAACTATAGCGGTACTCTCGATGTTCGTTTATCGGTTGCAGATACAGTAATTTTTTTGGATTTTCCCCGGATTTTATGCTTGTCGCTAGTGATTAAGCGTCGCTTCATGTATGCTAGCCTTTACAATCCGTAAGGAAATTAATTAAATAATTATTAAAAATATATACACCTCTAAATTAATTACTGAAACTCTTTAAAAATAAATCAAACTATTAAAATAAATTAGCACTCAAGGCTTGTTAGTGCTAATTATTGACTAAGGTTTAATGCCTATGATATAGATATAAACTATACTTCTTCTAGATGCTTTAGCTACTTGTTAGACGTTATGTTAGAAAAAACTAAAGCTTTACTGCAAGTAATTTAAAATTAGGAGTGCTAGCATGAAATACACTTTTGATATTGTCGGAGTATCTCCGCTTTTGCAGTTTTTTAATCACCAACAGCAAAATGGGCAAAAACCACCCCACCAAGGCGTGGAATACTTGGGAATGCATACCTGTACACTAGATACGTTTCTAGAATCAGTGGAATCAGTTCCAGCAAAGTGGGATTGGAATCTGGATCAAGTGGTAGATACCGTGATTCAGTTTTGGTTGAATAACTCAGACAGTATTCGTTATTGGAAAGTGCGCTTAACTGATGCTGGTAAGGATAATTTACTAGTCGCAAGATTGGCGGATATAACCGCCTTACAAGCTGAATTTGAATCCCTACTAGATAAGGAGTGGTGAAGAGATAGGTAAAATTGAAAAAGAATTCAGGGGTGGAGCAACTCTTGCTCCGCCTTCAGTCAGAATGCACGCTTTTTTCTGTTATTCTCGTTTTCAAGTGCCTTGACAACTTTGAGATATAAATTTTTTACTTTCTTCGTCTGATTTTCTGGTGTTTATGTTAACACTACTATAGCGGTTCTCAGTTGAGTAAGGTACAAGAACCCCACCCCCAACCCCCTCCCCGCTCTTCGATAGGGGGCTATGATGTACATCATGTGATTAGGAAACGCTATATAAATATATTGGGGAAATTTTAACTATTTATAACAATCACTCAAGATATTTTAAATTAAATATTAGATTCTATACTAGAAGACTGATATTTTAGTTTTGAAATACACACTCTACATATACTTAGATTTTTTCACGCAATGAAATCGCATTGCTATATCCTTAAAGCTATAATAAATTTTTTAAAAAAAATCATTTTTTAATATTAAAAAAAACTGTAATTTTTGCGTATTCTAAGGTTACTATAAAAAACCTAAATGCCCGCAATATAGCTTTATCAATCGCACTATAGAAAAATTAAGAGTGTGTCCGCGCCATTATGATACGCACGTTATTGTTCATTCTCAACTGTTTTTTAAGACGTTAACGTTCATTTTAACACTGATGCAGATTTTACTTATGTGTATGCATACAAATCATACAAACCCAATATTTGCCAAACTTTCTATTTGAGCATTCTTGTAGTCTAGAAACAATTGCAAATTAAGGCTTTGAGATTCATTGCCATCTGAAAATTCCAACTTCAGTGGTCTAAAATATAGCGCTCAGTGTTGACAATTTTTCAAGAATCGAATAATAAGGTGGCAGCAGAATAAAAAAAAAGCGTTAGTGCATTCCTACCTAGAAACTAATTAACGCCCTTCATTAAACTTCATACGGTTAACATAATTATGCCAGAAAATACGGATTACAAAGCTTCTAAATCACACAATCAACCTATTGCCTATAAAGAACGCCTCAATTCTTGGGCGATCGCTCGTCTACTTCCTAATACGCAACGGGAGATTGTTGCTCGCTTCCGCAGCCGTTCTGATGCCGATGGCTATATGCGGCACCTCCCCCAAGAAATACCAAATGCTTCTTACATGGTTGTTTTTGATTGTCAACGCCAAGAAGCTGTGATGTGAACTACCCCGCCGTCTTACGGCGGGGCTTCCCAATTCATCGGGAATAGCCATCTATTACTCCGTAGCTCTAT
>JAHCSU010000710.1 GCA_023522315.1 Nostoc sp. CCCryo 231-06
GATTAAATCCAAGCAATAAGTTGGAGTTGGGGAAAATATCTAACCAAGGAGAAACTAACCAAAATAATAAGAGTGGTTGGACAACTAATCGCAGATTATTTAAAACATTCTTCCAGCCGCTTGCATGATTCCATTGTTCATGATTAGAAAAATTTAGCTTATTACTTTTTTGCTTCTCGGTTGGAATTTGATAAGGTTGATTTAGAGCTAAAAAAGCTGGAGATTTTAAACTAATCATTGTGTAAACGCAAAAAATAATTTCCCACCACCTTTCAATATCCTTAAAGTGAGTAAAACGATAATCTGTCCAACCTAACTCCTGTTTACACTGCCGGAAACCATATTCTACCCATGTTCTTAATCCATACAAGTCACCTAAAGTCTTCTTCAGGTTCCCCTGAATATTGGTCATTACAAAGGTCGTAGAATTCTCTGGTATGGTTTCTGGGTCAGTAGTTATTTCCCAATAAGTTATGGCTCTTTTTTTACCGTAAATTATTTCCCTAATGTATCTAGTCTCTGACTTTTGATTGCTAAATTTTCGCTCAAAAGAACTCCACTTATTTGCCCTAACGCTTTGACTCGCTGGCAACCAGACTGCATGATTACTTCTAATCGCCACCACATA
>JAHCSU010000711.1 GCA_023522315.1 Nostoc sp. CCCryo 231-06
CTGTAACTTTAAGCCTTTATGTTCTAGCTCTAAGCCTTAATGCTGTAACTTTAAGCCTTTATGTTCTAGCTCTAAGCCTTAATGCTGTAACTTTAAGAGTCAACCTTATAACATTGATGACCAAAGTTTGTTGGTGAGTGCATTATAGCAAGCAGCCCCGTTGGGGAAGTTAAAAGTCAAAAGTCAAAAGTCAAAAATAATAATTGAGTTTTGGTATACTTTTTATTATGAGTAATCATATACCAATTCCTGATAGAGCTTTTGAATTCGCTGTCAGAATAACTAAAATTTGTTCTTATTTAGATAAACAACCAGGAACACCAAGATTATTACCTGCTCAGTTATTCAGATCAGGAACATCAATTGGCGCAAATATTGAAGCCCACATTCCGCACTTCATCGTGTAATACACGAAGATTTCCAATGTCTGGCTAATGGTGGTTAAATAGCAATCACAAATTACCAACATTTGTCAGTATTAATACTTAAGCATTGAGCATTATCAGGAAATCTTCTTGAATATCAATGTGTTACATCTTGAAGTGCGGAATGTCGGTTGAAGAATCTCAGTCTGCTGAAAGTGATAGGGATTTTATTAGCAAGCAATCGATAGCACTAAAAGAAGCTAAAGAAAGAAAATACTGGTTGAAGCTGTTAATTAAATCAGAAATGATGACTCAGGGACAAGTAGAAAAGCTTTTAGATGAGTGTGAACAATTAATTAGAATTATTGCCAAATCAATTGTAACGACTAAAGGAAAGCTAGAGAAATAGATTTTTGACTTTTGACTTTTGACTTCCCGTTAGGGCGTGTTACATTTTACAAGTCTCCATGTGAAAGAAGAGACCAACCGCGCCCACCTCAATGATATGAAATCCTCCTCCATAACCATCACCACTACTCAACATCTCCATTCGATACTTAATACTCTTATAAGGGAGGTGTCCTTTAGGTGCTAGGGAGATATCAAAAATAAATTCATTACGATCGTATTTCCAACTATCTATCATTCTCCATTCTACGCGATTGCCAAACTTCTCCCAGGCTTTTTTGTAATACTTGCCGTCAGCTTTACCGCCAACGCTCAAGTAAATTTCCTTCTGGACGCTGAAGCCAAAGTGTCCACTGCTGTATTTTACCCATAAGCGGTCAATTGTGCGTAAGTCAGTGCAAGAAAAATTTAAGAGTTCGTTTGAGGTAATGTAGTCGCCATGTTTTTTACCTATAGGCATAATCATCACCTGATAGGTTTCTTCGTCGGCTTCTTCCCAGTTTTTTGCTGCTAGTAGGTTGCGTAGTCTGGTGTAGTCTATGCGCCTTTCAGAGGCTAGGTTATCAGCTTGAACTTCGATTATTGGCTTTTTTTGGGTAATCCCCCACACTAGATTGTCTAGCGCTTTAGTATCATCTAATCCATTCGCAAAACTCACCCAATTTAGCTGCTTAAGGAAGTCCAAATCGTCTGGAATTCCTTGCACCTGTGGTAACAAGACGGGAATTACAGGGATATCTGCTTCTACAAGTTTAGCTATGAGCGATCGCAATTCCCCCCAGTGAATCACGAGAAGCACCCACATCAGGCCCGGCGGCTTTGAGAACTTCGCGGGTTGTGCCAAATAAACTATAAAGAGAGTTCATCGCTTCTCGTACCAAACCCTGGTCAACTTCTAACGATTGCACAGCAATGCGCGTCACCAATTCCACATACAGCGACCAAGCCGCTTTCTTTTGTGTGGTGTCAACCTTCCACGACATCGAACCAATGCCAAAAGGCAGACTTACAGATACAGTCTCTAATGAAACGCGATCGCGCATATTCATAGTAAATTTAACTAATTTATTTGGGTTTATTATAGTAATTAATGTTACTAGTCTACAAATTACTTGCTATAATCTCAGAATTTAACCTTATATTTATGGTAAATAGCTAGATATTCTTAACTAATTCAGATAAGATAATAAATTTGTCGGTTGCGTCACACTTCCTTTGTATATGTCCAAAACTTACACCGTAGAAATTAATCACCAAGGCAAAATTCATACTTTGCAAGTTCCCGAAGATGAAACGATCTTATCAGTTGCCGATGCTGCTGGTTTGGAACTACCAAGTTCTTGCAATGCAGGTGTTTGCACAACTTGCGCTGGTCAAATATCTGAGGGAACTGTGGATCAAACTGATGGCATGGGCGTTAGTCCAGATTTACAAAAGCAAGGTTACGTATTGCTTTGTGTTGCCAAACCCCTTTCTGATTTGAAACTGGAGACAGAAAAGGAAGATATAGTTTATCAGTTACAATTTGGCAAAGGCAAATAATCAGTAAACAGTTATCAGTATATAGCTTGATTGTTGATAACTGTTCGCTGAAATTACCAAAAGTGATAAACAACATAAGTATTTCATCGCAACTGATATCAGCTATTCTAGAAACTACAAATCAACAGGATTTACCAAGATGACGACTCATTTTATTACCGCAGAAATTGATTTACAAGAAACTCCCGCAGAACTACTACAAGTAATTGAAACAGAGTTAAAGAAACAAGGTGAACCCCTCCGTTGGGCAGTTACCTCTGTGGACGTTGACGAACAAAAAGCTACTGTTGAAGGCGTGATTATTAGAGAGACGCAATTAATCGCGTCTGTACAGGAGACACGCGATTAATTGCGTCTGTTGAGAGTGGGCAAAGGTTATTTCATTTTCATCTAGCCCGCCTCAGAATGAATTCTGAGTCTAATAGCAAAAGTCGTCTAAAGACGACTGAGAAAAAGTTATAGTCCGTTTTAACGGACTTTAGTTATTAGCCTGGAACTTTAGTTCTGGGCGGTTTATGTTTAGAACGAAATAGCCCTAGATTTTTACTCATGACTCATAACTGGGCACTCATAATTTTAAGATGAATCGTCCATACACCGCTATCTTAATTGTCCCAACTGGCATTGGGGCTGCCATTGGGGGTTATGCAGGAGATGCTTTACCTGTTGCCAAAGTTATAGCACAGGTTTGCGATCGCCTAATTACTCACCCCAATGTCCTTAATGGCGCAAGTTTGTACTGGAATCTTCCAAATGCTTTCTATGTTGAAGGTTACGGTCTTGACAAATTCGCTTCTGGATGCTGGGGTTTGCGTCCAGTCCGCATGAATAAAGTAGGTTTACTTTTAGACCAAGCCATTGAGCCAGAGTTACGACTACGACATATACAAGCCGCAGATGCAGTCAGAGCAACTCTCGGATTAAGCTTAACAGATTACGTAATTACTGATGCATCATTAAATGTAGAATTACAGACTACAGCATCGGGAGCGAGTTGGGGGACAATTGGCAACCCAGATAGTTTATTACGGGCAGCTGAGATATTAATTAAAAAAGCGGGGGCAGAAGCGATCGCAGTTGTAGCCCGTTTCCCCGATGATATGGACTCAGAAGCAGTACAGAAATACCGCCAGGGTGAAGGCGTTGATCCCTTAGCAGGTGCAGAAGCCGTTATTAGCCATTTGCTAGTGCGAACCTTTCAAATTCCTTGCGCCCATTCTCCTGCCCTTTTGAGCGAACCTCCACAACCTGATTTATCTCCCCGTTCCGCCGCCGAAGAATTGGGCTATACCTTTCTGCCGTGCGTGCTTGTAGGATTAAGTCGTGCCCCACAATTTATACTAGAGAGAGCAGCAATCGGATCACAGCAAGAAGATATTTGGGTAGATGAAGTAGATGCTGCGATCGTACCTGCAACTGCTTGTGGTAGCAGTGCCTTACTGAGTTTAAGCCAAAGACTATGCCAAATAATTACAGTAGAAGAAAATAAAACTCTTATAAAAGTTCCTCCCCAACCGTTGGGGATCAAATCTATACAGGTAAACTCATATTTAGAAGCAGTGGGTGTATTAGTAGCACACAAAGCAGGCATTAATCCCTCCGCTCTCCGTCCCAACTTATTACCTTTGCAGTCAATTAGTCATTTGTCATTTGTCATTTGTCATTTGTCATTTGTCATTTGTCATTTGTCATT
>JAHCSU010000712.1 GCA_023522315.1 Nostoc sp. CCCryo 231-06
GCAAGAACCTCGGTAAGAAATCTATCTTTAAGGGTTGGTGCAGCTACATAGTTAGTGGCATTTTTAAGAATATTTAGCTTTTCGCCCGTGTCAGCATCAAAATAATGCTGATAAGCAAAGCCTGACATAATGCTGATAAGCAAAGCCTGACATAATTTGCTCTACGGTTTCTAATTTGGTTAGAAGTAGTCCCACTGCCACTTCTTGATCGAGAATAAGGTTGCCTTGACCGCCACTTTGAGAGTAAAAAGATAGCGCCGTTTTGAGTTCGGCGGATAGTCCCAGATAGTCTACAATTAAGCCGCCTGTCTTTTCAAAATAGACGCGGTTGATTCGGGCGATCGCTTGCATCAGATTATGACTTTTGAGCGGTTTGTCGATGTACATGGTGTGCAAACAGGGGGCATCAAAACCCGTCAGCCACATATCGCAGTTTAGGCAAAATCAAAGTCATAATTACTACCTCCGCCGCCGATGAAGGCAATTTAGTTGCCCATCACACCA
>JAHCSU010000713.1 GCA_023522315.1 Nostoc sp. CCCryo 231-06
CGCGTCTCTCTTGTACGATTAATCGCGTCTCTCTTGTACGATTAATCGCGTCTCTAATTACCAATATCTTCATTCCAAAGTTGCGGGTTAGTTTCAATAAACTCACTCATCATTTGTTCGCAATCGTCAAGATTAAGATCAATTACTTCCACACCGTGAGATACCATAAATTCTTTAGCACCAGGAAAAGTTCTGGATTCTCCAACGATGACTTTTTTAATCCCAAATTGTACCACTGCCCCAGCGCAGAGGTAACACGGCATTAAAGTTGAATAGAGTGTAGTACCTCTGTAGCTGCCAACTCTCCCAGCATTACGGAGACAATCGATTTCCGCGTGAGTGACAGGATCAGCGTCTTGCACACGTTTATTGTGTCCTCTGCCGAGAATTTTGCCATCCTTGACGAGAACCGAACCAATGGGAATTCCCCCTTCTTGTCTGCCTTGTTTTGCTTCTTGAATAGCAGCTTCCATAAACTCATCCATATTAATTCTCCTTTTATGACAAAACAACTAGTATTAATGGATCATGATGGCGGTGTAGATGATTATCTAGCAACCATGCTGCTGTTGACGATGGATAATATCGAACTCCTTGGTGTCGTCGTCACTCCAGCAGATTGCTACATTCAACCGGCTGTTAGCGCCACCCGTAAAATTATAGATTTGATGGGATTTTCTCATATCCCGGTTGCAGAAAGCACTGTGCGCGGTATCAATCCATTTCCTACTCTCTATCGCCGTGATTCGTTTATCGTTGACCATCTCCCCATTCTCAATCAAAGCGAAACCATCACTACGCCATTGTTTGCCGAAACAGGTCAAGATTTCATGATCAAGGTGTTGCAGGAGGCATCAGACCCCGTAACGTTGATGGTAACTGGCCCGTTGACCACAGTAGCAGTAGCTTTGGATAAAGCACCGGACATTGAAGCCAAGATTCACAAAATTGTGTGGATGGGAGGGGCGTTAAATGTTGGTGGTAATGTAGAAAAAAGTTTGGAAGCAGGACAAGATGGTTCTGCCGAATGGAATGTTTATTGGGACGCAATTTCAGCCGCGCGGGTATGGCAAACCCAAATTGAAATTATTATGTGTCCTTTGGATTTAACTAACAATGTCCCAGTCACATCGGAGTTAGTATACAAAATGGGACGACAACGCCACTATCCCATCTCTGATTTAGCAGGACAATGTTATGCACTGGTTATCCCCCAAGATTATTACTTTTGGGATGTGCTGGCGACAGCTTATCTAGGACATCCAGAATTCTATCAACTGCGCGAATGGGAAACAGAAATTATCACCACTGGTCTTAGTCAAGGGCGTACTAAAGTAGTTTCTGGTGGTCGGAAAATATATGCAATGGATAAGGTAGATAAAGAGGCTTTTTACGCTTACATTTTGCAGCAATGGGCAAAATAAAAACCTAAAAAATTAGGTGGCGTGGATACTCAAACTCGCCACCGAAAACTCAAGCAGTCTAACGACCAAGCTCACCTGACACAGACAACCTCTGCAACTCAACCGACCATATTGGGGCGTTCCGGTGCAGAGACTTTTTCGGGTACGGTGCTATTTAAGACTGAGAAAGAGGTAGTCATTATCATTATCTATAGTATTTTCGGTTTGCAATATTTTTAAACGTGTTTATGTTATAAAATATACCAAATACGCCAATAAAAATTACTATAGAAGAAACGATTTGAGGGAATAGATTATTTGGAATATTAATCCCAGCCGTAAGACTCATAGAACCTATTATAATAATTGTACAATTTTGCACACAATATGCATGTATTTCTACAGTAGATTGCAAGTCATCTACTGCCTTTTCTACTTTACGAATTTCGTTTTCATTACTCATTTTAGTTACCCCATGTTTATTTCATAACTTTTAATCTCCAACTCTAAAAAGTTTATCGTATTATTAGCCTACACTCTTGTACCTCTGAAAATATTCAGTCAAACGAATCAATAACCATAGTCTCTAGCACCTCCCATCGGTTCTAAGGGTTTTTAGTGGGTATGAGAAATCTAAAAATCCGTCAAATTGAGATAGTGCGGAAAGCCCCGTTATATAGCAGCAGCCATGTTTGTTAGCACGCCAAGCGTAAGACATCCTCCATACCTCCATGACTGAGGATTACTCATAGCGTGCCTTTTTAGATTTAATCACCTCAATTACATCATCGTGTCTTTGTCCCTCGATAATATCCTTAAGATGAATTTGCCCATTAATGTATTGAACGTGGATGCGCCAACCTGAGACTTTATCGATATCAGCACGATAAAAAATTGCCTACTTCACACCTTTTACTTTGTGCAGCCTCGTTTTTGGAAATTTTCTTGTTCTGTGACACTCGTTATCTTCAAGCTCTGCCAAGGCTTCAAGAAAAGCAATCTTTAGCTCGTCATCTGGCAAAATGTTCATAGCTTGATAAATAATGCCGTATTCATCACACAGAGTAAGGGTTTGTGCCATAAACAAACTTACGAGATCCGGGCAGGTTCTCGATTGTGGTGGAGTAATCCTTGATACAAAGACTCTGCCACATCTTTATACGCTTTATCAAGATCATCGTGTTTAACTACTCGAAAAAGAGTAAAAATAACTTGCCCAAAAATTGGATCTTCGTCTACTGTTAAAATCACCCTTAGTTTCTGCGAAACCCTTAGCGTGTAGAGCGAAGATTCATAGCCATTAATATCTAACGGTAGTGCAAGACGATGCAACTTATGATAAACGTCAGCTTTTTGAGTTGGGAAGAGGCTGGCGCAATCATTGATTTTTTTAACCGTTGCGGCTTTGTCATCTTCACTCAGCTTGCCAAGATCCTTCTCAAAGCTCCTTGTTGACTCAATTAGAACATCCACGTTACGAACCGCCAATCTGAATTTAGCTACTTGCCCTCTGCCTATACCATAGTAACAGTGATATACAGAATTTTTCTTTATATCATCCTTACGAGGACACTATATAGAAACTTTATTAATATTATTCTATGCCAAAATGCTCAAAAAAGTTGCTGTAAAAGCTTCACGATACAATTTGTCTCAAGCATTATTTTTACAAAACAGAAGAGAGATATAGCGGTTCTCGTTTACGTGAGGTACACGCTGCTTTGCTGGATTAAGCAATTTTTGAGAGCTTGGCTGTTACGAAATAATGGTTTTCTACGACATACCAATAGAACCATTTTTCTGGCTTAAAGGAAAGTATGAATGAATCACCCCTTATCTTGTTCACTTCAAAATCAATTTCTTTCGGAATTCAGAATGAAGTCAGATGAAGAGTTGGCTCAGGAAGCGCAGCATAGTTCTGAGGCTTTCGCAGAACTTTACCGACGCAACCTCAAAGCTGTCTACAGCTACCATTTAACAAGAGTTGGTAACGTTCATGATGCACAAGATTTGGCAGCCCAAACGTTTTTAGTAGCCCAAGAAGCAATCTCTAGCTTCCGGGAGCAAGGCAAATTTGCCGCTTGGCTGCTAGGAATTGCTCGTCGGAAAACAGCAGACTACTTTCGCCGCAAACGCCCAACATTGCCACTCGAAGCAGCCAGTCAGATCGCAGATGGTTCGATTTCACCAGATGAATTAGTTGCTCGTCACTTGTCTTTAGAGGAAATTGCCCAAGCCCTAAGTTTACTTACCCCTGAACGAGCAGAAGCAGTTGCCTTGCGAATTTTTGCTGGACTGAGCGCGGTTGAAGTGGGGCAGGTTATGGGAAAAAGCGAAGCTGCCGTCAAGATGCTAGTTTGTCGGGCTTTGAAAGACCTACGCAAGTATCTGGAAACTACGTGTGAGTAAAACTATGAATTCTAGAAACAATCGACCTACCAATCTTTCCCAACAAGATGCAGATTTACTTTCACATTTGACTCATTTTGCAGAAAGTATTGAGCCAGATCCAACATTTAAGGCTCAACTAGAAGCCAAACTATTACAGGCTCACCAATCAACTTCAAATCAAAAGACCCATCAAGGAATAAATCGAATGAACTTTTTGCTTGGGCGGTTAAATCGCCGCGCCTCTCTAGTAGCTTTTGCCTCACTTGCGATCGCTGCTGTTTTCGTTATTCCAACCATGACTTCAGGGCGGATTCCTGAATGGTTCTCAGCATTTCTCTACTCAACGGGTGATACAAAAGCAAACGCGCAGACTATTGCCCAATTAATCGAAACGGGACAAATTACCCTCACCTCAGATGTTCAAGACTATGATGAGAGTACAAAAGAAATCAGGGCAATCGGCAACGCTACTTGGGTATATCCAGAAGCTCAAATTAAAGCCAGTGCTGATGAGATTCGATATGTGCCAACAGGAGGGCAAGTTATTTTGTCTGGTAATGTTCAAATTTCACAGAGGGGAGAGCGTTTACAAGGTAAACGAGCAATTTGTTCAGTTGAACAAAAGCAGTGTAACTTGAGTCCAGAGTAAACAATCTCGCCCAAAAAGCATCAATCTCTCAGGAAAACCTAGAGTCTCATCATGATGTGTTTATGCTGCGATCGCCCCTGAGAGATTTGCCTCGAATATCATTTACGCGAACCTAACTCTAAACACTCTACAAACAACTTATAAGTACTATTCCATGAATAACACACAGCAGCCCAACTATATATTGACAAAATAATCATCAATAATTTTACCATTGGGTAACTCTATTTCATCTTGCCTCACCTAACACTAAGGATGAACTAAAACCATTTTTTATTTTAAAGTCTTCCATTTTTTTAAGTTATTCATAAATAAAAATAATGAATAAAATTTTTAGTCATTAAGTAATGAATGTAAAAAGTATAACAGATGTATCCGATAATCTAAACTTTGAACTTACACTGGGTTTTGCTATAACATAATATATAGAAAAAGTATGCAAATAAATATAAATTTATTTACAGTAAACAAAAGGTTTCCGTTGACTATTAGTCGGGGTACAACGGCACAGACAACTAATGTCTGGGTGAGAATTTCACAAGATGGGATCGAAGGCTGGGGGGAAGCATCACCATTTGGTGTGGGTAATCATCGACAATCAACTGATACAATCAAAGACGCACTACAGCAAGTTGTGCCACTGTTGCAAGCATTCAGCCCTTTACAACGACAGGAAATTGAGCAAATTTTAACACAACACCAGATTCCTTCTGCTGCTAGAGCTGCCTTGGATATGGCAATGCACGACTGGTTGGGTAAGCGCGTAGGATTACCTTTGTGGCAAATTTGGGGACTCGATCGCAACACCATAGTACCGACTTCTGTCACAATTGGAATTAATTCCCCTGAAGGAGCCAGGGCTAGGGCGCGAGACTGGTTACAATTTACTGATGTCCGCCTTTTCAAAGTCAAGCTAGGTAGTCCAGATGGCATAGATGCAGATAAAAAAATGCTCTTAGCAGTGCAAGAAGAAGCACCATTACTAGAATTTTTCGTTGATGCTAATGGGGGTTGGAGCTTGGAAGATGCGATCGCAATGTGCAATTGGCTAGCTAATTTAGGTATAAAATATGTAGAACAGCCATTGCCACGGGGACAGGAAAAAAGTTTAGCAAAACTCAAAGAACACTCTCCCCTACCCATCTTTGTGGATGAAAGTTGCTTCACAAGCTCCGATATTCCCGATTTGGCAAACTACGTGGATGGTATTAATATCAAACTGATGAAATCAGGGGGACTAACCGAAGCAATGCGAATGGTACATACAGCGCGAGCATGTCGGTTGCAAGTAATGTTTGGTTGCTATTCTGACAGTTCGTTAGCTAATACAGCAGCATTACAGCTAGCGCCACTAGCTGATTATCTAGATTTAGACAGTCACCTCAATTTAATCGATGATCCCTTTACGGGTGCATTGCTAAAACAAGGGAGAGTTTTGCCAAACGATTTACCAGGTTTGGGGGTACACCACAGTGCAACTATTACTTAATCAACGAGTAGCTATCTTGCTGCATGAGGGAATTACTGGGCATCACGGCAAAACAGGGCTAGCAATTTTACGTTACAGTGAAGCCCCAATCGTAGCCGTAATCGATCGCGAGTGTGCTGGCAAATCCCTACCAGAATTAACAAATATCAAGCGTGATATCCCAATAGTAGCATCGGTAGCCGCAGCCCTTGAATACAAGCCAGAAGTCTTGGTAATAGGCATTGCTCCAGGAGGTGGTGCTGTACCAGATGATTACTGGGTGGAAATCAAAGACGCTTTAGAAGCTGGAATGTCCCTGGTAAATGGTTTACATACACCAATGGCGAACATACCAGAGTTAAATGCACTGCTAAAACCAGGGCAAGTAATTTGGGATGTACGAAAAGAGCCGCCTAATATAAGTGTTGCTAGTGGAATGGCACGCACCCTTACTTGTCGGCGCGTTTTGACAGTGGGAACCGACATGGCGATCGGTAAAATGTCAACTAGCTTAGAGTTACATTGGGCATCAAAACAGCGAGGCTGGCGTTCTAAATTCCTCGCTACCGGTCAAACTGGGGTGATGTTAGAAGGGGACGGCGTGGCTTTAGATGCCGTGCGGGTAGACTTTGCCGCCGGTGCTGTGGAACAGATAGTTATGCGCTATGGCAAAAACCACGACATCCTGCACATTGAAGGACAAGGTTCACTGCTACATCCTGGTTCAACAGCAACCTTACCCCTAATCCGTGGTTCGCAACCAACCCAACTGCTGTTAGTACATCGCGCGGGACAAACTCATAACCGTAATAATCCCCATGTTCCAATTCCACCTTTACCAGAAGTAATTCGGCTTTACGAAACTGTTGCTAGTGCCGGTGGTGCTTTTGGAAGTGTTCCTGTAGTTGGTATAGCGCTGAACACAGCCCATCTGGATGAATCTGCGGCTAAGGAAAGCATCGCTCAAACAATAGCAGAAACTGGGCTACCTTGCACAGATGTAGTCCGCTTTGATGCCAATGTGCTATTGGACGCTGTGATGAAGAATTAGATGTAGATTTTACCGAAAAATTGGGTTTAAAGCCCCGTTCTTCTAGGACGGCTTTTAATTCATTAGTGTACTAAGATGCTGCTATACTAATTGTAGTGGCATAGGTAATCAACCACTTAAAAAACCTAGCCGTCGAAAGACAAAGCACTGAACCTTGATAATTGAATCTATGCGGTTCTACTGCATTATTCTAGTTTCCTCCTAGCAGTAGGTAAAAGATTTATAGGGACTAGACAAATCAGCATTTTGAAACAAATTGTTTCAAACGAAACAGGACTTGCACTAATACAAATAGGGTAGGGCATACCCGAATTAACGCTTAGGGAGAATCCTACCTCTGGTTTAGACGACGCAAGGAATCACTGGTTTTGTGGTTTCGTTGAACTAAGAATCCCCGTCGATTTATCGCGGGGAGTGTCAATTCATCCAAAAATGATTGCAACATTATAGCCGTTCCCATTCATATCCGGTACAACATTATATTGCGAAGTGTAAGGGCACGGCAGTGCCGTGCCCCTACCACGCGTGGTTTTGCGTAAGTCTCTCTCTTACCTCGGTTAGTTTCGCCGGGGTTTTTGTTTTTTAATTCTGTGCTTTGGCTTTGCCTGTCGTAGGCATCGCATCTCAAACTGCGACGTTGTAAAATAATTTGCCTTAGCATATATAGATAAAATTTTCAAGTTATTATAGACCCGTAGTAGCTACAACCGTTACGCCTATGAAGGAGTGGGGCGTCATCTAGAAATTCAAGCACGGGTGAAAAAGCTACTCGAAGAGAAAAAAGCAACAGAGGAAAAAAAATAGCCTTTTTGATGAATCAAAACATAGAATTATTCGTCAATTAAACTATCAGTTCCCTACCTATTTCTACTGGAGGATGATTTATGTCATCACAACTATTTCGATTGATATCTTTGGGTAGTCTTGGCTTATCTTTGTGTCTGGGCAATTCCGTAGCAATGGCGCAATATGACTCTACTGGCGATGGCGTTGTCGTACCAACTGTACCATCAGGTGGGTCATCAGTACCAATAGACACATCAACAGGTATACCGCCTTCACCCTCAGCTGACGGTATAACTCGCTTTACCTGTCAGACTTACAATGGTCAGTATACCGTTATGTATCAGCCACAAAGTCAACCAGGTCAATACTTTGCTTGGGCCGCGCCTGCGGCTTTGGGTGGTGGTTGGGACGCACAAAGGCGTTGTGCAGCAATTGCCAGTCGCTTAGAACTTTATCGCCCAGATGGTTTACAAGAACTCCAGACATCCGTAGAAAATAACGAAAATATTGTCTGCGTCACAACAGAAGCTAATTCAACCTGTAGAATTGTGCTGACAGTACCTCCTGGGAAAGATCCTGTTGTTATCCGCAACAGTATTTTTCAGAACTTGACTACTGCTGACAGTGGACAGCAGACTATAGCCGTTAGCACTTATGGCGATCGCAGTAGTGGAGGGAACGAATTATATAATTTAGGACGCACACTTCTAGGCAGTGGCAATAATCGGGTTAGTTCATCTAGAGGTGGGATTAATCTGAAACCTTTCCTTGATCGCAAAGATGGTGGTACTGGAAACAATTTGCGGAGTGGAGTAGCAATTCGTCGTCAGTCTCAGCCTAACGGTGCTCGCCTCAATCCTAATAAATTCAAATAATCAATAGTGATTTTTAATTGCAAATAAAAAATATCCAACTACTTATTGTGGGGCGGGCATCTTGTCCGCCTTTTTTTATGGGCGGACGAGATGCCATAGCAAATATTTGTTGTTTTAACCTTTTGCTAGCGGTTTCTTAATGTTACTGAGATAGTTTGAGGTTGTTGAATATGGATTAATACTAGTAAAATGTGTAACTTTTTTACTACATATTCACTTTTTGGGTGAAGTAAGTTTTTGCATTCATCCTTTTGTGGTTATGGAATGCGATCGCTCCAGTTGCTTGTGGTGAGTGTAGCGATCGCACTTAATACATAAGCAATTGCATCTCATTCAGTAATGATCGCTTTCACATAACTAACTACCCTTGTTCGATTTAGATTGTTTGCGAGTTAATTGGCTTCGCTAAAATTACTGACTTTTTGTTTTAATTCTGACTCACCTCGACTGCGCTCGGCGACCACCTGAATTCTGACTTCTGAATTCTGACTTCTGACTTCTGACTTCTGACTTCTTCTTCAAGCTTGTTTCCCACAATTAAGGAAATTGTTATGCCTACAAATCTAACTGCGGGAGATGTCGCATTTCTGAGTCTGATTGCCGATAATCCAGACACTTTCTCTTTCGTGCTGCTAAAAGATATCGACGCTGGGACTATCATTAATGTTACAGATAATGGCTGGCAGTCGTCTGGCTCTTTGCGTACTGGCGAAGGAGTTTTGCAGTATGTAGCACCCACGGCTCAGACTGTCGGAACTGTCGTTACTTATGTTGATGGAGGTATTAACACTGGTTGGACTAATATCAGCGGCGGTACAAACTTTGCCCTATCAACATCCGGTGACTCGCTGATTGCCTTTCAGGGTGAGCTAACTGGCTCAGGTAGTTCAACTACCAGCACATCGCCTACTTTATTGGCTGCTGTGACTATCAACCGTTCCACCTTCGATGCGAATGCGATCGATTCTAACACAACTGCCTTGCCAACTGGTTTGACTGTTGGAACCAATGCAGTTGCAGTCGGTAAGGCATCTTCTGAATTTGACGATTCACGGTACACAGGCCCGACTAGTTTTGCATCAGTAGCAGCGGCGCGAACTGCAATTAATACAGCAAGTAACTGGACTGGTAGCGACACCGACACTACAAATTTCAGTGGCACGTTTAGCATTGGTGGTGCAGCAACACCCACAGTCAACCTATCTCTCAGCCCCAACGCTGGTTCGGAAGCAGGTACAACAGCAATTACTGTTACAGCCACAGCTTCTAGTGCAGTTTCCGGCAATCAAACAGTTAACTTGGCTGTAACCGGAACTAACATCACCGCAGGAGATTACAACCTCAGCGACACCATAATTACCATCCCTAGTGGTTCAACCACAGGTTTTGTCACCTTTACCGTTGTTGATGATGCCCTGGTTGAAGGAATAGAAACCGCTACCTTAAGCATCAGCAGTCCTTCCTCTGGTATCAGCCTTGGCAGCACTACTACTCAAAACATCACCATTACTGATAATGATGTTGCCGTTGGACAAGTGCCAACTATTCAACTAGACACAGCCACCACCACAAACCTGTTAGATGCTAACGGTGCTTTGGCCACTACAGGGACAGGAGCAATTAGCGGCGTCATCGGCAACGCCAATGACCCAGCAAAGACACTGGGCGTAAACTTTACGATCGCTGACTCCGATACTCTTATAGATAATTTGACTGTCACAGTCACTAGCAGTAATGCGGCAGTGGTTCCTAACGGCAATTTAACGCTAACTGGCACTGGAAGCAGCCGCAATCTGAAAATTAATCCTGTAGGTGTTGGTAATGCGAATATTACAGTGACAGTAAGTGATGGTGCTAGTGGTGCTAATTATGCGATCGCTTATGCGGCATCGGCGAATAATGGTACTGTCACAACTCAATTTTTAACGGGTACAAGCGATGCATCTACAGCTATCCCCGTGGGCGGAACATTTTTCTTAGAAGCCGATGACGAAAATCAAGTTTTGCGCCTCTACGATTCTAGCAAGTCGGGACTCCCTGTAGCTGGCTTTGATTTTACAAGCTCTCTAGGACTGACTGACAGTTCTTCTGGGGTATTACGAGAAGTGGATCTTGAAGCTTCTACCAGGGTAGGCGATAGCATTTTTTGGTTAGGATCACAAAGCAATAGCGATGATGGTAAATCTCGCCCTAACCGCGATCGCGTTTTCGCTACAGATATTACTGGTACGGGAGCATCCACCACACTCAGCTATGGGGGACGTTACAACTTTTTACGCGAAGATATCATTAATTGGGATGTTACCAACGGTCACGGCAAGGGAGCCAATTTCTACGGCTTGGCTGCTAGTGCTGCAACTAATGTCGGATCAAAGCAAACGAATGGCTACAATATTGAGGGCTTGGAAATAGCTCCCAATAATACCACAGCCTATATTGCTTTCCGCGCCCCCCAAGTTCCCCCATCTGGACGAGCTAACGCCCTCATCGTTCAGGTTACTAACTTCGCCAGCTTGATATCAGCTAGCGGTGGTGGTACAGAAGGCTCGGCACAATTTGGCGCTCCCATCGAATTGGATTTAGGCGGTCGGGGCATTCGGGAAATTCGCAAGAATGCCAATAACCAGTATGTTATTATTGCCGGGCCAGCTGGAGACGCAGGAGCAGCCCCTAACGATTTCCGCCTCTACACCTGGGATGGTAATCCCAATAGCGCTCCCCAATTGCGTGCCGCCACTTTTCCTGCTAGCTTCAACCCTGAAGGAATTATCAGCATCCCTGATAACTTAACAAATACCTCTCAAATTCAATTCGTCAGTGATGATGGCAACAGCGTTCTTTACAACGACGGCACAGCAGCCAAAGATTTATCAGAAAACAATTTCAAAAAATTCCGCACCGATAGCATTACACTGGGCGGTGTAGTCCTCAATCCTCGGATTCACGACATTCAGGGTGCATCCCACATCTCACCGTTAAATGGACAAAATGTAGCTGATGTACCGGGAATTGTCACCGCCCTGAAATCTAATGGTTTCTACATCCAAAACCCTAACCCAGACAGCGACGATCGCACTTCCGAAGGCATTTTTATCTTTACCTCATCAGCGCCAACTGTGCAAGTAGGTGACTCAGTAGAGGTAAGCGGTACGGTAACAGAGTTCCGTCCTGGTGGCGCTGCTGGTTCTAACAACCTGACAACCACAGAAATTACTAGCCCCACAATTGTCAAACTCTCCAGTGGTAATGTACTAACTGCCACGATTCTAGGTAATGGCGGCAGAACCATTCCAACCTCAGTAATCGATAACGACACTACCGGTAATATCGAAACTGGAACCACCACCTTTGACCCTGCCCAGGATGGTATTGATTTCTATGAAAGTTTGGAAGGGATGGTAGTTCAGGTAAATAATCCTGTAGCAACTAGTCCAACAAATTCTTTTGGAGAGATTTGGGTGCTGGCAGACAATGGCGCGAATGCCACTGGACGGACAGCGCGTGGCGGTATTCTCGTCAGTTCCAATGATTTTAATCCAGAGCGCATCCAAATTGATGACACGCTATTTACCTCTGGTAGCTCACCCAAAGTTAACGTCGGTGCTACTTTCAACACGATTACGGGTGTAGTTGATTATAGTTTCAGCAACTACGAAGTTTTACCAACCTCGGTGACTGCGACTTCCAACACGCTGACCAAGGAAGTCACTAATTTAACTCCCACCACTGATCAATTAACAGTTGCTACCTTCAACGTCGAAAACCTTGACCCAAGCGATGGCGCAACCAAGTTTAATAACCTTGCCAGCCGGATTGTCAATAACCTAAAATCACCAGATATTATTAGTCTGGAAGAAATTCAGGACAATAACGGGCCGACGAATGATAGCGTAGTTGATGCCAGCACCACCTTTGAAACATTAATTAATACAATTATTGCTGCTGGTGGCCCCACATATCAATATCGTCAAATTAACCCAGTAGACGATACTAATGGCGGTGAACCTGGTGGAAATATCCGGGTGGGTTTCTTGTTTAATCCCAATCGTGTCAACTTTGTAGATCGCCCCGGTGGTACTTCTACCTCTAACACCACAGTTACTAATGTTTCTGGTGTTCCTACAGTTTCTAATAGTCCTGGTTTGATTGACCCCACCAACTCAGCCTTTACTAGCAGTCGCAAACCGTTAGTTGGTGAATTTACTTTCAACGGTAAAACTGTTTATATAATTGGCAACCACTTTAATTCTAAAGGTGGCGACCAACCACTATATGGGCCAAACCAACCGCCAACCCTTAGTAGCGAAGTGCAGCGTCAGCAACAAGCTACCTTGGTGAAAAACTTTGTTCAAAGTATTTTAGCAATCGACCCCAATGCCAATGTAGTAGTAACGGGTGACTTGAATGACTTTGAGTTCTCCAACCCCGTCAGTATTTTAGAAAGTGTAGGGCTGACTTCCTTAATTGAAACCCTACCTGCAAATGAGCGTTACACCTACAACTTTCAAGGCAACGCGCAGACACTTGACCACGTTTTAGTAAGTAATAGTTTGCTAAGTAAGCTGGATGGGTATGATGTAGTTCACATCAACTCAGAGTTTGCCGATCAGGATAGCGACCATGACCCCAGCCTAGCTCGGTTTAATCTGTCTGCAAATAATGCTCCCACAGATTTAGCATTGAGTGCCACCAGTGTCAACGAAAATGTTCCAGCCAACACAGTGGTTGGTACATTTAGTACCACTGACCCGGACACAGGTAACACTTTCAGCTACAGCTTAATTGGTGGAACTGGTTCTACAGATAACACCGCCTTTGCGATCGCAGATAATAGCTTGAAAATCAACGCTTCCCCAGACTTTGAAACCAAATCCTCCTACAGCGTTCGGGTACGCAGCATTGATAATGGTGGACTTTCTGTAGAAAAGGTGTTGACTATCCAAGTTAACAATGTTAATGAAGCACCTACCCTAGTGCAACCCATTGACGATCAAATTATCTCTACTGACAAACTCTTCTCTTTCAATGTCAGTAACAAATTTACTGACGTAGATCAAGGCGACACCCTCACCTACAGTGCTACAGGTTTACCCACTGGTTCTAGTATTGTTGCTAATACAGGTGTCATATCCGGCACTATCTCCCAAATTGGGATCTTCGGAGTCACAGTTACCGCTACTGATAGCAGTGGTGCTAATGTTAGCGATAGCTTTGACCTGACTGTTGCTAATAACACAGCGACATCTGGTAACGACATCATCTTTATCGACCAACTTAGTGGTTTGAACATAGTCGATGCCTTAGCTGGGAGCGATCGCGTCATCGGTACTAATGCCAATGAAACGATCGATGGTGGCGCAGGCAATGATTACCTTGATGGCAAGGGAGGTAGTGACATCCTCCGTGGAGGCGATGACGATGACACAATCTTAGGCGGACTTGGCAGCGACACACTTTCTGGAGGCAAGGACAATGACCGCCTCATTGGTTGGGGAGGTGGTACAAGCGAAATTGACCTACTCAACGGCGATCAGGGTGAAGATACTTACGTCTTAGGTAATGCCAATTCAGTTTTCTATGCCAGTTCCGGTAATGGTGACTATGCCAATATTGCCAGCTTTAAGAATAAAGATAAGATTGAACTCAAGGGAGTTGCTAGCAATTATTCACTAGCGTCTATATCAGGCGTGTCTGGCAACAAGTCTGCTGTTGGCATCTTTACCAACAATGGAACAGAGTTAATTGCTGTTGTTGAGGATGGGTTAAAGCTAAAGACGAATTTGGCAACCGATACTGGCTTTGTATTTGTTTAACGCAGATTCAAGCGATCGCTTTTAGGGAAACTTCAGAGCGATCGGATAAATATTTTTGCCTAATGCATAGATGTGTAACGCCTAACCGCAGGGTAAGCGCAAAGAAAAAGTGGAATCTACCCCAGAACTAACCTATGGTAACTACAAGCACAGTTCGCTTTTCTCAGTTCAATGCTTCTTTGAATCGCAACGCAACAGGTCAGCTAGTAACCGATCTGTCTACCCCTGACAATGCTCAAGCAAAAGCTGTTGCGGAAATTATCCAGCGTAACAACCCGGATGTGCTGCTGATCAATGAGTTTGACTACTCCCAGGAAGCAGTTCAGTTATTCAAGCAAAATTACCTTGCAGTCAGCCAGAATGGTGCAACTCCTGTTGATTACCCTTACTTTTACATTGCTCCTTCCAACACGGGTATTGCCTCTGGTTTTGACTTGAACAACAACGGCGCAGTAGTTACAACCCCAGGCGAACCGGGATATGGCGATGATGCCTTCGGGTTCGGTAATTTTCCTGGTCAATTTGGGATGTTGCTCTTATCCAAATATCCCATCGACACTGCCAACGTCCGCACCTTCCAAAACTTCCTCTGGAAGGATATGCCCAATGCTTTGCTTCCCGATGATCCTACAACACCACAGCTCAATGATTGGTATTCTCAGGACGAACTGGAAGTTTTACGTCTCTCCTCCAAGAGTCATTGGGATGTACCAATTAAGGTAAACGGCGAGACAATTCATGTCCTCGCCAGCCACCCCACACCCCCAACCTTTGATGGCCCGGAAGACCGCAACGGTAAGCGCAACCACGACGAGATCCGCTTTTGGGCAGAATATATTACTCCTGGTAAAGGTAATTACATCTACGACGATCAGGGAAAAACAGGCGGGATTGCTGCTGGGTCAAGCTTTGTGATTGTGGGTGATCAAAATGCCGATCCGTTGGATGGTGATAGTTTTGACAATGCTATTCGCCAACTCTTGCAAAACCCCAATATCAATACTAATGTCATCCCTACCAGTCTTGGTGGCCCCCAACAAGCAGACTTACAAGGTGGTGCAAACGCTAGCCAAAAAGCAAATCCTAGCTTTGATACCGCAGACTTTGCTGATACGGCTCCAGGCAACCTGCGGACTGATTATGTGCTGCCCTCCACTGACCTGACAATTGCCAATTCAGGAGTATTTTGGCCGCTAAATACTGACCCGACATTCCCCTTGGTAGGTACTTTTCCCTTCCCTAGTTCTGACCATCGCTTAGTATTTACAGATGTGCAAACTGGGCCAACTGAACCAGGTAAAACCATTCCTAATGTAGGCTTTGAAACACAAACTATCTTCGTTACTGGCTTTATTCCTTCTGGCGCGGCGGGAACAGTGAATGGAGTAGAAACTCCATTAGGAGGATTGTCTGGTGTAACTTATGATGCATCTAACAACCGCTACTACGCTATCTCAGACGATCGCTCCCAATTTGGCCCCGCCCGCTTCTATACTTTCACTGATGATACTGGGGTAACTTTTACCAATGTCACACCCCTGAAAGATAACAACGGCAACTTTTTTGCAACGAACAGCCTTGACCCTGAAGGCATTGCTTTGACCAATAATGGGACAGTCTTCATCTCTTTAGAAGGCGAAGTTAATCCTACTGCTGGTCGTGTTAGCAATCCCTTTATTAAGGAATTTGCCCTTACAACGGGGCAAGAAATAGGATCGCTACTTATTCCCAGCAAATTCCTGCCAGTAGTTGAGGATACCAACAGCAACGGTATTGTAGATGCAGGTGATACGCAGACATCAGGCGTTTACAATAATTTAGCCTTTGAAAGCCTCACCATTACACCCGATCAAAAAACCTTATTCACCGCTACTGAAAACGCGCTTTCTCAAGATGGATTAAGGGCTTCGCTCACTAGCGGTAGCCCTTCCCGAATTCTGCAATACAATCTGGTTAGTGGACAACCAGAAAAAGAATACCTCTATATCACTGATGCGATCGCTCAACCACCCAACCCTAGTTCAGGTTCTGCTGATAATGGCTTGACAGATTTACTCGCCATCGATAACCGTGGAACCTTACTGGCGTTAGAACGTTCCTTTGCACAAGGTGTCGGCAATACCATCAAAATCTACGAAGTTTCCTTGCAAGGATCAACAGACATTAGTTTCTACGATTCTCTGAATAATTTGAGTACTGAGCAACTAGCTGCTATTCAACCCGCTCAAAAACGCCTGCTGTTGAATTTAAATGATCTGGATTTGCCTACCGATAACATCGAAGGTATCACCTTTGGCCCCAAATTAGCAGATGGTCGTCAGTCGATTGTACTGGTGAGTGATAATAACTTCAACCAAAGCCAATTTACCCAAATTCTCACGCTGGATGCAGACTTAGTTCCCACTGCTGCACCCACACTAGAAACTCGTCCCGATTTATTAGACGATGAAACACTCCCAGTTGATCAACGGGCTGATGCTGATGACCCTGCCATTTATGTTAATGCCACAAATTCTGCCGATAGTTTAGTACTAACCTCAGTCAAAAATGCTGGATTGCGGGTTTATGACTTATCTGGTAATTTGTTGCAAACAGTTAATCCGGGTGGTATTCGCTACAACAATATTGACCTGCAATACGGTTTTCAATTAGGCAATCAATCTGTAGATATTGCCGTAGCTAGCGATCGCGGTAATGATAAACTAGCAATCTTCAAAATTAACCCCAACCCTACTACTCCCGGTAATTACCTCGAAGACATCACCGACAGCAATATTGGAACCCTTTTCCAAGGGCTACCTTTTGCAGAACCTTATTCCTCATCTTCTCGGAGTGCTTACGGGCTTACCCTATACCGCAGTCCAATCACCAATGATTATTATGTCTTTGCCAATCGCCGAGAAACCGGAGATGTCGCTCAGTTTAAACTGATTGACAAAGGTAATGGCAAAATTGGGGCTGAACGAGTGCGAGAATTTACCGTACCGACAATTGAGGGACGCGATCCGCAAACAGAGGGTATGGTAGTAGACCAGGAAACTGGTTTCCTCTACATCGGTCAGGAAAATGTCGGGATTTGGAAGTTCCAAGCAGAACCAAACGGTGGCACAACTGGCAAGCTAATTGATCAAGTCAGAGATTTGGGTGGTAGTTATCTCACCGATGACGTAGAAGGACTGACCATTTATTACGGCAAAAATGGCACAGGCTACTTATTAGCATCTAGCCAAGGCGACAACACCTTTGTTGCTTACACTCGTGAAGGTAACAACGAATATGTGGGTAATTTTGCCGTTGGTAACAATGGGGCCATCGACAGCGTACAAGAGTCAGACGGTGCAGATGTCATTAACGTGCCACTGGGGACTAACTTTCCATTTGGTTTATTTGTCACTCAAGATGGTTCCAATGAACCTGCCAAGATAGTTAGCGATGAAGGTGAAGAAGAAAATATTAGTTCTAACTTCAAGTTTGTACCTTGGGAAAATATTGCCAATGCCTTCCCTAATTCTCTAACTATTGACACCACTAGTTACGATCCACGCAATCCTGTTGCTCAACCCAAGCTGACTATCTATGAATTTCAAAACCTACCCAAGTTAGGAACGACCTCTGAAGGTCAAGATATTTTCTTAGGTGGTTTCTCTGGGTTATATTTTCAAGGATTTGCAGCAAATGGCAACCTGAAGTTTGTCACCCACACAGACCGAGGCCCCAATGGAGAATCTGAGGGTTCAAACAGACCATTTTTCTTACCCGACTTCCAACCAGAAATAGTCAGTTTTGAACTCAACCGCACCACAGGTGAAATCAGCATTACCAATAGAACAGGACTATTCCGCCAAGATGGGACGACACCATTAACTGGATTGCCTAATTTGCAAGCTGGGGCAAATGGTTTGGCTTACACTGATGAAATTGCTGTTGACTTAGACAACAATATTCTAGCTAACGATCCTTTGGGTGCTGACTTAGAAGGTATTGTAATTGCGGAAAATGGAGACTACTGGATGGTAGATGAATACCGTCCGGCAATTTACCACTTTGACGTTAATGGTAAACTAATTGACCGCTTTATTCCTCAAGGAACTGCCACTGCACCCAACCCAGATCAACCAGTGGGAACTTTTGGGACTGAGGTATTACCATTCGTTTATGCCCAGCGCCGCAATAACCGGGGATTTGAAGCTGTAGCCCTGGAAGGTACTAAATTATACGCTTTCATCCAAAGTCCAATTGACAATCCAGATGTCGCTAATGACGCGACTTCTAAAGCTTCTCTCAACCTGCGAATTCTAGAGTTTGATATTGTCAGCAAGCAGGTAACAGGAGAATATTTGTATCTCCTGGAAGGTTTACCGGCAACTGACAAAATTGGCGATGCAGTATCTTTAGGTAACGGCAAATTTGCAGTAGTTGAGCGAGATGATAATGCTACATCTGCTGGCAATAAACTAATTTATCAAATTGATTTAGCCGGGGCAACGAACATCAATAACCCTGCTAACTTTACTTTGCCAGCTAATAAAACCATCGAACAACTTTCCTCTGCGGAGTTAGTTGCTGCCAATATTACGCCTGTCACCAAAAGCCTAATCGCTAATGCTGCTCAGTTGGGTTACACCGGGGTGGAAAAATTAGAAGGTCTGGCACTGGTAGCACCGAACACTCTAGCTTTGATTAACGACAACGACTTTAACATTTCAGGTAATACGGCTGCTGAAAAACTCGGCATCTTGGAACTACCAAATAATCTGACAACTGTACAGCCTACTTTCCCGAACGGTTTTGGTTCTAACAACAGCGATACTATCAATCTTCAGCCAGGACAATTATTTAGTGCAGGTGACGGAGCAGACTTTGTAGAAGGCGCTCAAGGTAACACAATCCTAGCTGGAAATGGTGATGACACACTGCTTGCAGGGAGTGACTCTTCAGTTTCCGGGAATGACGGTAATGATCAGATATTTATTGGTCAAAATGGCCCGGCTCAAAATACCAGCGCTGATGCTGGCAATGGTAATGATGTTATTACCGTAGTAGAAGCCAGTGGTAGTAATAATTTGTTTGGGGCAGCAGGTGATGATCGTCTCACAGTAATTGAAGGTTCTCGCCAATCATTATTTGGTGGCTCAGGTAAGGATACCCTTAGCAGTGGCGGTAGCAATAACCGTCTCTACGGTGGTTCTGGAGATGACAAACTCTTCTCTAATGTGAATGATTTGCTATTTGGTGGCGATGGTGATGATGTGCTATTTGCTGGTCAACAGGGCGCTAATCGCCTGAGTGGTGGTACTGGTGCTGACCAATTCTGGATTGCCAATGGTAGTCTACCAATTAGTAACAACATCGTGACTGATTTTACAGTCGGGATTGACAAAATTGGGCTTGGCGGTGTTGGCGTAACTCAATTTTGTGGGCTAACACTGTCACAACAGGGTAGTGACACTCTCGTGAAAACAGGAAATACAGAGTTGGTTTCATTGCTAGGAATTACCTCAACGAGCCTGACTGCAAATGACTTCGTTTTCTCTGCTAGCGTCGTGGCTTAAGTAATATCATGTCCGCATAATTACTTGTGATTCCCACAGTCATTGCACCCCACCCCTTAATCCCCTCCCCGCTAGCGGG
>JAHCSU010000714.1 GCA_023522315.1 Nostoc sp. CCCryo 231-06
AAACTCAATTGGGTATCCGCCTGCTTTTATCCTCTCTGGGGAAAATTACAGTCGATTGGAAACAATTCTTTTGGAATTTGTCGGCCCCGTTGCCTCAAGATTACTACGACAAGTTGCAGCATCAGCGCCCAACTGTGAAGAGTTAATTAGTCAATTGGCCCTTCATCTTCGAGGAAATCAACAAATTGATTTTAAGAAGAAAACAATGTTTTTACTAGATAAACGTACTTTACTACAGGAACTTAGTGTTCAATCTGAAATTAAGCCAAATAATTTATCAAACCAAGAACCTCAAATAATCAGCGATAAGTTTGTGCATCAGTGCGAACGAGAATTGGCTGATTTAATTGGCCCAATAGCTAGGTTCTTAGTCCAAAAAGCTGTTAGGTCTTCTGGGCAAAGTTCTCGTGCCGAATTTGTGAATGTTTTAGCATCACAAATTCCCGAACCTCAAAAAGCTTTGCAATTTCAGCAACGCCTACTTTCATAATTTTTTAACAATTGCGTTTTTGTATCCGTAAATTACGAATTATTAGCTCTGGTTATTCAGCATTTCCATAGCTATTTTTAAGCTAGATTTCATCCGATTAAATGCTTCTGCTAACCCGCCAATTTCATCTTTAGAGCTTTCTTCAAAATCAGCATTCATATCACCAATGCTAACTTTTTGAGCTATTTTTTCTATTCTTCTGATGCGCTGAATCACATATTTTTTGATTAAAAAGTTAATTAAGAAAACTACGATCGCAAAAATCGCAATTAAAAGTCCCATTATCAATATCCAAGTCCGTTTGGCATTGGTAAAAATCTCTTCAGAAGGAACAGAGACTATTTGGGCAGAAACAATGTCATTTAGCTGCCAGCCAAAACCATTTTCGGAGCCATAAGTTGCCAACTGACTCCTAGGAGCCTTATC
>JAHCSU010000715.1 GCA_023522315.1 Nostoc sp. CCCryo 231-06
TGACTTCTGGGCAAAGCATACCGTGATAAAACTGAAAAGCGCGATCGGCTGAACTCAAAGTTTTATATTCTGAACTCGGAGTTTTATGTTCTAAGCTCGGCCTTTCGTGTTCCAAGCTCGGCCTTTCATGTTCTGAACTCGGAGTTTTATAGCAACGGACAGGGAGCTTAGGACAACAATAAAATCACAAAATACGCTGTTGAAGGCGCGTTTACCGCGAACTGTCCTAACGGCTTTGGCGACTGCTATATGTTCCAAGCTCGGCCTTTCGTGTTCCAAGCTCGGCCTTTTATGTTCTAAGCTCGGCCTTTCATGTTCTTAACTCGGAGTTTCGTGTTGTGAACTCGGAGTATCGTGTTCTGAGCTAGTAGTTCCGTGTTCTGAGGTGGAATGATGGTGTTGTAAAGGCGATCGCCGAATAGCCCGCCCTTAGACATCGCTCTAGAAAAGAAGTGTAAATTTAGAAGCGATCGCCTTTCCTCACACGAGGTGGAATGATGGTGTTGTAAAGGCGACGCCGAATAGCCCGCCCTTAGACATTGCTCTACCTTGAAGCTGGAAATTTTATATTTTTGTTGAAACGGTAAACAACCCAAGATGTTGAACAAATGGCAAGAAATCTTTGTCGCTGAACAAAAGTGAGTTTTGGCTTTCAATGCAAAAAGTAGCGATAATTACATCAGCCGTTTTGCGAATAGTAATGCCACATTTTCGGAGACTTCTATAGTTATCAGCACTTTTGAAAGCAAGATTAATACCTAACATTTCAAAAATTGTCAGAGAAGTCAGCAGTTCCTTTGCTGTTTGATAATCGGCATCAGAGCGAAATCCTTGCAGCACCTCAGTCAATATCAAATCACCAATTGCAAGCGGTTCTACTCCCAAAAGTGTATCTAGCTTATTTGTTTCTGGAGTTTCCTTACCGTTAAAATAGTCTATCCATACACTTGAATCTACAATAATCATGAATTTGTTCTGATCTCATCAAAATTGCCTTCCCATTGGAGATTACCTCGATAAGCTTTTATTTTTTCTTGTTGCTTTAATTTAATTAGTGTCTTCAGTCCAAGTTCAATTACTTCTTGTTTAGTTTTAAGTCCAGTTACTTTAATTGCATCATCTATGAGCCTTTGATCAATAAAAAAATCAATTTTCATGGGAGGTTTAGATATTTGTATTTGAATAGCATCTCATTTAATGCTATTTAGTATGTGTTGAGTTTGTCAATCCAATTGTATGAGCGAACAAGAGCGATAAGAATTTATAGATCGCTGTGCAGCTACGCCCGCCCTTAGACATCGCTCTAGAAAAGAAGTGTAAAATGAGGTGCGATCGCTTCTCGGCAAATCTTAAAGGCTATTCCATTCTTCTAGCGTGATTTCCCGCTCTAGAATAACCTCAACTTCCCGAATCATCATCCGCAATTGCGGTACAGAATACTCATTATTAGAGGGAATAGTTAGGCGATATTCCCCGTAAACCATAAATTGATGTCTTGTTCCAGAAAAAAGCCCCTCAAAGCCAAGCCATCGTAATTTCTTCACAAAATCCCGACGTTTACAGGGTATCCATCGGCTCAAGAGTCGGCTCCTTGTTGAGGTCAATATTATCAATTACTGGTAGAGAATGTCCCAGCTTTAACCCAAGCAAAATCCAGTCTTCCAGCGTTGAGCGTAATTCATCCTCACACTCGCGCAAAGTCGATGCAAAGGCGATGACTCCTTTGCAAACAGGAATTCTACCTGCAAATGTACCATCTTCTAACTTGTCATAAATTGCCTGAGCGATCGCTCGGTCAACATAGTCGCTCAGAATAAACCTTATCACCATGAAATCTCGCGTTGTGCTACCAGTTTAATTTTACGTTAAAACAACTGTTCAACACGATTACTATTTAAACTCTCACTTTTTTTCAGATATTGTCGGAAATATAACCGATATAATTCACACGCAGAAGTACTGCGATCGCCTTCTAAATGAATTAGTCCCATACTTTGTAATTTACACGCCAATACTGGCTCTAATTTCACATAATTTGTAGCGTTAATGACTTAATGCTTTTTAGGTGATTTTATGTGATTCTAACTACTTTTTTTAGACATATCTTAGAATGTAGATGCACACAATGTAGCTATTTTTTCTAAAAAATGGCCGCAGCGATCGCAACAGAGGTTACATTCATCCGTTTACCTGTTTCTAAATTCCATCCAAATTAATGATATGGGCTGATATATCTCTGACGGAAGTTACAGCCCAATCAACCAAGTAGACGATTTATCTATAACTGGATCGTCAGGGTGCTAAGACAGCGTAGAGAGAGCTACAGGATATCTTCCTCATCGTACCAGCAGCTATGCATATCGAAGAACCCGCTACCCATGAACCGGAAGCTCCATCAGTACAAGATTCTCAGAGTTTCCCAGAATCAATTGACTTATCTCAAGAAAATTTAGATACTTGCCAATGCTCACAAGCCGCCTTACAAATGGCATTAATCGCTAGTGGCTTGGGGTTGTGGGATTGGAATCTGGTAACTGACAAAACCTATTATGATCCCCTGTGGAAAAGCATTCTGGGATATAAAGTAGACGAAATCGACAACGATTATAAATCCTTTGAGCAACTTGTACATCCACAGGATTTACTGAGAATTCACCAGGTGTTGCACGATTATCTCCAAGGATGCACGCCTGTGTTTGAAGTCGAATTGCGAATGTTGACTAAATCCGGCGAATGGAAATGGATTCTGACTTGTGGCAAAGTATTTCAGTGGGATGAATTTGGTAAACCACTACGGATGGCAGGGACGCATAAGGATATTAGTCAGGATAAAGCGATGTCTACGACGGGCTGCGCCTACGCTACTCAACAATACCAACTATTTGAACAACTCCAGTCTACCGAAGACCAAGTTAGGGAAAAATCACAGCAGCTAGAAAGTACCCTCGAAGAACTTAAATATACCCAAAAGCAGTTATTGCAGAACCAGAAAATGGCTAATCTCGGTCAACTGGTGGCGGATATGGCTAACGAAATTAACAACCCCGTTAGCTTCATCTATGGTAATCTCCATCCTGCGAGTCAATATGCCGAAGACTTAATCAGAATGATTGAACTTTACCAATATTACTATCCCACACCGACCCCAGTCATAGCCTTACATTTGCAACGCCTTGACCTTGGTTTCGTGAAGAAAGACTTTTTGAAATTGCTGTGGTCAATGCGAGCCGGTTCTGAACGCGTTAAAGAAATTGTTTTCGCCTTGCGGAATTTTTCAACCTCTGACGAAGGTCAAATGAAAAAGGTTGACCTCCATGAAGGATTTGATAGTGTTCTGAGAATTTTGCAGCATCGTCTGAAAGAAAAGCCTGACAGAGTAGGGATTGAAGTAATTAAAAATTTTGGTGAATTGCCCTTAGTCGAGTGTTACCCTGGTGAACTAAATCAGGTATTCATGAACATCTTAACTAATGCCATTGATGCTTTAGAAGAAAGGATGAAACATGATTATTCTTTTACTCCCAAAATTTTTATTAATACAGAGCTTCTCAGAAGTCATTTATCATTGGTTAATCGTAATGAACCTTGGGTAAATGACAAACGCCTAGTAAGAAAACAGAAAGTTATAATTCGCATTTCTGACAATGGCAAAGGCATACTTCCCCATATAAAAACACATATATTTGAACCGTTTTTTACCACCAAACCAGTAGGCAAAAGTCAAGGACTAGGGCTATCAATTAGTCGAGAAATTATAGTTGAAAAACATCAAGGTAAACTTAAGTGTAATTCTCAATTAGGTCAAGGCACAGAGTTGGTTATTGAAATGAATACAACAGCAAGAGACTATACCGCGATTAGAAAACACGCCAGTTTTTAGGTAATTAGCCTTGGGCAGGAGGTATTAATTTTTGCAATCCGATGCATTAAGGGACTTTGGGGGTTTAAGTCCCCTGCCTCTATAGCGCTCTTCTATGACTCTCACAAGATAAAAATCAGAAACCTTTGTTGTTACTAGTTTCTATAAATCTAGAGGTAGGTTGGGTTGAGGAACGAAACCCAACGCCAATAATCCTTATTTTTGTTGGG
>JAHCSU010000716.1 GCA_023522315.1 Nostoc sp. CCCryo 231-06
GAAAATATGACGTTTCGGACTTTCATCAAACCACATAATCCCCTTCGCTCGGAAGCATTAGAAGCACTTTACGTGATGAAATCTCCCCAAGAATGGGATCGCTTTATGCGTTTCATGGAACGGTATGCTGAAGAAAACGATCTGGGACTAAGCAAAAATGAGGCATAGGGGAGCCAGTGCGTTGCGGAGGTTCTCGACGCTCGATTCCTCACTCTAAGCGAACGCGAGTGCGTCTCTAAGAGTTGTATTGGGCATGGGGCCATCGGTAATTATTGTCATGCCCAATGCGCCATTTGTCATGCCCAATTATCCACGATCAAAAGTTAATGACTTTTGACTTTTGACTTTTGACTTCCCCGAAGGGGCTGACTGACCTATAATGCCACAACCCCACCCAGACTCGCCTAGAATTGCGGTAACTTGTGCTGTGGTTACTGTCAGCGATACACGCACTTTTGAAACAGACAAAAGTGGCCAGCTAATTCAGCAGTTACTCCTTGGCGCTAACCATGCTGTAGGGGCTTACACAATTATCAAAGATGAACCAACACAAATTCAAGGGCAGATAGAAAATCTGGGTAAAAGCTCAAATTTAGATGCTGTAATTTTCACTGGTGGTACAGGTATTGCACCAAGAGATTCCACCTATGATGCCATTGAGAAGTTACTGGAGAAAACCTTACCGGGATTTGGTGAGTTATTTCGTTTTTTAAGTTATCAAGAAATTGGTTCGCGGGCGATCGCTTCTCGCGCTGTTGCTGGTGTTTATCAAAATAAATTAATCTTCTCGCTTCCTGGTTCGAGTAATGCTGTGCGATTGGCGATGGAAAAATTGATTTTACCCGAACTCACTCACTTGGTAAGTCAGGTTTGTAATTAGTCATTAGTATGAAAAAGTACTAAAAATTATGAAAAACTACTAATGACTTCGATTTACCCCCATGTCTAAAGCCATTGGGTCTCCACGGCGCAAGGACTTTGGTAAAATGAGCAGCCTTTAAGAAAGTTACTATAAAAACTTTTGTAAAACTAAGGCATAAGACACTGAAATCATCCTTTCTCTACTTACATTTTGAGGTTATCCAGAATTATAGTAAAACGGATAAAATTTTAATATCAGGTCAGTAATGGAGCCTATTTACTGGAATTGCATAATTGCTCATGGCATCACTGCATTTTCATACTTTGGCATCCCTATAGTAATAGGGGTTTTCTTTGCTAAAACTAAGGCAACCATCCCTTCTAAGTTTTGGCTAGCCTTTTTCTTATCAGGTGGATTCGTACTATTTTGCGGATTTCATCACTTTCTAGCGATCTTCGAGCCACACATGGCAGTGTCGCTGCTGCACTTAGGCGTACTTGATCTAATGGCGTTTATTTCTTTGTGTGCCTTACTCTACCTGATGCCAACCGCTTATCAAATTCTAGAGGCGATCGCCAAATCTCAAGAAGATACCCGCGAACTTCAACGCAGCCAGCAGATGCAACGGCTATTTCTAGATCAGGGCCCCTTTGGAGCCTATATCAAAGATGAGCAATCTAGAGTGCTTTATTACAACCAGGAGCTACAGTCTAGATTTTTGGTAGATTCACAAGAATGGTTGGGGAAAACCGATAGTCAATTTTTGCCAGATCCAGAAGAGGGACGGCGGGTTATGGAAAACGATCAAGTCGTTTTGAAGACTCTACGGCCTTTGAAACTGATTGAAGAGGTAAAAGTACCTGGTAATAATCAGCCGTCCTACTGGTTATCGTTTAAGTTTCCGTTTAGCGATTACGCAACTGGCGCTTGCCGCATCGGTGGTATTAGTATCGATATTACAGAATCCATAGAAGCGCAGCGATCGCTCACTGACTTAAATTCCCAGCTAGAAGAAAAAACACTGAAATTAGAGGCAAAAAAACGAGAACTTATATATCTCTCAGATATGGCGGATATGCTTTATTGCTGCGAATCTGAAGATGAGGTGTATCAAGTGGTCGCTTTAACCTGTTCCAAGCTATTTCCTAATATGAGTGGTTGTATCTATATAATCGCTAATTCTAAGAATTATGTTCAGATGAATAGTTTTTGGGGAGATGAAAGAACCAGTAAAGAAATATTTTCACTATCTGATTGTTGGGCATTGCGGAGAGGAAAATTAAACCTTTTATCGCCTCATAATTCAGGACTAATATGCAATCACTTAATACAGCCTGTTAGCGGCACACATCTATGTGTTCCATTGTTTGGACAAGGTGAAGTAGTTGGGATTTTACACATCTATGCGCTTGAAGAAATCAGCCCAGAAGATCAACAAATTACTGAGATTATTGCTAGAACATTAGGCATTGCACTGAATAATCTATCGATAAAACAACGTCTAACTTATGATAACTTGCGGGATGGAATGACCCAACTATTCAATCAAAATTATCTGCAAACCATAACGGAACAGAGACTAGCGGAGGCTGAACGGTCGGGAGAACCTCTTAGTGTTATTTTCCTTGATATCGATAACTTCAAATCTTACAACTCGCGCTATGGGCATTTGACTGCCAACATTGTTCTTCAGGGATTAGCAAAACTGCTGTTAAAATCTATTCGCTCCTTTGACATTGCTTCCAGATGGGGAGGCGAAGAATTTGTGATTGTGATGCCTAATGTAACACTGGAAATCCTCAGGAAGCGAGTAGAACAACTCAGGATAGATGTTGAACAAATGCAATTGAGGGACGGCGATCGCATTCTCGAAGGCATTACCGCTTCTTTTGGAATAGCTGTATCAGAACCAGCGATTACAGTTAAGGATATTCTGAATCGGGCAAATCAAGCGATGCTTGAGGCAAAGCGAACAGGAAAGAATCGGGTTATGGAGTATAGAAATACCTATAATTAATTCATAATTCATAATTCATAATTCATAATTCATAATTCATAATTCATAATTCATAATTC
>JAHCSU010000717.1 GCA_023522315.1 Nostoc sp. CCCryo 231-06
AGCAGCATCTTGGGAACACCCGCGTGGAGTCTATTACCGTAAGAGTGGTATGTCTCTAAAAGGCAAAGTAGTGGCTTTGTTTCCTGGACAGGGGTCTCAGTATTTGAATATGGGTAGTAAATTAGCCATCAACTTCCCTCCCCTCCGTCAAGCCTACAAGTCTCTGGACTACCTATTTATTCAAGATAGTTTACAAGCACTTTCTCAAACTGTTTTTCCTCGTCCCACCTTTGATAGTGAGGAAAAAACTAGCCAGACTAAAGCATTGCAACGAACTGAAAATGCTCAAGCAGCTATAGGCGCTTTTAGTGCAGGTTTATACAAAATCCTACAACAAGCTGGGTTCAAGGCAGATTTTGTCGCAGGGCATAGCTTTGGGGAATTGACCGCTCTTTGGGCTGCTGGAGTTTTAAGCGACGCAGATTACTTTTACCTAGTAAAAGCTAGGGGTCAAGCAATGAGTAAGCCGAAAAATGGTGCTGATTGTGATACTGGTACTATGCTGGCTGTGAATGGAGAGATTCGGAAAATTCCAGAAATCATCAAGGGTTTGTCTCATCTGAATATTGCCAACTTTAATTCTCCGAATCAGGTCGTGCTATCGGGTGCTAATCCAGAAATCGCCACTATACAACAAATTCTTAGCAAACGCGGTTATTCTGTCACCCCACTACCTGTATCTGCGGCATTCCACACTCGTTTTGTCAGTCATGCTTGCGAACCCTTTGCGGATGCTGTGCGGTCGATCACCTTCAATAGTCCAAAAATTCCAGTTTATTCCAATACAACTGGCGAAGCTTACTCAACTAACCCTGAGATTATTCAAAAAACTTTAGAAAGTCATCTTCTCCAGTCAGTGTTGTTTGAGCAAGAAATAGAGAATCTCTATGCAGCAGGTGGTTATTGCTTCGTAGAGATTGGGCCTAGGCAGATTCTCACTAATTTTGTGAAAACTACCCTTGGCGATCGCCCGCATCTAGCAATAGCTTTGAATCCCAGTCGGGAAAAAGACAGCGATCTCCAGATGCGGCAAGCAGTTATGCAATTGCGTATAGCTGGTTTGTCTTTACAAGATATTGATCCCTATCAGTTTGAGCCTCAAACCACCGAAGTTCCTAAAGGCTCGAAAGTAAGCATCACTCTCAATGGTAGTAATTATGTCAGCGAGAAAACGAAAGCTACTTTTGAGAAAGCTTTACAGGATGGTCACAAAATCCAGCCAAGTATGCTTAATAGTGCGGAGTTACAACAAGATATTCAGCACTCTTTAGTAAATCAATTTCAGAACAATTCCGTAAATCAGTCTGTTTCAGGTGAAGTTATAA
>JAHCSU010000718.1 GCA_023522315.1 Nostoc sp. CCCryo 231-06
CTGAGTCGAAGATTTGTCTGTATGTTGCACTTTTGCGGTTTGGTTCCCTGATGTTCGGTTCTAGCGGTAGGTCTGTGGGAAATGTATCTACATGGGCTGTGGCGATAATGCAATTAGGTGCGGCTTGAAAATAGCTATCTATCTTTAAGTTCCAAGTCTTGGGCATACTTGATTTTTTGAGGAAGTAAATTCTATGTTAGCGCTGCTGTAACCAAAATTTATTAGCAACGCCTAAGTAAATTGATTTAGCCCACGCCAAGTTGCTTTGCTCTAATTCAAAAAAGTTGCATTTAGCTTCTACCCAATCCGGAAAAAAACTTACTCCAAATACTTTGAGATTTCGGGGTTGAATCTCCCCGCATAACCCCCTTTAATCCTTGCTACTGGGCAAGAATTTCTTGAAGATTGAGGTGATGAATAACTTGGGCTAGCTCAGGATTATCTTGCTATTTGTTCATCTTCCAGTTCTAACAAATGACGCAATAGTTGGGCATTTCGACGCAAGAACATTTGCTGGTTGTGCCGCCTAATGATAAGTGATTCTGAGAGTTGTAGTTGTTCTGAAAAACTCAAGTCGTCGTATTCGTTAAACCTCCACATTCAAGTCAATGACTTCCAAAACATCGGGCAACCAGCGAACGTGTTCAACAATCTTGTCGTGAGTCCGAGCTTTATCCCGCGTGACGGTTCCCCAAAGTTTACCTTTTTCAGTCAAATGCCAAATGTTCTTTCGGCGTTGTATTCCACTAGAATCAGTTTTAATCTCAACTTCCTTACGTTAGAACTCTTGCAGAAATATTTTGTGGTATGATTAAGGGTTATTTTAATTTCAGTTTTTGGCAATTTAAATAGTGAGAATTTATCAATTTTTTTCGATTAAGTATTATCAGGCGATCACTCACTAAAAATTGACAGCAAACATCAACTTCAGTTATTAATTAATTCCTGAAATTATTTGATAAAATTGATTTTTTAATCGATTTATAATGCCAATTCGTGATTATAAATTCCCGCAATTAAATTCGACCTTAAGCCAAAACGTCGGTGACGATTTCGATATCTACAAGACAGAATTTTAAATATTTTTAAACGACGATTAACGTGTTCAATAACAATTCTTAATCGATTGAGTTCTCGATTATATTTCTTCTGTTCTTTCGTCAATTTTTTACCTTTTGATTTCTTAATCGGCGTTTCACTCAATTGATGAATTTTAGTAATTCCTTGATAGCCTTTATCCGCTATGACTTTGAGTAATTCTCCAAATTTTATCCCACTACTTTTAAATAGCCGAAAATCATGGATTCTCCCCTGACCATGCCCTAAACAGATGATTTGACTACTTTTTTGGTGGATAACTACTTGCGTTTTTAAAGTATGCTCTCCCTGTTTGCCGCTAAAAAACCTTTTTTGACCTTTCTTAGGTTTTTCGATTGGGCTTTCCGTGACATCCATCACAACTAAATCTTCTTCAGATGACATTTTCCACAATTCTTTTTTACCAGGCAGACTAAACTTTCTTGACTTAATTAATATATTTTCAATTTTATAAACTATCCTACAGACCGTAGATTCCGAAAGCCCCCAGTCTAATCCAATATGATAATAAGTCCGATATTCTCTCCAGTATTGAAGAACTATTAAAACTTGCTCTTCAATAATTAGTTTAGGAGGACGGCCTGGTTTCTTTTTCTTTTGCTCATCAGCTTTAAGTAAACGAACCATTAGCTGAAAGGTTCGACGAGTTACGCCGGTGAGTCGTTTAAATTTCCTTGAGGTAAGCTGTTTGGCTCTCCAAAATTTCACTGCTAATTAAAGTCCTAATCGCAAATGGTCAAACCTTTAACTATACCACAAAACACTTTTGCAAGAGATCTTTTGAAGTAAGCTGTTTCGCTTTCTCTATTTTCACTGCGATATCATTGTCCTAATCACAAATAGTCAAACCTCTTATCATACCACAAAACACTTTTGCAAGAGTTCTAAGGCAGGAGGATAGCGACAAATCCAACAATAATCTATGCAACAACACATAATCTCGAACTCCTTTTGATTAATTTGACGTTTGACGGAGTAAACTGTCCAACTCGTGACCAATTATGGTCATAAATTGAAATATTTTTGGTTTTATTTGTATTGGTAAAACCACCAACCCAACCACGAACAATTAAACCTTTATAAGTGGTTTGAACATAATCACCCGACCTAAGCCCAAACGGTGTTATTGTTCCGCCTTGACGTTTTAAAATCCCACCCTTTAAGTAATTTTCTTGGTGTAACTTTCGTCTAAATAACTTCGGTCGAGTAATCACAATAAATGGTGATTCTGTTAAAACGCACCTACCAACCCAATGATGACCGTGAGTGTTCTACTACAAACCATAGCCACGCAGCACCGCCAATTAAACCACCAACTATAGCCAAAGGGTTCACCGCATAACAAACCGCTCCGATGCCAGAAGCCAATAAACCAAGTACACGGGTCATGTCTGCTTCATTCTCAGATGCCCGTGCCATTTCAAATAATTGGTCTTTTCTCTCTTGCAGCCATTGGGCGATATTTCCGGCTTCCAAGTGAGACAAGCTAGGATACTGCGATCGCAAATGTTCAGTTTCTTTAGTTGTGATTTTTGGGATATTGTTACTTTGCATAAAACAAATGCCTCGTTGAGTTAAGAAGCCGCCCAACTGAAGAGTTATTGAACGGCACTCACTTTAATCTTTGGTCAACCGCCAAATGGCAAACCCAATTTCACCCGCCATCATTGTGCCGATATTAAATAAGATGCAGCCCAAAATAATGAATGGGGCTGTAAATTCAAACGGGTTACGAGCGGCAAAGGTGGTGACAATATCGAACACCCAAACAGCAATCACAACGAGTCCAGCGCTAGAGCGATCGCGTATACCTGCGGTCTTGTAGTCCGCCCAGAGTTGGCCTACCAAGTCAATCTTGCCACTAGGCTTGGTTTCAAGCTCATAAACCATGTGGTCTTGAAGTTCCCGCCTAGCTGAATCTGGGTTTTTACCGCGTAGGGCATGGGCTTCGATTACTTGCACACCCACAGAAATCATGAATGCCAGGTAAAAAAACGGGTTTAACAGTACAAACGGCACATTTAGCCAATTCCAAGTCGGCTCAAACCAAGGAAAAACCGGGGGGCCAGTAAAGATTAATTGCCAAGTTGAATCAGCACTGATTATGGAACCGCCAATAAATAAAATCCCGCCAACTAACGCACGACCTGCACCACCGTTAGCAACAAACTGATTGACGATAGCAGCTGCGGCCCGAATGGGTAAGCCAACAATCATCACAACAGCCTTGGCACAAAAATCGATGATTTCACTAAGCGATCGCTTCTTATCTTTGGGCTTACTATCACTGTTGCCAGTGCTGTTACTTTCTGCACCTAATCCCATTACTTCCTCCTACTTTGTTTGATATTTTGAACGCTTTTACAAATCCCTTTAGCTTTGTGCTTCCACTTCCAAATTCCTTCTTCAATCCGCCCAATACACCTACCCGTTGCGTCAAAAACATCAACAATCTCATCATCTTGATAAAAGGTTGTGTCTGGTCTGGGATTGCGTTTAGCGCTATCAAAATAATTGGTAATTCTCAACTTGCGAGTTGTGGGCATGACTCCCGCCTCATATAGAGCATCACTGGTTTTAGCCCGTTCTTCTATGCGCGAACGTTCTAGTTCTTCAGTGGCTTTTAGCCGTTGAAGCTCTGTATAAGCCCCCAACTTGGGTACTAAAGGGATGATTACAGGCAACATGCAAATGCCAACACCAGTCAAAGCTAAGTACAGTTGTTTCTTATACATGAGACTGCTGTGCTATAGCGCGTTCTTACTACAAATTTTTCCCATGTTTCACACATATCTTTAATAAGGCGTTTCATGTTTCACGACCCTGAAACACTTATGAAACCGTTGAAACGTTTCATGAAACAGTTGGCTGAAACAGTTGGATGAAACACTACGGCTCATAATGGCTTTCGAGCAAGGAATTGTCTGGTGTTTCATGTTTCACGCTGGGGGAATGCTGTTTCATGGTGTTTCACGCCCTGAAACATTGATGAAACCGTTGAAACGTTTCATGAAACAGTTCTGTGAAACAGCTTTATGAAACACTCCCACCCATCACTATTACTTTGATGCCCGTCTCAGAAATGTCAATCCTGCACTAACAAGTAATCCCAAGGGAATGAATATCCCGCTACCAATTAATCCAGTAGCGACAACGCTACTAACGATATATGCACTACCCCCTAAAGCGCCAACAACTGAAGTAGCAAACAATCCCGTACTGAGAATATCCATGTCCTGATTTTTCCTTTGATGAGTTAATAGTTCTTGAAGCAATCGGATTTCGGCAACAGTAGCAACAGTTTCATTTTGGATTTGTAACAATGCCGCTACTGTTTTATAAGCTTCTAAAATCGGATCTGTGTCCCCATTGAACTGACTCTCTCCCGCAACAAATTGAGTCGCGCTTTGAGTTGTTCCTTTTTTTGGATCGACTTCCCCAGCCTTGTTGAGGCTTCTTCTGCCAAATTAATCAAACTCTGATCTATCTCGGTAATCTGGTTATCAACTTCCAACATGGATTGTTCAGCAAAGGCATCCAACACCGTCCCCTTGGCTCCAATCAAGGATTCCATGAACAACAAAGCTCCTGTAACACCAGTCGATGCACCCAAAATCTTAGATTGCTCATTTTGAACGTCTATAGCACCAGAAATAGTTTCTTTATCAGCCGCAGTTAACTTGTATGAAGCTTGTTGAATTGCCTCATCAGCTTTGGTGATTGTGGCTTCGGGTATATCTGCCACAGGTGGTTTTTGAGACTGTAATCTTTCACTATTGGTAATATCTCGAAATTTAGCTAAAATCTCCTCTGGAACTTGTGAATCAACCGTCCATTTTTGCTCTGGATATTGACGGCGTAGTTCATCAACTATCTTTCCTGGTACTTTGTTGAGAGCTTGTGCAAATTCTTTAACAATCATTATTTAGGCTCCTAAAAACTTTTCGGGGTGATTTTTTAATGCAATTGCCACCTTCTTCAAAGAACCCTTGACCAAAACGTAACTTCTAATTCTTTGAAGTACAGGTAAATGCCAGTTTGTCAACTTCGCTCGTCGGTTTAGCCCTCCATTATCTTCGTCCCGAAAATCTTCAAATTCTGGCAAGTACAAAGAAGCTAAGTCTAAATACTTTTGGAACTGTCTAATTCCAACTGATGGCTCCAATTGTCTGGCTGCCTCTTCTCGTGTTAACAATTGTTCAACTACACAGCTTCCTTGAATTAGCAATACTTTCGGCTCCTAGAGTTCCGACTGAGTTCCGACCCAATTCCGACTGAATTCCGATTGAATTCCGGTTGAATTCCGGTACTGATAATACTAATAATAAAAAAAACGCCTACTGGTGGGGAGGGTTTTTCTAATGACTTAGTGTTTGGGAAACACTAACTTCTTAATAAGTAAATATGAATCGCTCCAAAATGGTTAAGTACATACGGCTTTGGTTCCACAAATCTGGAGCTACTTTCATCAGCTAACCAGTTTTTTAGTGCCTCAACTGAGTAACCTGACAAACGGCTCATTTGGTAAGTCGAAAAGTTATGAAGTTTTTTAAATTCTTTAGGATGTATTGGCTTAATACCAATATTTTTCATTACGATTGCTCCTACTATTTGTGAAGCTATTGTGGGAGTAGTCAAGAACTTGGGTGTAGGGGGTGGGGTATTGGGTGTAAGGGATACAGCATTGAACGAGGCTAAGTTCATTTTTTAACGTACCATACCGCACAAAGATTTGCAAACATAACGTAAACTGCCGTACTATCTTTATATTATTTCTCTGTTGTGTATGCCGAAACCAGGATTTAAAACAATCACAGTACCGGACTGGATTGTTGATGAAATTAAGAGACAGCCTGACTATAAAGGGAATCAAGCTGCCACTTTGGGGGCACTCGTTAGGGATGGCGTTGCGGCTCGTGGCGGGGAATTGGAAAACCCAGCAATATTTCTTGCACGAATACTGAATCAATTACCTAATTGGGAGCGGCGCGAATCCTGGGAGTTAGCGCTGACTATTTTAAGTTGGTTGCAAGAAACAGAGCGCCCTTCTAGTTAGCTTTGATGATATTACAAAGGTTTTCAGTTGTATGATTTTGCTGTTACGCGAACGCGCCACCCTTCTCCAACTTGAACAAATGTTGGAAAAACACAAGTTCTACATCAAAACAGCAGTCGATATCGAGCGTCGAGTGCTGGTTGGTGGCGGTGGTCTACACGCTGATTGTGAAGAAAAATTGCTAGATGACGGCAGCAGACAACAAGATATTTGGGCTGCCAGTTTTATGCCAATAACTGGAAAAATCATTTATGAGTCAATGGTCAATCTTCGTCCCCGGCAAAACCGTTCAATGGAACTTTTAGACCCTAATATTAGAGAAAGGGTAGCTCAACTGATTAACGAGTTCCTAGTAAATTTATGATCGAAGTCACACCAAAGCAACAAATTTTTATGCAAGATGATGTTCCTACACGTTTACGACGTTTAGCTACACACTTGTCACAGATTCAATCTTTATTGACTCAAGGCTCATCAGAAAATTTAATACTGGCTTTGGTCGATGAAAGCAGATACTTTATTGAATGGACTGTCCCAGACATGGTAAAGGCAGATGATATTGACCGAGCTTGTGAGTTAGTTGACTTAGTTCGTCTTCTGACTCGTTGGTTATTCCATTGGGACAATATTTGGACTGATGCCGAACAAAAGCAATCTGCATCTCTTCAAGCTTCATATTGGTTACAGCGAGTTTTGGAAATATCGCGCACAGAACCGGAATCACTGAGTGCCTGATCTCTATGAAGCTTTCCTTCGCTTCACCAGCACCGAACGCAAATACCGCCGACAAGCTCCCTCTAAGAGATAAATCAAAATCCGCAGCGCCTGAATTTCCTGCATTAGACATCTCCGAAAACTATCAAAGCTTTGCTGTGACTAGCTTATAAGATGCAAGTGCAAGCATCGCTAATTAGCTAGTCAATACGAGAAAATATGGCTTTGAGATATTTATTGATAATAACAAGGCAAAAATATGTAGTTATATGCGTTGATTTTAGCCTGACGGTAAGGGGGCTATTTTTGTTGGCAATATTAACGCTCTAATTCGTAATCTTACTAGTCCACAAATTGTCAAAATTACTTGTTCATACTTTTTGGGATTTAACCTAAATCTGTCTTGGACGACTCGAAATATTTTCACCGAACGGATTCGATGTTCAATAAATATTCGTTTAGACGAAAACTCCTTATTTTCTATTTTCTGTTCAATTGTCAACTCCCCATTTCTTGGTTTCTTAATTGGAGTGTCAATTAAATTTTCCCCCTTGTACCCTAAATCTCCCTTAAATTTTTGTTTTGGGTCAAAGTTATCGCGATTTTCTCGAAACAAAGTTATATCGCTTTTTGACCCAGGTTCACCGGCTATAACATCAACGATATCTCTACCGTCTGGTAAGATAACCATTTGAGTTTTAAATGTATGATTACTCTTTTTGCCAGAGTAATATTTTTCTTGCTCACTATTATCTCCAGGTCTCTCTCTGACTTGTTCATAGCTATCAACAGTTAATTCATATTCCGTGAGTATTTCTTTTACTAATTCATGGTCAAAGTCGTTTTTTTTACTTGTTCTAGTAAACTAGATGGTAGCAATTCTCGCAAGTAAGGCAACCAGTAGTTAAATGTGTCATTCGCTGTTGATTCACTTACTCCAAACTGAATACCCAGAAGTTGAAATGTTGTCAGATGTCTGAGATAGACCAAAGTTAAAATTATTTGTTCTTTTACAGACATTTTTGGCTTGCGACCTCCTCCTCCAGTAATAATTCTAATTTTTTTTGATTCTAATATAGCTTGTTTCTCATCGTGTAATTGTTCCGCATTCTGAATTAACTGTTGTAGTTCAGGATACCCCAATCCAATTAAGCGTTGTGTTTCTTTAGGATTCTCTTCAATGTGATTCAGTATAGAAGTCATAATTAGGTGTCAAAAAACATTTATTATATTCTTTTACCACGGAACATTACTATTTTGGAGATGTCTATTACTTTTTTAGAGCTTTTTTGTAGCCGAATATGTCTTTTAATGACTGGTGGTTTATGTATCGACATAACTAAAATAGTTGAAGTTGCTGTGAATTATCCTGTACCACGGGCTTTTGATAAACCATGCCTTCGACTTCATAACAACGAGTCATAAGTTTGTTTCGATTTAGTCGAAAGCTGGCTTTTTTCTTTTGATTTGGCAGAGGTAGAAACAGATACTGTGGATGTTTTATAGTACCTACATCGCCCAAATATCGGGAAAGCGTACCGTTTATTTGGTAAACTTTTGATGAGCTTAATAGCGTCGTGTCGTAAACCTTAATCAAATTTAATTCCATCTTATTAGCAGTGAAGTGTGCCATAATTTATCGTGGAATCGATTTTTATCTACAGTCAGACTGATTAAATCTGACTGTAGAGTTTTTCACGCATAATTCGTTACTTTTGCGTTAATTATTGATTGAGAGTGACAGAAGATTACAGATAGAAATGCTCGAAAATCAGATTTAATTTTGACTTTGATTCATCTGATAAGGCGTTAAAATCAAACTCTTCAGATTCCCAAACTTCATCAATACTGGTAGATTCATCGATAATGTTGGCAATCAAACTCGATTCATCGTCGTGCTTCCAACCATTTGCTAGAAGCCACGGCAGAATTCCTTTAGAACGCAATAGTTTCTCAATGTCGAAAGAGTCAGAAAACTGTTGTAAGTTTTCAAGACTGGGCTGAATGATTGTTATAGTCATCTTTGATTATTTGTGAATAGGTAAACAGCACACGTTGGCTGTAGACAAGGCTTGAGCAACTTCTAATTACGGTTGCTCAAGCCCTGTTTACAACGAGTTAAAATGCCATTTCATTCGCAGCTTTCGTAACAGACATTGCCTGTTTACTAATTTGTCGCCAGTCGCTTTGCTCGTTGTAGGATGCTATGACTAACTCACTATTTACCCACACACGACAGAACAGCACACTTTCGTCAGTCGTTCCTGGCTGTGGCTGTAATGTGATTGGAGAATACAACTGTTCTGGAGTAAGAGTTGCAATCGCTGCAAGTATGCACTTTGAGAAATGCGTATCGTAACCTGATTCTAAAATATATGTCCGGTCTGCTTGAACAGTTATTAGCAACTTGCAGGTTTCTTTTTTACGGCGTTCTGTATTCTCAAACCGCAGTTCTTTAAGATATCCAGTTAAGGCAGTTTGAGGGACATCACTCGGTTCACCATTTAGTGTGTACCATAGTCCTCCGTGCTGACGATTGCAGTAGATTTTGCTACTGCCAGCTTCACTGTGCAATCCCAATTTCGGCTTATTAATTGAAGCAACCAATTGCTTAAGTAGTTCCTCTTGGCGCATCAAAGCAGCAAGTAGTTCAGCATTTTCTTGAGAGTTCATTTGTTTGTTCCAAAAGCATTTTCACTTTTGCATTGGCGCAGCCGTTTAATTGTGATATATGAAGCGTAGAGCCACTAAAATAGCGCTCTTGATTTCACAAAAGCGCTTTTAACTAATAATTATTTGTAGTTACAGGTTATTCGTGTGAATTAAATCTTGCTAACAACTCTTCACGGGATAAACTAGACAATTCCAGTAAAAATCTTGCAAAGTCATCTGGTGCTAACTGCAACAAATTATCGACTACTTTTGAAAGTTCTTCATCCACAGAACCAAACCGGAATCTCAACAAGTTTTCTACAACCTGACGGCGTTCAAGTTGTACTCCCTCTTGTACTCCTTGTTGCTTAGTGGTTTCTTCCCACTGCTGGTAAGCTTGCGACAAATTCATAATTAATTCCTGCTCATCTTCTGTTAAAGTTTCTTGCTGTTGAACTATAATGACCCGCAAATTAGTAATCAGTTTCAGAGTATTTTGTCTTAATTGGTTGCTTTCGGGTAATGCCAGCAATTCATCAATGGCAGTACGTTGCGTTTCGCCTCTACCCAAAATCCTCAGCCATAATGTTTCTTCTGTTACTGGTAGCTCGTTAACCGCTACTATTGCTGCCCTAAAACATTTCTGGAAAAAGTAAACTCCCCTGCTCCACTTTTCTAAATCTAGTTTAACCTCTAAATCCTCCAACAGAGAGGCTGAAGCGCTAGGCGATATAATCCACAAACGAGCTAAATTATCTTCTGGTAAGCTGGTTTTCTCTCGCTTGGCTTTGCGTTGTGAGTCTGCAATCACGGTGAACAGTTTCAGAAAACAGTTGCGTACCTCTGACCTACTTGGTTGATTGCGGAATGGTTCCAAGAGTGCCGTATTTACTACAGCGATTCTGCCCAACAATCCAAGATTTTGAGCTTGGGCAGTTGGTGCGCTTGTAAACAAAACATCAACAAATCTGGCTTCATCAGTGACTTGTTTGTTAACTTCTACTCTACCGAAAGGAGAAAGTAACTCCTCCAATAATTCCTTAGAAAACTGATCGTAAGGCTTGCTACTCATGTTTTAAAGACGAACTGTGTTTTATTTTACAAGGATTGGTTATGGTTGCATGGTGGGCATTAAAACCCACCATTTTACTTACGCTGCTACCAACTCCCGAAGAACTTGCGGCAGTTCAATCGGAGTAGTTGCTCTGGATAGTGCCTTTACAGCTTCCCTGACGCACCAGTACCGTACTCCATCGCCGCACCACCAATAGTAAGTCTTGGGGTCGTTTTCCCATAATTCATCAGCGTTTCTGACCTTGAAGAGTATGCCCAAGAACTCACCATCTAGATATACATTGTGAGCCGTCTGGAGGTCAGTGCGTCCTACATAGGTCAGTCGGTAGCCGTCTACTGGCATACACAAGTCTTCTGCACGAGTACCGCGATACCCACAGTTACCGCAGCCGTGACCATCACAATCTGGGCAGATGGCAGCAGGGGTATTCCACTTCGGCAGGGTAAAGTCCCAATCAGAGAGCGATTGTACAACAATGGGTTGTTCTGTAGTGGCTGGAACTTCTTCAGCCTGAAACTCTAACTCTGTTTTTACAGCAACTGAAGAAGTCTTTACGAATGGAGTAACTACAGGTTCCGGTTTGGGCAATGTATTTTGCTTGTAATGCCATGTAATGAAGCTGTGACATCTTTTAAATGTGTTGTAGCGAAATACTTCAACACCGTTAATCAATACTAACCAAGGCTGGGTTAAGTTATCATCATGACCGATGCTTGCAATCAGCTTTCCAGCAGCGTAAACTTCGTGATCGTAAAAGCTGATTTCTACTACTCTGAGTTCTTCAACTGATTTGGCACAAGGGGTTACAGTTGTTGTCGCTTGTGGCATAATTTGATTACCTAATAGGGTTAAGAAGGCGACCGCAGACTTTCCAGGTACGGCGATCGCTTTTTAATTGGACATGAAGATCGCTGTGCGTAAGCCACAACGTTCTCACAAAGATTTGGCGAAGCCATATAGCCGAAGACTTTGCCTTGTATAGCCAAGTGAATTTATTTGCTGATCTTGAGTATCTCCCCCAGCCGACTTTACCTGGCGTACCTTGTGCTATACGACGGGGGGTTCTTGTTTCTCAAATCTATGTTTTGTGTTAATCAAATCTAGGTTTGGGGTTGAGCGCTTCTTTGTTTTTCTGAGAGGCATTGCGCTCGTCTCCTCTCTTATGATTATTATATTACTACGCTCACCAGTGGTTGTCAAGCAGTTTTTACTGGTGAGCGTAGTAGATATTTCTCTTAACCGTTGTAATCTATGTTCCAAATAAGTGAAGTGATATCCCCATCTAAAGCAGCACAAAGTTTCTCTAGAATTTCTGTACTAACAGTCATCTGAGTTGGTTTTTTTGGTTTGTTAATAAAGACGTGAGGAGTCTCTAGCTGCTGAATATAAGCCACAGAAACTCCCACAGCATCAGATAGCTTTTGTCTACTATATCCAGCTTTCTCTCTAAGCTCCCTGAGTTTTTGGGCATTTTCTTCATTCCACCTAAACGCAGCGATGGGTGTTACATCTACTGTGATATTCATTTTTACTTTAATTTTATTTTCACTGCGCTCGCCAGTTGACATGATAATACTATTAATATACTGGTGTCAACCATAAGGCTACACCAAGCAAAGGTGAAAGCGATCGCTTGCCCATTAGCAATGCGATTATTTCAGCCTGCGTCAACTGGAGAAACACAACACCTGTTCAAAGACTCTTACGATTAATTTTCTCAAGGCCAAGTGAAACTCACAAAGAATTCATTGCCGTAGAAATAAGAAACCGAAATCTGAAACTACTTAACTAGCTTTGAAAATCCAGGCAAGGTTTAAGAATGGCTCTCACCAGCAGTAATCTATTGTCTGCACAACGTTCACTCTCTATACGTGGTAATTTTAGCACTACGTAGTAGAGGAATATTATTATGAGTAAGCGTTCCCGCCTTGAGTCTCAAATTGAATCTCTAAAAGACAAGCTAGAAAGCAGGCAAGATAGATTAAGAGGGCAAGAAGACAGAAGTTTTTAGCAACCAGTTTTCAGACTTGGTTTGGTCATCGGGATCTCCCCGGTGGCTCCAGCGTTAGAAGTTTACTTGCCGCCACTCCGGGTTAGCTCCGGCTACTTTTCCCGGTGGCACTTCAGTTTTGGTTCGTTGAATTAGTTTGCGATCCCTTTTGGCAGTCGGCTTAAAGACTCAGTATACTGAGTAAAATTTAAGTCGGATTTCTCTAGCTATTTTCTCATCTAGAACTTAAAATAGTCGTTAATACTGTTTGCGGGACTTTGGTGCGACTTCCGAACCTAGCCTGTAACGCTATCCTAGCTTGTCGTGTCGTCATTCCCCGAACAGTACCCCCTTCAAAAATTGCTGAGTCAGTTAGCAGAGCATAATTGGAATTTGGATGCTACAGCTAGTAAATTAGGCAATACACGAGAGGAATTTGTGGTTCTTGCGTACCTAGCGTGCTAAAATACTAATATATTTCTTAATAATATCG
>JAHCSU010000072.1 GCA_023522315.1 Nostoc sp. CCCryo 231-06
TTTTGCTCCCCAGAAGTCTATCAAAGAAGTTATCCAATTTAGGCTTAACGAGTGTTATTGCTGGATTATTAGCAGCGATAATCTGGACAACTACTTTATTTTCTAATTCTTCGCCACCGCAAGTTGCTACTATTCCCGATGAACCTGTACCCGTTGTAATAACTCCCGAACCAGAACCAACTATAACTAATCCTCCAGAATTAATCGCACCATCGGAGGAAAGTAAACCTATAGAAGTTATCCCCACCCCAGAAATAGAAGTTACTCCAATACCGGAAATAGAAGTTACTCCAATACCCGAACCAGTTGAACCGACTCCTACACCCAAAGTAGAACTCACACCAGAACAAAGCTTAATCGCATCCATTCAGGAGCAAATCACCCAAGCAAGCAATCGCATTTCCGATAGTTTAATTCAATCTGTTCAAGCTAATTTCACTGGTGGTAGTTTAGTTGTTCAAGTTAAAGACGATTGGTATAGTCTGGGAAAATCGGAGCAGGATAAATTAGCCCAAAAGCTGCGCGATGAGGCGCAACAAC
>JAHCSU010000719.1 GCA_023522315.1 Nostoc sp. CCCryo 231-06
TCCTCAACCCAACCTACACATTTTTATTTTTTGGGCTTAACCGAACCGTATTGACTGAATTCTGACTTCTGAGTTCTGAATTCTTCTTATAAAAAACATTAATAGCCTTTTATTATCAAGCAATGAGTGAAACAGAGCAAGAAAAACCAAAAAAAACACCTAAAATTGGAGGTGTAGAAAAAATTCGCACGATGATCGAAGGGTTTGACGATATTAGTCATGGTGGTTTACCAATTGGTAGAACTACCTTGATTAGTGGCACTTCCGGTACAGGCAAAACTTTATTCTCTCTTCAGTTTCTCTATAACGGCATCACCTACTTTGATGAACCAGGAGTATTCGTTACTTTTGAAGAATCACCCAGTGATATTATTAAAAATGCTCATGTTTTTGGGTGGAACCTGCCACGCCTAATTGAGGAAGGCAAGTTGTTTATTCTCGATGCATCTCCCGATCCTGAAGGTCAGGATATCGTTGGTAATTTTGACCTGTCTGCACTAATTGAGCGATTGCAATATGCTATTAGTAAATACAAAGCTAAACGAGTTTCAATCGACTCAATAACAGCAGTATTTCAACAGTATGAAGCGATGGGAGTAGTCCGGCGCGAGATTTTCCGCCTAGTAGCCCGTCTCAAACTACTCAATGTCACCACTATTATTACAACTGAACGTAGCGAAGAATATGGCCCCGTTGCCTCTTTTGGAGTGGAAGAATTTGTTTCCGATAATGTAGTAATTGTTCGCAACGTTTTAGAAGGAGAACGCCGCCGTCGCACAACTGAAATTCTCAAGTTGCGCGGCACAACTCACATGAAAGGCGAGTATCCCTTCACTATTACTAATGAAGGAGTTAACATCTTCCCACTGGGAGCAATGCGCTTGACTCAACGATCTTCTAATGTCAGGGTATCTTCTGGTGTCAAAACCTTAGACGAAATGTGCGGTGGTGGTTTCTTTAAAGATTCGATTATTTTGGCAACAGGAGCCACCGGGACTGGTAAAACCCTGTTAGTAAGTAAGTTTATTCAAGATGGCTGCCTGAATGGAGAACAGGCAATATTATTTGCTTACGAAGAATCACGCGCCCAACTATCTCGTAATGCTTCCTCTTGGGGAATTGATTTTGAGGAATTAGAAGATCAGGGTTTACTCAAAATAATTTGTACCTATCCCGAATCAACTGGTTTAGAAGACCACTTACAAATTATTAAATCCGAAATTGCTGTCTTCAAACCAGCCCGCATCGCCATTGATTCACTCTCAGCACTAGCGAGAGGAGTGAGCAATAATGCATTTAGGCAGTTTGTGATTGGTCTGACGGGTTATGCTAAACAAGAAGAAATTACTGGTTTCTTTACTAACACAACCGATCAATTTCTGGGAGCGCATTCGATTACTGACTCTCACATTTCCACGATCACTGATACAATTTTGATGTTACAGTACGTAGAAATTCGTGGAGAAATGTCGCGGGCAATTAACGTATTTAAAATGCGTGGGTCTTGGCATGATAAGGGCATTCGTGAGTATAATATTACTGCTGACGGGCCCGATATCAAAGATTCATTCCGAAACTACGAACGGATTATTAGCGGTGCTCCTACTCGCGTTAGTATCGATGAAAAGGCGGAACTTTCTCGCATTGTTAGACGTTTTGAAGACAAACAGAGTTCCGAACCCTAAATTTAGTATCGTAGTATATTCTTTCCTAAATTTAGTATCGTGCTATATTCTGTGGTGAAGAAAGGTTTTCTGCCGCTAGATTGATTTTCGTGTGAGGGATGCGGTGAAAGGACAGCAATTATTCCATAGCTTATTGCCTGGTGTGACAGCAGCAGTCTTAACAACTCAGCCGGCTTGGGCTGGTACTGTAAAACTAACTGGGGTACAGCTGGCCTCTTCTCCTAGTGTTTTGACTTCTACTTATGGTCAAGACTTAGTTGGGGGCATCATGAATACGCAACTGCATAACGGTGCAAATGTTAGTGTTCCAACCCTAGTACCTGCTTTCGGTTTCACTAAATTTAGTATGAAGCCTTCAAGTAATAACAGTATTCCAGTGTTTACGACTGAAAATACTGTTGTGCCAATAAAACAAGTACTTAAGAAAGATAAAGGTAGATTTTTCAGTTTGACACCTACCTCTAATTCTTCCCAACAGCTTGCTGTCAGCCGTTCTGCTCAAAATAACCAAAAAAACAGTAACTCAAGCGCTTATGGGCAGGAATCAAAGAGCATAGTAGTTCCCAACTACACTTCAAAACCCTCTTCTGTCCAAAAAGAAATTTTGTCCCTGTCTTCTGGACAGCAGCCAGTGGTTCAAAAGATAAATACTGTTACTCAGTCGCAGATATTTTTACAAACTTCAGCTACAGGTGTAGGATCAGCAAAACTTTTGTCAGCGCAAAAATGTCCACAGGAGTTAGGGAAAAGCAAATCAGCTGCTTTGCTACTGATTTCAAGTACCTGCTCACAACAAAATGCTGCTGGCTTACGCATTGCTCAGAGTAATGCCCCAATTCCGACAGATTCGACGCCAACTCCCACTGTGCCTGAAACCGTAATTCCGGCGCCAGGGGGTTCAGTGCAACCTTCCACTGTGCCTGAAACCGTAATTCCGGCGCCAGGGGGTTCGGTACAACCTCCCACTGTGCAGAGAACCGTAACTCCTGCGCCGTCAGGGCCGGTGCAAATTCCACAGAACCTGATTCCTAGTTCAAATCCCCTGCAATTTCCTACCAAACCGGAGGAAGTGACACTTCAGGGAAATCAGCCGATTACTTTGACACAGGCTTTGGAGCTAGCACGGCGGAATAATCGGGATTTACAGGTATCTCTATTGGAGCTAGAACGCAATCGAGCGGCTCTACGGGAGGCGCAAGCTGCTTTATTGCCCACTCTTAATGTTAACACCGATGTTACTCGTAGTCAGTCTGCTAGTAGTCAGCTTCAAGACGAATTAAGCGGCCGAAATGGCTTACTCTCTAACCAAGATCAACCCAGTACATCTTTTTCTGGTCAAGCACAACTTTCATATAACATCTACACTTCTGGGAGAGTGCAAGCTAGCGTCAGAGCGGCTGAAGAACAGGTACGTTTCAATGAGTTGGCTGTAGAAACTCAGTCTGAGACAATCCGTCTGAATGTTGCCACTGACTACTACAATCTGCAACAAGCGGATGAACAAGTACGTATTGCCCAGTCGGCTGTGCAGAACTCTGAAGCTAGTTTGCGTGATGCAGAAGCTTTAGAGCGAGCTGGGGTTGGTACACGGTTTGATGTGTTGCGATCGCAGGTGAATTTAGCAAATGCCCAACAAGATTTGACTAATGCTAGATCGCAGCAGGCAATTTCCCGTCGTCAATTAGCAACTCGGATAAGTTTGCCGCAGGCGATAAATATCAGTGCAGCTGACCCTGTACAATTAGCTGGTCTTTGGAACCCAACACTAGAACAAAGTATTGTGCTGGCTTTTCAAAATCGTCCAGAATTGCAACAGCAGTTGGCACAACGTAATATCAGCGAGCAACAGCGTAGGCAGGCCCTTGGTGAGTTAGGCCCTCAAGTTAGTTTGGTCGCCAGCTACGATCTGCTAGATCAGTTCAATGATAATGCCAGTATTACTGATGGTTATTCATTTGGAGTTAGGGCAAGCCTAAATTTGTTTGATGGAGGAGCAGCAAGAGCAAGGGCAGATCAGTCTAGAGTTAATATTGCGATCGCAGAAACTCAATTTGCCGAACAGCGCAACCAAATTCGCTTTCAGGTAGAACAAGCTTTTTCTACCCAGCAATCTAGTTTAGAGAATGTTCAAACCGCTAACACCGCTTTAGAACAAGCTAGGGAAGCCTTACGTTTAGCGCGTTTGCGATTCCAAGCTGGTGTAGGCACTCAAACTGATGTCATTAATTCTGAAAACGACCTCACAAGAGCGGAAGGTAATCGAGTTACAGCAATTTTGGATTACAACCGTGCTTTAGCTCAGTTACAACGGTCTGTTACCCTCAGAGCATTACGCTAGTACTGCTGGTTCATCTCTCAATTCAAAATTCTAAATGCCTCATTTTTCAATAATTACATTGAAGAATGAGGCTTTTTGCTAAAAAAACCTATTTGTAACAGCAATTTTGTGAAATGATATAGCATAACTGAGTGTTCGCTCGCTCGCCTTGTCAAAGACTCATGACTAAAGTAACATCTCAAGAAATTGCACAGTTTCGCTCTCAATTGGCAGATGATCCCAGCGATATGGAAGCGCTGGATTTGATTGAAGACTGTGATGGAGATTTAGAAGATGCGGCGATGACGCTAGCTATCCGAGCCGGACAACAACCAGAAAGAGCAAATTCCGAGTGGTTAGATGCCTTAGCTAGAAAATGGCGTGTGGTCATTTGTGAACAAGAATATCGGGAAGATTTGCTTAATACTTCACCTCAAAAGATGATGGAACATCTAAAAGCAATGCCGACGTTTCCTAAAATTTTGGCAACACCAGTTTTGATATATGTCCTCAAGCAAGGCGTGAACAATTTTTGTGAGCCACTAGATTCGCTAAAGTGATCAGCCCATGTATATTTAACTTGTGCGATGCCTGCGGTGGTCACTGAGCTTTGTCGAAGTGCGGGCTACGCCTACGCGCTTTGCACTTGAGTTCAATACAGACCTGACCCCCAACCCCTTCCCTACTAGCGTTGGGGAGTAAGAATCAAAGCCTTTGCAAACTCCTAACTCCTAACTCCTAACTCCTAACTCCTAACTCCTAACTCCTAACTCCTACCCAATGCAAGATGATTCGACCAGGACTGATACGCTGTTAATTAAGGCAAAACTTCTATTAGACAAATTGTAAAATCAATGAATTACCTTGTTGCCGTATTACCAGACCGCATTCAAGCCGAAGCTGCTTACTTAGCCTTAGAAGAACAAGGCATAAACAGTACTATCCTGGGGAAAGGATATAAAACAGCTGACGAGTTTGGCTTAATTGACCCCAAAGACCAAGCCAAAAACCAAGCACAACTGATGGCAACCTGGCTCATACCATTCGGCTTTTTTGCAGGTTTTACATTCAGCCTGATCACTGGTTTAGATACTTTTGCCTGGGCGGGTGAAGTTGGAAATCACATCGTTGGCGGACTCCTGGGTGCTGCTAGTGGTGCTATGGGTGGTGTACTTGTCGGTGGCGGAGTCGGTTTACTCGTAGGTAGTGGCGATGCTTTACCTTATCGCAACCGCTTAGATGCGGGTAAATACTTAGTTGCCGTTCAAGGTTCTGAAACTCTAACTCGGCAAGCAACCCGAATATTACGTCAGTTTGATCCAGAAAATATCCAAGGTTATGCTGACACAAGTAGCGTGTAATAAATCTATCTCAGATAATGCTGGAGCCGTCAGTTTAACGAATGGCGGCTCCACATTCTCCACTATTGGATTTTCTTGTTGGTTATCTGACATACTCTCATTCAGACAGCACTGTGAGTAGATGGCGGCTTTAATGGTACTTCATCAGTCTCGGCACTAAAAGCATCTGCCAGTTCAGGACTAGCGATCGCTACGGCGCTCTCATGCCATTCATGGATGATCGCGTCAATTATCTCCCATGCTGTAGTTGAGGAATCTATCAACCGAAAAGCCTCACTCAGTTCGTTTATAAAGAGAAAAGCATGAGAGATTTTTAGACTAGAGAAAATGCCGTGTTATAGTTCAACATCAGTCGCTTTAGAAAGTTAGAATCAAGATAGTTA
>JAHCSU010000720.1 GCA_023522315.1 Nostoc sp. CCCryo 231-06
TGAGATGAAACGTCAGAAACCTCGTCCATCTTCTTAGATGGGCGGGGTAGTTCATCTGAAAAACTAACAGCAAATAGTGGTAATTACTACTGAGATAAACGCTGCTGGTAGTAGTTCACAATTTGTGCTGTGACTTCAGAAATATTCAGTCCATCGGTTTGAACTTCAACCGCATCGGCTGCTTTTTGCAAAGGGGAAACTTTGCGTGTACTATCTTTCCAGTCACGTTCAGCAATATCCCGTTCCAGCTGCTCTAAACTCATTTCGGGTTGACCTTGTTTGTTAAAGTCTTCCTGGCGGCGACGGGCGCGTTCACTCACAGAAGCGGTTAAGAAGATTTTAACTTCGGCATCTGGGAATACATGAGTACCGATGTCCCGACCTTCAGCCACTAAACCACCTCTTTTACCCCAGTTTTGCTGTTGTTTAACCAGTGCTTGACGTACATAGCTTTGTGCAGCGATCGCAGATACAATAGAAGTTACCTCAATCGTGCGAATTGCCTGGGTAACATCAGTACCGTCAATCCAAACCCGCACGGATGATTGTAAATCCTGAGTGGGGGTAAGTTCAATTTTACACTGGTTAGTTAATTTAGCGATCGCACATTCATCATCAATAGCAATCCCCTTTTGCAGTACTAACCAAGTCACAGCCCGGTACATTGCTCCTGTATCTAAATAAACTAGATTCAGGTTAGCTGCCACTTGACGCGCCACAGTGGATTTTCCAGCCCCGGCTGGGCCATCAATGGCGATGATAGGTTGACGATCGCGCAATATGATATTGTCAATCAAACGTGTAGACCCAAGACGAGCTGCGATCGCCAACATTCCTTCCTCCTGAACTTTTTCTAAAGACATTAACGTAGTCGGTTCAACCAATTCAATATATTCCACTAAAATCGTGCTGACTATTGCCACTTCTTGCTGTACTAGTGCTATCAACTTGTTACTATTGCGATCGCCTGCAATGAATGCAGCTTCAGCTCGCCGCAAGCCGCGATACAATGCCGCAGCTTGCTCTTTTGCCGTTGCAGTCAAATATTGATTACGAGAACTGAAGGCAAGACCAGACGCTTCCCGCACTGTTGGACAACCAACAATTTCTACTGGCAAATTTAAGTCAGCTACTAAGCGTTTAATAATAGCCAGTTGCTGACCATCCTTTTTGCCAAAGTAGGCACGGTCAGGCTGTACCAAGTTGAAAAGTTTGGTCACAATCGTAGCGACACCCTGAAAGTGACCTTGCCGAGAACGACCACACAAGCCTGTTATCATAGCAGATGGGGGGATAACTTGTGTAACCTTTGATTCTTGTATACTCTTCTGCGGTACTGCCATTTCTTCCGGAGTTGGCGCAAAAATTGCATCTACCCCAGCTTGTTCGCAAAATTGTTGGTCTTGCTCTAAAGTGCGGGGGTAGCGTTGATAATCCTCATTGGGAGCAAATTGCAGGGGATTGACGAAAATACTCACAATCACCGTAGAATTTTCTTGCCGCGCCCGTTGAATTAAGCTTAAATGACCTTGATGCAAATTTCCCATCGTTGGCACCAGACCGACTGCCGTCTGATACCAGCCAGTCATCTCATCTAGTTTTAGATCCTCAGTAACCGCAATTAGCTTGTTTTCTGAGCAGCGTTTAGTTAAATAGCAGCGTAAAGCTGCGACTGTTGTCAGCAGGCGCACAAAAATACCCCTAGTTCTTATCGATCCCTCCCCCGTTAGTTTATATCTGAAAGAGAGGGAAGAGATGATTGAACTAGGGGAATTGTTATGGGAGTGGGGAGTCATGCAATTTTGGATTTTAGATTTTAGATTTTTCCTTGAATCCAAAATCCAAAATTCAAAATCTAAAATTGGCAGAGTAGGACTCAGGGAGTAGTGATTAAGTTTATTCCACACTCCCTAATAATTATTTCCCTAAGACTTCAATATGTACTGGTGCTACACCACTGCCCATCATTCCCAAAATTCGAGCTGCGCCAGTAGACACGTCAATGACTCGACCGCGAATGAATGGGCCTCGGTCATTAATTCGCAGCACTACAGAACGACCATTGCGGGTGTTAGTTACACGGACTTTTGTACCAAAAGGTAAGCTGCGATGAGCGGCAGTCATGCCTTCTGGATTGAATCTCTGGCCGCTAGCAGTACGATTACCAGAAAAGTCATAGCCGTAAAAAGAAGCTATACCTCTCAAGGTGGTTCGCACTACTCCGACGGCAATCTGTTGAGGCTGCCTTGGCATTGCTACTGGCGAACGCACAGGTAAATTAGCAATTTCTTTTAAGGGAGATGCATTGCCTAGTAGCCTCCGTAGGCGATTGGTTGCCTGCAATGCATCTTGCGCCAGATTGTTGGTGGTATCTGCTAGTCGCGTACCTTCGTTGATTTCGACTAATTCTTCGCCATTAATTTTGATTATATAGCGATCGCCATTTTGTTGGACTGGGGCGCTTTTATTTTCCGCTTGATTGGCAGTAGATTTTTCCCTTGCTTTCCAACTTACGGTAATCTTACTCCCGTCCACATTTTCCCGATTCAACTGGTTGATCTTAGCTGCTATTACACCAGCTATCTGAACCGGGTCATTGTCACCGGAGCTAATCTGGTTACTCACATCTGTTACGTTCCCATACGAAGTATTCAGTGTATTTGATGAATTGCTAGCAATAAGGGCGTACTCTTGTACGCCCCTAGTATCTGCAATTGCACCAACTTTTTTACTTTCTAGATTCGTATTTGATACAGAACTCAAAAAGGTGAGGACAGGTATCTTTCGGATAAAAAGGGTTGCCGCCTTACGTCCTCCAACGTTGTGAGGATGAATTTCTGTAATCACAGCATCCAAGGTTCGTTTCCCTGCTCTGGATTGATACTCTCCCACCTTCACCACATCAGGGGCAGGTGATTTCTGGGAAGCTAGCGCATTTCCCTTAGTGGTTTGAGTGCAACCAACTGAGGGTATGCCCAAACCAGCCATAGACAGGGCAACAATAATCCACAAATGTCTTTGATTCATGCGTCCGTTTTTTAAGGCGACTGTAGAATTTAAGTTTTATGATTCGCGGGATTCTTCACTTTGTAAAAGTGACTTCCCTCCTGAAAAACTCGAATTCGTTCCGTTTCCACTTTGTTATTTATAACTGCAACAGACTAGCACGAACCTTTTGGCTTGGGGATCAGGGTTTTAGCGTAATTCTTGGCAGCTTTCTCAAATTAAATTCCAATTTTCAGGGCGAAACCTTTCTCAAATGAGGACTTTGGCTATGTAACGCTTTTTTTTGGCAAGTCCAAAATTTATTAAAAAAACTTTACGCTTATTGCACGCGAAAGTGACGATACCCTATTCACATCGCTTCTAAAGGCTTGTCGCTACCTGTGTATTTTATATCACATCTGTTTTAGCTATTTCCAACTAGAAGCTAATATAACTTTAATTGAATGGCATCGGCATAAATACTTGAAATAACTTATTTAATGAAATCTTTAGATTTCTCTACGAATAAGTAGTGATATGAGTTACATCTTAAATAATTATGTAAATGAATTTGAGTTTAATATCTTTTTTCAAAGTTTTTTCCACTTAGATTAATCATGACTTTTATTTCCCATAACTAGACTGAAAATAGTGATATATGTAACTTGATATTGCAGTAATACTGAGTATAAAAAAAAGGAAGATACTCAATTTAATGTTTTTCAGAATTAATGAAAAAAAAATTAGTAAATCTTTGCGATCGCTTGGAGAAAAGGTTTTATTAGTATCAAAAGAAACAATAGCTATTTTCTGCCCTAAGTAGTTGCTCAAATATGATTTTTTAGAGCAAGCTATTTTTTCAGAAATACTTGTAACTATAGGGATGTACAGCTGCACCCCTACTATATATAGTGAGTATTTTGGGGAATCCTATTAGCGTGATGACAAACCAAGCACATCAAGGAGATTTAGCTATAGATCCATCGCCATTATTAGCTGTTCTTAAGGAGTTGCATTCCCAGTACAAGTTACTGCGGGAGGGTGTAGTAGCGAAATACATTCCAGAACTGGCAAAGGTAAACCCAGATTTGTTCAGCATTTGCATTGTGACAGTAGATGGTCAGGTTTACAAGGTTGGGGACTACGATCAACTTTTTACCATTCAGTCAATTTCCAAAGTGTTTGCTTATGGACTTGCCTTAGAAGATCATGGACTGGATTACGTTTTGACTAGAGTTGGCGTAGAACCGACGGGGGATGCATTCAACGCGATTATTTTGGATGAGCAATCAAAGCGGCCTTATAATCCAATGGCAAACGCTGGAGCGATCGCCACCACCAGCTTAATCAAAGGTTCCGGCCCTACCGAACGTCTCAACCGAATGCTAGATATGTTCCGGCGATATATTGGCCGGGATGTGTTCGTTGACATTTCAGTTTTTACTTCAGAACGCAGTACCGGACATCGCAACCGCGCAATGGCGCATCTGATGCTCAACTTTGGCATGATTGACCGGAACATTGAAGAATCGCTGGATCTTTATTTCCAGCAGTGTGCTGTGATGGTGAATTGCCAAGACTTAGCAGTGATGGCGGCTACCCTGGCGAACAGAGGTATTAACCCGATTACCAAAGAACAGGCGGTGGATAAGCGTTACATCAAAGATATTTTGAGTGTGATGTATACCTGTGGAATGTACAACTTTGCAGGTGAGTGGGCTTATAAAATTGGGATTCCGGCAAAAAGTGGTATTTGTGGTGGGATTATGGCCGTTGTACCCAATAAGATGGGCATT
>JAHCSU010000073.1 GCA_023522315.1 Nostoc sp. CCCryo 231-06
GCCAGACATTGGAAATCTTCGTGTATTACACGATGAAGTGCGGAATGTGGGATTATAGATAATCTCGACAGAGTGGATAATTCTTTGAAGCCTTCGGGTTATTACCAGCCAGAATATCTCTTTGTTGAACGTGGTGAACAGTTAAACCAGCTAAATTGTCACGTTGTTTATACCATTCCCTTAGTGTTGATTTTTTCCAACGCTTTAGGAAGGTTAACAAATCGCTTTGGCGTAGACCCCAAGGTTTTGCCGATGGTTCTTGTGCAACTACAAGATGGTTCGCAATTTTTACAAGGAATCACGCTGCTACAGAACACTATCAACAGAGTTTGAATTTTTGGCGACAAAATAATGTTTTAGAACGACAAGGTATATTACTCGTTAATATTGCTTTAGCGGATGAGCGCCAAGCTGAAAAAAATCAAGTAGATAAGATCAAGTATTGGCAAGAGGCTAGGAATTATCTTCAGCAAGCTATTGGGATTTTTGAGCAAGCACAACGTTCAGATTTAGTCGCCAAACATATTACTAAACTGGGTGAAGTGCTGCGACATCTACAAGCATGGCCAGAGTTACAAAGCCTTGTGGAGAAATCTCTGCCGCTACATCAAAACTATGGTACGCCGTTGCAATTGGCTAAAGATTATGGTTTTTTGGCAGAAGTAGCCTTGGAGCAGTTACGCTGGGAAGAAGCTAATCAACTCGCAAGGCAAACATTGCAAATATTAGCTGATATACCTAATCTCCAATCAAATGAATTTGGATTGTATCGGTTTATTTTAGCCAAATCGGAACAGGGTTTAGGTCAAGTTCAAGCAGCAATTAGCAATTTAGAAACTGCGAAAGTTGAAAGTAATCATCAGTACAACCCACAATTATATATATCGATATTATAAAGGTTACGCTTACTCTATTTTGAACAAGGCGAATATCTGAAAGCTTTTCAGATTAAACAGGAGTAATTACAAATTGAACAGCAGTATGGTTTCCGCGCCTTTGTTGGTGCATCTTATCTCAATCCGCAGCGACAAGCAATTAATTCTACACAGTTGCAAGTAGAAAATCCTGAAACAATTGCTCAGGAGATTGCCGCTTCTGGTCGTGGACAAGATGTTAAGCGGTTGCGAGAAAGAATTGGCGGGACTGAGCATAAATTGACTGTAATTCATGGTCAATCAGGAGTCGGCAAAAGTTCAATTTTGCAGGGTGGGTTAATCCCGGCGTTGCAACAGCAAGCAATTGGTGAGCGAGATGCTTTGCCTATTTTGTTGCGAGTGTATACAGATTGGGTAGGAATGTTGGGGCGGTTTTTAGCTAAGGCTTTTAAGGAAGTCAGAAGTAATGCATTATCTGTTAATCTTGATTCCTCATCAGCCATTTTAGGACAATTGCGGAAAAATGCGGTTCTTGCGTACCTAGCGTGCTAAAATACTAATATATTTCTTAATAATATCGAA
>JAHCSU010000074.1 GCA_023522315.1 Nostoc sp. CCCryo 231-06
GTTCTGATTCTAAAAGCTGAGACAATTTTTGAGCCGCCCCATGAGAGTTTAATGGCGACCAGATAGGGTAAGTTGCTCCAGGTTGGTATTTGCCTGGAGTCGGTCGGATGATGCACCACTACTTTTGGGTCGCATGAATTTCTTTCTGGAGTTTGATGTCTGCTTTTATCGATCGCAATTGATATTTGAAATCTGTTTGAAATCGTGAAATGTTGTATAACAATCTCCTGGAACTGCGATCTCATCAACTACCCTTTACTTTCATCCGAAAAGTGCGATCGCACTACTGAAGTTAAATTTTAAACCGAGGTGATATATTTAACTGATTCAGTGAGGGATAGCTATAGTGTCAGGCGTGAAAAGGCTTTGTAGTGGTTTATTAGCAGTAAGTATTAGTTTAATTGCGATCGCTCTTAGCGCAATCGCGCCTCCGATTTTGCAACCTATCCAAGCGCAGACACAAAATCTCCAGCAGCAAGAACTATTAAAACTGCTAGACCAAGCAGTACAACAGACACAGCAAGGGAAACCCAATGAAGCGTTAGCGACATTACAACGAGTTCTAACCTTAGCAAGGCAACTTCAAGACAAAGAAAATGAAGCGATCGCACTTTTGATTAGTGGTTCAGTTTACAGAAGCATTGAACAACCTCAAAAAGCATTAGAGTTTTACAATGCCGCTTTACCGATTACTAAAGAATTAAAAATTCGCATACTTGAAGCTATTAGTCTCACTAATATTGGTGAAATATACAACAGCATTGGAAAACCCCAGAAAGCATTAGAGTTCTTCAACGCCGCTTTACCGATTACCAGAGAAAGAGAAGTAAAAGATCGCTCCAGCGAAGCGATTATTCTCACTAATATTGGTAAAGTTTACACCAGCATTGGACAATTCCGAAAAGCCTTAGAGTTCTACAACGCTGCTCTACCGATTGCTAGAGAAGTAAAAAATCGCTCCGGCGAAGCTACTATCCTCAATAATATTGGTGTAGTCTACAGAGGTATTGGACAACCTCAGCAAGCTTTAGAGTTCTTCAACGCTGCTTTACTGATTACTAGAGAAAGAGAAGTAAAAGATCGCTTACTTGAAGCTACTATCCTTAATAATATCGGTGCAATCTACCGTCTCAGACAACCTCAGCAAGCTTTAGAGTTCCTCAACGCTGCTCTACCGATCGCTAGGGAAGTAAAAGATCGCTCTGGCGAAGCTTCTATCCTCAGTAATATTGGTGAAATCTATGACACCATTGGACAACCACAAAAAGCTTTAGAGTTCTACAACGCTGCTCTACCGATCGCTAGGGAAGTAAAAAATCGCTCCGGCGAAGTTGCTACCCTTAGTAATATTGGTTTCGCCTATCGGGATACCCAGCAACCAACTGAAGCTATCAAGAATTTTGAACAATCGGCGGAAATCACCTTACAAATTCGTAGCGGGCTAGAACGAGCAAATCGCCAACAATTTTTGGAAGACAACCAAGATATAGGAACGGCTTTAATTGACTTGCTGATTGCCCAAAAACAACCAGAACGTGCTTACCAGTGGGTAAACCTCACTACTACCGCCGATCTTGCTGACTATTCCCGCTTAATCGATGCTAAAGTTGCCAATCCCCAAGCACAAAGCGCGATTGAACAATGGAATCAGTCTAACCGTCAACTAGAAAGCCTACGTCAGCAGTTGCAACAACAGTTTTCACCTCAGCTATCAAGGCAAATTACGACTTTGCAAGCGCAAGTTAATCAACAAGCTGAAACTATTTCCCGCCAGTTTCCAGAAGTCGCTGAACTATTTGAAACCAAACCTACTGATATTGCTAGGCTACGAGCTAATATTCCTGCGGGGACGGTGGTTATTCAGCCTGTTTTACTCACGGGAATTACCAATGTCCCAAATACGATC
>JAHCSU010000075.1 GCA_023522315.1 Nostoc sp. CCCryo 231-06
CAGCAGTGAAGTAGCGACAAGTCCAGCAAAGCTTTCTAAGACTTTGGAAATTTCTGGCGCTACATTTATGCAAGCAACTCCAGCGACTTGGCGAATGCTTTTGGCAACGGGGTGGCAGGGTAACAAACAACTAAAAGTTATTTGTACTGGAGAGGCACTAAATCGAGACTTAGCCGACCGACTACTAGAAAGGGTAAATTCTCTTTGGAATATGTACGGTCCCACAGAAACCACTGTTTGGTCAACGGTTTATAAAGTAGAACCTAATAGTAATCGGATACTTATTGGTAGACCTATTGCTAATACGCAAATTTATTTACTAGATCCCCTGCTACGCCGTCAAGAAGATACCATTAAGCTTGTACCCCCAGGAATGCCTGGAGAACTGTACATTGGCGGTCTTGGTCTAGCAAGAGGTTACCTTAACCAACCTAAACTCAATCAAGAGAAATTTATTCCTAATCCCTTGAGTAAGGAACTAGACGATCGTCTTTATAGAACTGGAGACTTAGCTCGTTATCTACCAGACGGCAACATTGAGGTAATGGGGCGGATTGATAATCAAGTTAAGATTCGTGGCTTCCGAATTGAGTTAGAAGAAATTGAGGCAATTATTAATCAGCATCCGGTGGTACGAGAATCTGTGGTAGTGGGTCGCCAAGATTTGTTAGAGGACAAGCGCTTAGTTGCGTATGTAGTTCCATTACAGCAGCCAGAGTCCGAACAGCATTTACAAGTGGAAGCATCCAATGCCGAGTCAACTTGGCAGTGGCAGAAAGTATGGAATGAAACC
>JAHCSU010000076.1 GCA_023522315.1 Nostoc sp. CCCryo 231-06
GCAATTTCAAGCGATATTCTTGCAAGTGATGAAACGGTAGCAGCTAATACCAAGGCAACGTTTCAAGGTAATCAAAAAAAAGTACTCACTTTTTACATGAAAACAAGTAATACTCCTCTAATTAAAATAGTGGATATATACCTCTTCAATCAGCGACCTTACTATTACATTGACTTACTAAAGTATTTCACGTCATCAGCAACTTTTGATATTGCACCAGATACACAGTTATGTGTGCAAGTGAAAGAAACGGGTAATGGATTACTGCAAAATGATGACAGGATATTGCTGCTCGGTACTGTTATTGAAGAATCACCAGTTTATGACCAATCAATTTTAGTAGTGGAATAAAATAATGGAAATTTCAAAGCTTAAAACACTCACTACACCATCATTAAATGATGTATTGCCCATACTTGATATCAATGGTGGTGTAAGTGGCAAACCAATACTTAGAAAGATATCACTACAAGGTATTTTTTCGTTGATTGAATTTCCCTCTGATAATGGTAGTAATTCATCAGGTTTTGTTGTACCAACAATCATTAAAACTATAGCAGAAAGCGGAGATTATTTTATTGGGATTGACAGCACTGGCACGACATATAAAATTACAAAGGCTAATTTATTGGCAGGCTTGTCGAATGACACTGGTAGCAGTAGCACAGGTAATACGGGAGGCGTGACGTTATCCTTCGTTAGTAATGGCGATGCTAACGGATTGTTTTACTATCTTGGTAGACAAAAGAATACTACTGCATGGAGTAATCCACATGGGAATGGATTAACAGTATCTGCTAGTGCTGTAGATAATGGGTCAGTAGACCAGCTTTGCAATAGAATTGGCAACGATTTCTGGACTCCTTCAGTGCCTAATTCATGGGTAAGTTTTTATATCCTCAGCGGTAAGCTAAATTGTCGTCACTACTCAATAAAGAGCAGGGAGACGCATACTGATTACTATCCAAGAAATTGGAAATTGCAAGGAAGTAACGACAATAGTAACTGGGTAGATTTAGATACTCAATCAAACAATGCTGGGTTATCATCCCCAGCACAGTGGCTGTCTTTGCCGGTAACAGCCACCAATGATTACTACTCATATTTCAGAATATTGAATACCGGGGTAAGCAGTAGTAACTATTACCATTTATGTCTTGGTGAAGTAGAGCTTTATGGGAGTTATGCCCCTTAATGCCTGTAACCTTTGCCGACCCAACTACAACAATGGATACTAACACTAAAAAAGTGCTTAGTATCTTACCACCACTTGAACAAGCTCCGACACCTACTGCGCCAATTCAACGCCCTGTTGATGACCATGCAACACCACATACACTACCACCAAAACAACAGCAACAAGTTGAAACAGCGCAACCATACAGACCGCATCAAACGTATGATGGACTGCCGACTGGTGGAAGTATTGGCAGTGGGAATGCATTAAAAGCAGCAGCACTCACCAGAGGACAGCAAAATGCACAAGATGAAGCACTAGCAGCACTCGCTTATTCTGCGGGGTACGCGATAACTGGAGCAATAGACGCGATAACTGGACAATATTCTGATAATTCTAAACTTCTATTTCCGCGAGATGGGGTAGAGGATGCCTCTTATGAATTCGGACACAAAATCACTGAGTTAACTAAGGATAGTATCGATAAGGCAAAAGACGCTATTCGGGATTTGCGCGATAATCCACCACATTTTGATATTCCCCAGCCAAAAATACCGAAAATAGAATTTCCTGAAATACCAGAATTCAAATTTCCAGAATTACCCGAACTTGACATACCTGGCTTTCGATTACCGGAACCACAAGACAAAGATAGACCTAATCCTAATCCTAAAATAGATAAGCCCAAACCAATACCTAAAAAATTAACTAGACAATTGAGAGAATTAGAATTATCTTCTTGCGGGTCTATTTCTTTTGGGTATGCAAGAGCTGCTAAAGTTTTAGGTTTCAGGGATGCTTTCACTAAGGATGGAAGCTATTATCAAGAAAGAATTCAAGTACCGGCAAGCATTCAAGAAGTGTACGATACTTGGATTAAATATAATTTAGAAGAAGGTGAACCACCGACTATTGAGAATTTTTTATCATCTAGTGGTGGAACTGGAGGAGGAGGAAGTGTTGAAGTATCACAATTTACTTATTATGATATTTCCCTTGGCTTAGGTGGTGCATTTAATGCTGACCGTCCTACAGGCTCCTATCCTTTCAACGACCTTTATATGCCTTACTATTCTTTCGGAACAGCTAATATTTCTATTCAAGGAGTTAATAATAATCTAGCTGTGAATGCAGTTTTGAATAAGCTTGATGAGGGGGCAAATATTCCGGGAGAAGTTTATAAAATAAATGTATCAATGCTTAACGCCAAGGATTGCCCTCTTGGCAAGCCACCACCGCCCTTAGTCGATCCACCACCACCACCGGAGCAGGAAATGTGTTGCCCAGACATTGATTACAGAAAAATCAAAGCAATGATTGATGATGCTATCAGCAAGCTTGATTTGGTAGCAGCCATCCCAATGAGTTGGCAGATCCGAAATGAAGGTGGCAAGCCACAGCTTATTATTCAGTGTGCTGAAGAAAACGGCGTAGATAAAGAAGGCAATAAAAAATATAAATCAGCAATGTATCCTATTAGTGTTCCTCATTGGGATGGTGCGCCCGGACAAAAGATTTCATTGCCGAGCTACATTAAAGGCAATTATGAGGGAATCTACACCCTTAATGACAACTCCAAAGTTACCATCAATGCTAAAAATGAAACTGAATGTAAAAAGATTCTCAATGCTATAAAACCTTATGTTCCTAAGCAATATACAAAAGATGCTTACTTCAAAGGCGGTGTGATTGTGCGCGATAAACCTATCAAGGAATCACGAGTTAAACCGCGCTATGGTCGCTATTTTAAAGATGGTCAAAAAAACAATAAACCTAATTGGAGAGTGGATTTTACATAATGCAAAGAATGACTAAGCGAGTACGATGCCAAAGCGACAAAGCCAATAAAGAAGATAATTACATGTCGCTACCCGATGCTTGCAAGCTACTATTTCTCACTGAAAGTACTATCAGGTATCACATTATCCGCAAACGCTTCAAGGCTTTCAAGAGTGGCGGCAAGTGGTACTTAAAGAAAGACGATGTGGAAACGTTTAAGAAGTGGTCAGCGTAAACTCGATTGAGGGTTAAGGTTCAATCGGGATAGTGGGTGATGGCTAATGACAACGACACCTTACAGCCACTAGCTTTGATGTATAAAACCAAACAATTTTTGGGTACATACTTATGGCTACTGGCGTTACTCCTGTTGCAACTATTCTTGAAGGTCAGTTATGGGAAATTGCAGTTAGAGTGCAGGTCGCGGAGCTTGCAATCGATCCTGCAACCAGACCGAATAATATTCAGACCACCATAGATACAGAAAATCAAACCGTTAGCGTCACTTTCTCATGTCCTGCTACCTTTTCCCTTAGCTCTTCCGGTGCTTTAGTGGCCAGCCCTACGGCTTATCTTCCGTAGTTTGCTTTGTGGGGAATTCGCCCCACTAATAAAAATACTTTGTGAGGATCAGAAATTATGGCAGCTAAGGAAGCAAAAACCCAGGTTTACTACATCAACCTGGGGGGAACGGTCGGCAACGTCGGGGCAATGCGTTACGCATGGCGTGGAAAGAAAAATTCCTACAAGGATATAGGTGCTGCTATGGGTGTCGTATCCGCCAAAGATACCGACTCTGGTTTGATGTTTGGCGCTAATAGTCCCCGTCCAGCATTAGTAAGAATTGGGTACACCGATGCTAGTGGCAATAGCAAAAGTGTAGTCAGGTTTTGCGAGCCAGACAAAATTGGCAATGTTACCACTGGGGGTAAAATCAATGGAAAAAAAATCACCGTTGCAGGCAAAGAATACAATATCAATAGTTGCACTCTAAAGAGTAACTAATTGATATGGAGCTAGCCGAAGGATTACAAGATTTAAAGAGCGATTACAACTGGAATCTCCGATTTAATCAAAATATTTTGAGTGACAAGGACTTCGATATACCAAGGAGCTTTACCTCTGATATCATCGCAGTTTTTGCAGATACGACTAATATTAACCCAAGAAATATAGCGGGCTATTTGGTGCAAACTGTTAACTTATTTCAAATAGGTGGCATTGCACACACGGGCAACAGAATTGCACTACCCAATAAGATACCAAGGGTGATTATTTTCGATAATTCCATATCGCCTTTTACACTGCGCTTTCGGTTAGCATTCCCTATTGGGAATTGTAAGATAAAAGTTTGGGAAGCTATTCCAAAATAATTTTAATTAATAAAGACAATGAAAATTGATGTCAGCTTGGGTGGTTTCCTGCTGGCTTGTATTGGCTCTATCTCTGGTTGGGTGGCTTGGTGGATGGGCAAACGCCAGCAAACCATTCAGAAAGCTGTCGCATCAGCAGAGAAAGCCCTAAATAATAAGCGAGATTTTGAGCATCTTGTTCGTAATCAATCAGAAATTTCAAAAAATATCGCTTACGGCTTCAAAGGCATTGAGGAGCAGATAGCCGATCAGAATAATGAACTGAGAGAAATTAAAGCGTGGTTAATCCGTGGCAAGCCGATTAACGAGTAGTCACTGGGGATTCACTCTAGTAATTGTCTGCAAATTTTGATGAGTAGCATTTGAGTAGCGCGATCGCTGGTTGCGATCGCTAAAAATTGGGGTAAGGCATAGCGGTTTTGAGTAGCAAATGAGTAGTAGAATCCAAACAAAGCATTAAGAACGTTGTGTAGAGCATACAAGTGGACACTGTATTAGGATTAACGCTGTTATCCTTGACAATTTGGTTAGGATTACTGTGTTTTTGGGGACAGTTTTGGCGGACAGACCAGCAATTAGAGGTTACAGAAACTCAGCTAGAATCGTTACCTGTAGTTTGTGCCGTGGTTCCAGCCCGTAACGAAGCCGAATTGCTACCAACTACACTGCGATCGCTCCTACTCCAAGATTATCCTGGATCTTTCAACGTATTTAATGTTCTCCCTGGTTAGCGTTGAGCTTACCTGCGATCGCTTTTCTCTATACCCTGATGACTCTAGACTCAGCATTACGTCACTGGCAAGGACGCGGCGGCGCTTGGAAAGGAAGAGTTTATCCCAGTTCGGATAATTTATAATTAGGCAGGACTTACGCAAAAAATAGCCGAAACCCTTATTTTCACGTAGGTGCAATTCATGAATTGCCCCTACAGCGTGTACTTTTGCGTAAGTCCTATTATGAGAAAATTAAATTTCAAGATTCGGTAGTACTAATCTAAAATTAAAGTAAAGCGAAAGTGGTTGATTAAAATAATTATGACAACCGCAACACCAACAGATAATCCTGTTATTGTCCCCAAAAAGCTGCCTTTTCTGGAGTCAATTTGTTGGCAAACGGCTGATGTATATCGGTTTACTTCAGAAAAAATGCTGAGTCGCTACGAGCGTGGTTGGCAATATCGCAACCTATTTAACAATCTTGAAGGTGAAGAACTCAATTTTCTTAAGGAACTCGCCAGACGCTATAAATCTTGGTTGCAAGTTTCTTTATGACCTTTAGGTTAGAACACCATAATCAAATTCTCACAGTTCTTGAATGCTTAGATTCGGACATACTTAACAAGGGTTCTGCTTACTTCTGTGGCGGAACCCTTCTTGCATTTGAGTTTGAAGAATATCGCTGGAGTAAGGACATTGATTTCTGCCCTACGCCACTCGTGACTTCAAGTCATGAGTTAGGCGCTCCATATTTATACATTTAGAATATTAGATGCTTGCGTATTATGGTAAAATTATTATAGTGGAATATTAAAATAGAAATGCAAAAAGCGTTTAAAGTTACACTTATTCCTAGCCATAATCAAGAAGTCTTAATTAATAAGACAATTGGTTGCGCTAGGTTTGTGTATAACCGTTTTCTAGCATTGAGGCAAGAGTTATATACGACTGAGCAGAAAACGTTAAACTATAACGCTTGTAGTCAGCAGTTGACCCTACTAAAAAAGGAGATCGAATGCTTAAAACAAGTAGATAAGTTTGCCTTACAGAATTCACTGAAGAATTTAGAGATAGCGGACAAGAACTTTTTTGCTGATTTAAAGAAGTCCAAAAATAAAAAAGGTGTCGGCTTCCCTAAATTCAAAAAGAAGCACGGTTGCAAGCAGTCTTACAAGACGAATCTGACAAACGGTAACATTCAGGTAATAGAGAATCGCTTAAAACTTCCGAAGTTAGGGTGGGTGAAATTTCACAAATCCCAAGACATTGCCGGTCATGTTGTAAACGTTACGATAACTCGGACTTCTTCTGGTAAGTATATTGCAAGTATTTTATGCGAAACTGAGTTAGAAAAATACCCTCAAGTCACACGAAATATTGGGCTAGACTTGGGAATTAAGTCTTATCTCGTTACTAGCGATGGTGAAGTTGTAGATAATCCGAAATATTATAGAACTCAAAAAAGGAAGTTACGCAAGGCAAATAAAAAATTATCCCGCAGCGTAAAAGGTAGTAACAATAGAGTCAAAGCGAAAATCAAGCTGGCTCAAATTTACGAACGGATTACCAATTTGAGAGATGAATTTTTGCACAAACTCTCGACTCGTTTAATTAAAGAAAACAGTATTATCTGTATTGAATATTTGCGAGTTGCCAATATGGTGAAAAACCATAAACTAGCTTTGAGTATAACCGATGCAAGTTGGTCTAAATTTACCACTATGCTTGAATACAAAGCTATTTGGCATGACAGAATTGTGCAAAAAATCGGTACATTTTACCCCTCATCTCAGACTTGTAACTCTTGTGGCTTTATCAACCCTCTAGTCAAAGATTTAAAGTTGCGTGAATGGACTTGTCCTAGTTGCAGTAATTATAACCTGAGAGATAAAAACGCCGCGTTAAATATTTTGAGTGAAGGGTTGAGAATTTTAACAGCGAAAAGCGGGGGTATTAATACTGCTGGGGTCTCCCCAGCAACCCCCCGACTTTTCAAGACAGCAGCCGTCGGTGCGCCGGATGCTATAACTGCCTGTGGAGAACTTGTAAGCCCTGAAGTAATTCAGGCACAGATCGTTGAAGCAGGAATCGCGTGACTTCTAGTCATGCGAGGTTCAATTACTCTCTACAGATTTAGGTTTATCTCACACTCCAAGAACTTTTGGAGAACAACATGATATCTTTGCTGATTTAGAAACACAAATTCAAAAACGAGAAGATTTTTAAACAGGTAGCGTTGCCCAATGTCCTAATTCCTTGAAGCTGTTTGTTTACTACTCGCGGGTTCAATAGGCAATGGTTGAGCAGCTTTCAACACCACATCCAGCAAACCTGGAAACAGCACCTCTAAATCTTCACGCCGCAATATGTTAATATGGTGTGTCCCTTCTTTGCGTGTCAAGACTATCCCCGATTCCCGCAAAATCTTAAAGTGATTGGACATCGTAGACTTAGCGATCGCAAAATCAAAACTGGCACAGCATTGTTCCCCCTCAGTCGCCAGCCGCCGCACAATCTCTAGCCGGACTGGATCGCCCAATGCATACAGCACTCCCGGTAAAGAAATATTTTTTCTATCTGGATGATAAAGAAATCTCATAGTTGCATTATCTCATCAGGTGGCATATATTTTTATTATTCGATATTATCGAATTATAGAATTAATTAGGAAGGCAATTTTATGTCATCCATTACAAATGTCACAGAAGCCACATTCAAGCAAGAAGTCTTGGAAAGTGAAATTCCGGTATTAGTGGACTTTTGGGCGCCGTGGTGCGGCCCTTGCCGGATGGTGGGCCCAGTCGTCGATGAAGTTGCTGCTGAATACGAAGGACAGGTGAAATTTGTGAAGCTGAACACAGATCAAAATCCTACTGTCGCCAGCCACTATGGAATTCGCAGCATTCCGACACTGATGGTTTTTAAGGGGGGCCGGCAGGTCGATACTGTCGTAGGGGCAGTTCCAAAAACCACGTTGAATAAGACCTTAGCACAGCATCTTTAATTTAAGTTAAGGGCATCGGGCATTGGGCATGGGGCAATTCAATTTTGGATTTTAAATTTTAAATTTTGGATTAAATTTCAATCTAAAATCCAAAATCTAAAATCTAAAATTCTTGCTCTCCCCACTCCCCACTCCCAGAGCATTCTGTTTCTTCAACTAACGGGGAAAGAGCGAAATGGACTTGAAATTGCATGGTAAATCCGCGCTGGTGAGTGGCTCAACCGCAGGTATTGGTTTTGCGATCGCTCTTGGGTTAGCCCAAGAGGGTGCATCAGTGATTATCAACGGTCGATCTGAAGAAAGAGTAGCTCAAGCGATCGCTAAAATTAAGCATTCTAGACTCGACGCAAACGTTTCTGGTGTTGTTGCTGACACAGGTACTGCATCAGGGGTAGAGAAACTTTTTCAAGAGGTTCCTCACGTTGATATCCTGATAAACAATGTCGGTATTTACGAGCCAAAAACCTTTTTTGATATTACTGATAAAGACTGGTTAAACATATTTGAGGTTAACGTTCTCAGTGGAGTCCGTTTGAGTCGGCAATATCTGCAAAAGCAGCTAGAGCAAAACTGGGGGCGGATAATTTTTATCTCCAGCGAATCTGGCATTCAGATCCCAGTGGAAATGATTCACTATGGCACAACTAAGACAGCGCAGCTAGCCATTGCAAGAGGTCTAGCAGAAATGACTGTTGGGACTGGAGTCACGGTAAACTCCGTCCTTCCCGGGCCAACCCGTTCAGAAGGAGTTGAAGAGTTTATCACCAACCTGGCGCAGGAACGTGGTATCGATCGCGCTGAAGTCGAGGCTGAGTTTTTTCAAAATGTGCGTCCAAGTTCCCTAATCAAACGCTTTGCAACTAATGAAGAAGTAGCAGCGATCGTAGTCTACCTTTCTAGTCCCGTAGCTTCAGCAACTAATGGTGCAGCTTTGCGGGTAGATGGTGGCGTTATTCGATCGATTGTTTAGTATTTGAACCACAAGTGCATTTCTATTTAGCTAAAAATAGCTGTGATGCGTTGCACGCAGAATTGGATTGGGTATCGGGGAAAACTCTTTCCTTATTCCCCTTATTTCCCTGCTATAGGGTTCTGAATTTTGAATTGGAGCAAAACGACATGACTACTGATATCAACTTATTCTCTTCTTACCAATTAGGGAATCTGGAACTACCTAACCGCATAGTGATGGCACCCTTAACCCGGAACAGGGCAGGTGAGGGAAACGTACCATATCAACTGAATGCTACCTACTACGTGCAACGTGCTTCCGCCGGACTGATTATTGCGGAAGCAACACAGGTAACTCCTGAAGGACAGGGCTATCCCGCTACACCAGGAATTCATTCACCAGAACAGGTGGAGGGCTGGAAGTTAGTAACCGATGCCGTACATCAGCAGGGAGGGAGAATTTTTCTACAACTATGGCATGTAGGCAGGATTTCTCACCCAGACTTCCAACCGAATGGAGCTTTACCTGTGGCACCTTCTGCTATTGCTCCTAAAGGTGAAGCTTCAACTTATGAGGGGCCAAAACCCTATGTTACTCCCCGTGCTTTAGAAACTTCGGAAATACCGCAGATAGTGGAACAATATCGTCAGGGAGCGGCAAATGCCCTAGCGGCTGGGTTTGATGGAGTGGAAATTCACGCAGCTAATGGTTATTTAATAGATCAGTTTCTGCGCGATCGCACCAATCAACGTACAGATAAATATGGGGGTTCCATTGAGAATCGCGCCCGATTCTTGCTAGAAGTGACAGAGGCGGTAACTAGTGTGTGGGATTCTAACCGAGTAGGGGTACGTCTTTCTCCCAGTGGGACTTTTAACGATATAGGTGACTCCAATCCCCTGGAGACATTTGGTTATGCGGCTCAAGCGTTGAACCAGTTTAATTTGTCATATCTGCATATTTATGAGGCAACAGAAGCAGACATCAGACATGGCGGGATAATTGTACCCACTAGCCATATACGCGATCGCTTTAGAGGTACACTCATCGTCAATGGTGGTTATACTCGTGAAAAAGGCGATGCTGTACTGGCAAATAAAGGAGCAGATTTAGTTGCCTTTGGCACATTATTTATATCAAACCCAGATTTACCCCGGCGCTTGGCTTTAAATGCACCATTAAATGAAGCAAATCAAGCAACCTTTTATGGTGGCGGTGAAGAAGGATATACAGATTATCCATTTTGGTCGGCTGCTAATGAGCCGTTAGCTAAGGCGTAATGAGCGTCATTACGAATTATTTGGTCAAAACTATAACCATCAGGAGAATCTCATGAGTTCTATGACCCAAACTCAAGCTTTAGATGTACCGAGTGCGATCGCTCAACGTCGTTCCATCAAAACTTTTAAAACAGACCCCATCGCCCCAGAACTACTCAAGCAACTGGTAGAGTTAACCGTGGCTGCACCCAGCAGCTATAACGTCCAGTCCTGGCAAATTATTCTTGTGCAAGATGAGGCGCAAAAAGCAGCACTGTCAGCCGCATCTTTTAATCAACAGCAAATTGTTCAAGCACCTGTAACCTTTGTTTTTGCCGCCGATCCTAACGCAGGGGAACAAAACTTGACCTCAATTTTAGAGCAGGGACTCGAAACTGGAGCATGGAATGAAGGCACGATAAACTACTTTAAAAGCGCCATCCCGCAATTTCAAGCTGGACTAGGCGACAAACGACGCGAATATGCGATCAAAGATGCCATAATTGCCGCTACTCATTTGGTGTTAGCAGCAGAAAGTTTGGGATTATCCACTTGTTTTATGAACGGTTGGATTGAGGATCAGGTAAAACAAGTGATTGGTGCTGGGGATAATCCAGATTTAGCGATCGCTGTTGTAGTTCCTGTTGGCTATGCAGCAGAACCACGCTTAAATCCAGGTCGTTTGCCATTCTCCTCTAACGTCTCTGTAGATAGAATCGGTAATCCTTATGCAGGGTAGTTTTTCGTGACATACTCCTACACTGTATGCGAAGCATCAGTGTAGGCATGCATCTGTGCGACTCCCGGTATCCCGTCGGACATTAACTGAGCTTTACTTAGACTGCACGGGATGCCCCACCGCAGACTTTGAACAAGTACCAAGCGAAAAGTGTGGTCTTCTCCCTTGGCGTTAGCCTCTCCCTTTGGGAGAAGGGGAGACGCTTTCGCGCAACGAGCGTCGCGTCTTGATTCTGACTCCTGAATTCTGACTCCTGAATTCTTCTTCAAGAAGTAGAACTACGTCCGTGGGTAGAGAACTTTTAGGGAAAAGAATTGTTACAAGAATAGTTTTGCAGGTATGAATATTGATTTTGGTGCAACTGCTACTGATTATGCAAAACACCGCGCTGGCTTTCCCAGTTCATTATTTAACAAACTGTCTGAATATGGTATAGGTTTACCAGGGCAGAATATTGTTGACCTTGGTACTGGAACAGGAACACTAGCGCGGGGCTTTGCCGATAGAGGGGCTTATGTAATTGGCATAGACCCATCAGTTTCACTTTTAGAACAAGCGAGACTGTTAAGCGAATCAATCCAACTCAAAGTAGATTATCGAGTCGCAACTGCCGAGAATACCGAGTTACCAGATGCAAGTGCGGATGTGGTGACAGCAGGACAGTGTTGGCATTGGTTTGATCGTCCCCGTGCTGTCCAGGAAATTACGCGGATATTGAGAAGAAATGGCTCACTAGCGATCGCTCATTTTGATTGGATACCCTTAAAAGGTAATGTAGTTGAAGCAACAGAACAACTGATTAAGGCTCATAATCCAGCGTGGAATTTGTCCGGCGGTAATGGAATGTATCCCTTGTGGTTACAAGACATTGGCGAAGGAGGATTTCGAGAAATCCGCACATTTTCTTACGATGTATTTGTGTCTTATACACACGAAGCTTGGCGGGGACGAATTCGTGCTAGTGCAGGCGTGGGAGCTAGCATGACACCAGAAAAGGTAGAAGTATTTGATCAGGAATTAGCGACATTACTCGAAGCAAAATATCCCACGCCAATTCTTCAGGTTCACCATAGAGTTTGGGCTGCGATCGCAAAATCACCGTTATGAAAAGCTCTATGTTTCATCCAGAGAAAGCCATCACTAGCGGCTGGCTATGTGTTGCTAGTGATGGTTTATTTGCAGTAGATAGACGAATATTGCAATTGTTAAAACTAGTCGTGCTTGATAGGTTTGTTTCTAGCGATCGCTTGTAGTAACATTTTTGGCAGCCAAAAAAGATAACAATATAGTTGTTTTGCCTGACTATAAAGCGAGAATAACTTTCTTTCACTCAATAAAGTATATGGTCTAACTGCTCTGAGAATTTCTGCAAATTTATCTTCCGCCGCAGTTTGCACTGAACCACTTACAAAATAACCTTGTAAATGTGGAGGTAGGGGCCAGTTAATTTTAGGATCTGGCTGGTGTATTACAGGCTCAACATTTCCCCGCCATGCAACTCCCATAATTTGCATAGTTTGATACACCATTGTGTTCCACCCTTTCTCTTTTAAGTAGTCCAAACCTTGGCCTACGTCGGGAGAAGCCAAATCATGAAATAAAATTAAAGCATCTGCTTCTGCAAGTTGTTCGCAAATAATTGTATCATTGAGCGGAGCTGGTGCTTCGTGATTACCATCTATAAATATCAATGACCATTTACGTTGAAATTTATTTGCTATCTCTTCTACTTTTTCAGGGCTACATCCTGGTATTAGATTCACAAATTCCTTAACGCCTGCCGACTTTAGTGACTCTGTGACGCTTTCATTAAATAATTGTTCGGATAGCATCGGATCGATTACATCTAGCTCTACTCCTCCTAAAGCCAAATGACAGGCTGACCAACCCATCCAACAACCTATTTCTAAAGCTTTTTTCCCCTTAAATTTTAAGGCTGTATTGTATAAAATATGAGCTTCATCTCTGCTGACAAATCCTACGTTCTGCTTTCGCTTATCCACGTACCAGTTATGAGTAATATCCCGCCGCAAGTAAAGCCAAAAAGAATCATATTTATTTCCTAAAATTATATTGGGAAAGTAGGAATCTGGCTGAATAGTGAAAAATCCTGAAGAAACATAATCTCCTTTTGGTAATAACTTTCCTTCAATCACTTTTACTGTTTTTTCACTCATAAGTTACTCTCTAAGTCTTTGAAATTCTAGGTTTTGGGTTTACAGTTTAACTTGACCAACTTCTCGAAAAACGCCATCTTCTCTACAGATGAGCTTTAGACTACACCTCTATCAATAACTAAAGCAAGCTCACGTTAAACCCAACACAGATAACCTCTTAGCGCTCAAGTACAGCAAGGGGCTGATAAATCCTTAATGAGGGAATAAAATGGATGTTAAGCACGTAGCCTGAAGTTATAGATTTGAGATTGACCTTCAAATTAAGGATTCCCAGGCAAAACCTGAAAATGTCATCCAGAAACTAAAAAGTTAATTTTTTTTAAGCATCTCGTCTTTTGTAATAATGCCAAATAATCAGTAATGGCCCAGCACAATAGTCCAGTATGGGGCTGTAGCTCCATTCCTGAAAGCGATTTTTCATATTACCTCTAGGGCAATACTTTTGGGTATAAAGTGCTAAAATGCTTGTTAGATATACATTTTCGCAGTTATTGACCCCTTTGTTTTTAGATTTTGTGAGAAATGCAAAAGAGGTGTCCGCACCATTGACTTAAAAAACAATCGCACAATTTTAGGAAAAATAACCATGATTGATCTTTATTATTGGACAACCCCCAACGGTCATAAAATTACGATTTTTTTAGAAGAAGTCGGTTTGCAATATACCATAATTCCTGTGAATATTGGGGCTGGGGATCAATTTAAATCCGAATTTCTGAATATTTCTCCTAACAATCGCATACCGGCGATCGTTGACCACGAACCAGCAGATGGAGGTGCGCCGATTTCGGTATTTGAGTCTGGTGCAATCTTGCTATATTTGGCAGAAAAAACCGGGAAATTAATCCCCCAAGATTTACGTAATCGCACTCAAGTTTTAGAATGGTTGTTCTGGCAAATGGCAGGACTGGGGCCAATGGCGGGACAAAATCATCACTTTAGCGGCTACGCTCCCGAAAAAATAGACTATGCCATTAACCGCTATGTGAGTGAGACGGGACGCTTATATGCAGTGCTGAATAAGCAACTAGCAGATAGAGAATTTGTGGCTGGCGATTATTCTATCGCCGATATTGCTGCCTATCCCTGGATTGTGCCCTATGAACGCCAAAGTCAGAATCTAGAAGATTTTCCTCATCTCAAGCGGTGGTTTGAGGCAATTAAAGCCCGTCCAGCAACAATTCGCGCTTACGAGAAAGCAGAAGCACTGAAAACTCAAGCGATTGATCCTGATAAGTCACGAGATTTGTTATTTAACCAGTCGGCGAAGACTATTCAAGCTTGAGCCTAATGAAATTGTCTTGTCAATGTGGCGATTTTTATCGGATGATTTTTAGACTTTAGACTTTTGACTTCCCCGTACCCCTCCGGGGATCTTGCTACGTGCAGCGTCCCGTAGGGAAGGGGCTGACCAATCCTGTTAGAATGCATCGATGTCAAAAAAGCCATATTTCTTAAACAAAAAACCCGGTTGGTCTTTGGATGAGCGAGATCCAAAGTTCATAGAATCTCTGATGCCTCTGTTGGGCTTTTTGTATGACTACTATTTCCGAGTTCAAACTAGTGGCTGGGATAATATTCCACCCCAAGAAAAAGTCCTACTTGTCGGTTCGCATAATGGGGGACTCGCGGCTCCCGATATGACAATGATGATGTACGACTGGTTCCGGCAATTTGGTGCCGAGCAACCCGTTTATGGTTTGATGCATCCCAAGGCTTGGCAGGTTAGCCCGCCACTAGCGCAACTGGTTGCTAAGTCTGGAGCAATCATCGCTCATCCGAAAATGGCTTACACTGCCTTGCGCTCTGGAGCGAGTCTGCTAGTTTATCCAGGTGGAGCCGAAGATATTTTCCGACCGCATTATTTACGTAACAAAATCTACTTTGCGGGGCGACAAGGATTTATCAAGTTAGCGTTGCGGGAAAATGTACCGATTGTCCCTATGATTTCTTGGGGCGCTCACGATACGCTGATTGTACTGGGTGACTGCTACAAAATTGTGCAGCAACTCCACGAATGGGGAATGCCTTGGCTGTTGGGGATTGATCCGGAAGTTTTTCCGATCTATCTCGGACTGCCTTGGGGATTAGCAATTGGCCCGTTGCCCAATATTCCATTACCTGTGTCCATGTACACGCGGGTTTGTCCGCCAATTGTATTTCAACGTTACGGCCCTGAAGCAGCCAGCGATCGCTACTATGTCAATGAATGTTATGAATTAGTTGTAAGTGAGATGCAGCAAGAGTTAGATCGCTTAGTCAAGCTAACTGCTAATACCAATTTTTTGTGAAACGGCACAAAATCAGGCTTGGTCTGACTTGGAGCTTGAGCAAATTCTTCTATGGAACCTTACAGTTAATCGATATAACCAATTTTATTCCAGACGATTGAGTTAGAAGTTTTGAATCTTCAATTCATCACTCCTAACTCCTAAGCTCGATTTTATCCATTTTTTGGCAACGCTCAATCTTACGCTGAAAGCTTTGTGGGACAGTAGTTTTACTTTTTCGATTTCACCGAGAATCACTGACATGGAAAAAGTTTTTGCCAAAAAGCTAGAGTTTTGCCCGTATCAAGGGAACCAAGTTCTTAATTTTGGATAAAGTCGAGGTTTTTACCATACGTTGCCTTGCGGTGAGTTAAGATGAGACGCTATGCAAACACTATAAAAAAGTGAAAATAGAATTGTAATGAAAGTTGCTCTATTAAATTTTAGCTTTGAAGATTACACCATTGAATTAGCTAATAGTCTAGTTAAATATGTTGAACTAACGCTGATTCAACCAGAAAAAGTAGCTGCTTTCTCCCGTGATGCCCTAAATCCAAGTATCCGCGTGTTCAGCTTTAAAAAACCACGAATTCGTTACCCGCATAATATATTGTCTATGTATAACATGATGCGTATCATCCAAGATGTGCAGCCGGATGTGTTACATGTTCAAGAAACTTGCGATCCTTGGTACGACTTGACGTTGTTACTGAATAAGATGCCGCCATTGGTAACGACAATTCACGATGTATTGCGTCACCCTGGCGATAAAGAAAGTGTATTCGGTTCAGAGTATACCAAGCAGATTTCCTTTTATCGTTCACAACAGTTGATTGTTCATACTCAGGAACTCAAAGATACTCTCAATGAACAATTCCATGTGCCTCAGGAGCAAATTAATGTTTTGCCTCATGGTGAACTTGGCAGTCTATATAAGCGTAGAGAAGTTGAACCTCCCTTAGCCCGTGAACCGCACACGTTACTGTTTTTTGGTCGAATCTGGCCTTATAAAGGATTGAAGTACTTACTTGAGGCTATGCCCATAATCGCCGAACATATTCCTGATGTCAAGCTGATAATTGCTGGGCGAGGAGAAAACCCAATGCAATATTTTCCTAATGGCTATGATAATAAACGCTACGAAATTTTAAATGACTTTATTCCTCCTGAAGATGTAGTTGGTCTATTTAAACGTACTACAATAACAGTTTTGCCATACATTGAAGCCTCTCAAAGTGGTGTAGCAGCCCTTTCCTATGGTATGGGAACACCAATTATTGCCTCTAATGTGGGAGGGCTAAAAGAGATAGTTCGACATCAAAAAGATGGATTGTTAGTTCCGCCCGGTGATGTCCGATCATTAGCTGATGCCATCATTTGCTTATTGAGCGATCGCGATTTGCAACAGCAGATGCAAACAGCATCATTGGCTAGGTGTCAGCAAGATTTGAATTGGTCAAATATTGCTGCTGAAACGGTTGAAGTTTACCGCGAGGCATTGGAAGTTACCAATAAATCGTTGTTGAAACTATGATCAAGCAAATTTGCTGAACTGCGATTTACAGTTCACCAGTTGGGAAAATCCGATTGAAAAAGCATGGGCTTTCTTACTTTTCAGGCATCCTCTAACTCCTAACTCATAACTATTTTTCTACCCACCACTGACTGGTGGAATCAGCACTACTTCATCCCCATCTTGTAGTAGGGTATCTGGTTCGACAAATATTAGATTAATTCCAAAGCGGGTGATGTCTCGCCATTGGGAGAGTTCGGGATGTTCAGCTATGAGGCGATCGCATACTGTTTTGACTGGCATACTATTAGGAAATTCCAGCAGCAGTTCCGAAACCCTAAAGGCTTCTTGATAAGCAGCGAACAATTTGACGGTAACGGTGATTGCAGATTTAGACATATAACATGCTTTGGCAGTACCAGCAAGTAGTTTAATACTTGACAAGCACCCTGAACTCTTGGGCTTAATTATTATACATTACTAAGTACATGATTTCACAAGTCCATAGCGAAAAAAAATTGCCTGACATTAAACCTCTGCGTGGCGACTATAGGAGAAGTTTTGCCCGGCATAAGCCGCCACTCAGACTTCCCTCTGGGTTTAAAAAAGTAACGTTTTTAAACTCAGAAGGACGCAGAGTTTTGCCAAATCTAATTCCTGAACAAGATTTCAGATAAAAACCTGATAAAACGGGCTTTTCAGTCTCAGTATTTTTTCAAAAATTAAATCTGAGTCCTATATGTACACAGTACGCTACGCGAACGGGTAGTGAATTCCTCCTTCTTACTCTAATTTAGGGTAGCGGTTGACCTACACCAGCCGCTCGCAACTGCTCTAGATTCGGTTTACCAGTTAAGATAAGTCTGCCATTGATTGCGATCGCAGGCACTGCATTTACTCCATACTGCTGGGCTTTCTCCTGCTCTTGTCGAAGATTATAGACCGATACTTCACAATCAGGACAAGTCAGTTCTTGCACCATTTGCACTGTCTCATCACAAAGAGGACAGTCAGCCGTAAAAATCTCAATTTGACGTTTTATCATGATGTCTGTCTACCAAAAATTTTCTGACTCATTCATTCTGAGTCCTCTAGTCGGGTATAGAGTCAACCCCATAGGTGAACATCATTTGACAAGCGCCCTGATTGCCTTACCTGTTGCAGTTAAGTTAATAGATGTAGATACTCAATACAAATACAAGCTTTTATAATATTTCTTTACAAAAGTTATGGTTCTAAGGGTTGACTCTACAGCCGACTATAGACTTTAAGGTTATAGCAACACATAGTAGTAGTAAAAAACTATGATTGCTGTCGTAGAACAAGTTTGTTATGAAGTATCATCCCCCAAAAAACTGCTGAAAATTGGTGAGCTAGCAAAGCAAACCGATGTGGCAGTGGGAACAATCCGATACTACGAAAGATTGGGGTTGATAAAACCAATTGAAAGAAGTGAAAGTGGCTACCGTTATTACGACTGTGAGGCAATCAACAGGCTGCGATTCATCAAAAAAGCCCAATCTTTACAGTTTTCCCTGTCCGAAATTCAACAAGTACTAGGCATCCGTTCCCAAGGCAACCCTGCTTGCCCACTAGTTCGGGGCTTACTCAAACAGAAAATTGCTCATCTTGAGGAGCAGATTTATCGCATGAAGGAGCTGAAAGATGAGTTAGAAGCATATCAACAACGTTGGGCAAACCGACCCTTGGATAATCCCTGTAACAAAGAGCTTTGTAGCTTGATTGAGGAAGTTGCTTGCTCTGATATACCTGTTCATAATTTACGAGGCTAGTAAATTTATTACTTGACTCTATACTCGAATAGAGACTTTAGAATGGTCTTAGTTTCTCAAAAACTATTAGTTTGACAAAATAATGGATAGTAAAAAAATGAACATTAGTACAGGCGTTAAGACAGTATTGAGCGGAGCTGTAGCTAGTTTTGCATTGCTTACGTTAACCACTACTGCTTCCTTTGCAAACACCCCCAAGGGAACTGTGACTCCGAATCAATCTGCTAGGGCTATAAACGAAGCAAAACTAACTCAAGTACTGACGAGTCAAAGAACAGCGCCAATGAATCAAACGCCACAGCAACCAAAGCAAACAGGATGTAAGTGTTGCCAAGAAATGATGAATAATATGCCGGGAATGATGAATAATATGCCGGGAATGATGAATAATATGCCGGGAATGATGAACAACCAAAACAGTCCATCAAAATAGAGCTTGATAAAACCCTCGGCGAGAAACACAGCTAACCCTTGGAGATCCCCCTAAATCCCCCTATCGGGGGACTTTGAGACTCTTATTCCCCCTTTTTTAATGGGGGTTATGGAGAATTAACAAATATTTGATACTTCTCAGACATCCTCTTAAAGCTAATCGTCAGCAAGTCTTTTTAACTTTTACCACGGAATAATGTAATTTTCATGAAACACTAGGATCATCAGCAGTTTTGATCTCTCGTAAGATTCGTTCGACTTGGTTAGCTTTTTCACCTCTATTCTGTTCTTTGAAAATTTTCAAAGCTTTTTCTAAAGAAGATAGCGCCTCGTCTTTTTTATTTGTTTGCCACAATGCCAGTGCAAAATTAGTCAGCCCCTCGCCATAATTAGGATTAATTTCTAGAGCTTTTTTATATTTAGTAATAGCTTCTTCCCAGCGACTTTCGCTAGCGTAAACCATACCCATCGCATTGTAAGCTAGAGCATATTTTGGCTGGAGGCGAATGGCTTCTTGATAAGAGCTAATTGCTTCTTCTGGTTTCTTTTGCCGAAAAAGCACGTTTCCTAGTTGAAAGTGTCCAAAGGCATCGTCTGGGAATTTTTTAATGAATTTGCGTAAATTTTCTTCTGCACCTGTCAACTCTCCCTGATTAAATAAAGCATTGGCTTGTTGCAGCATCTGCGATCGCTGTGATGGCCCTGTGTCTGAAAACTGCGCTAGTTTTTGTGGTTGTCTCTCAACCGATTGTCCAGGGGAATGCAAAGAAACTGTTGCAGGAACCGCGATCGCTAATGGTGATAAACCAATTACTGTGATAATACTCAGCGTCATGCCGCTAAAAGATTGAACAAATGCTGATTTCAGTTTGCGCTTCACCTTCATCGCTCTGAATGCCTCAATAATGTTCTATTCTTATAATAATGTGAGGATGCATTAGTAAGTCTGCAATGCACTAAAAAGTTTGTCAGTACGCTGACTGCACGGTGTACCTAAAATTTTAGGTACGGGCGACCGCGCCTATTTGTTTTATAAGAATAAATTTGTATGTGCATACTCATGTATTATTTCTATGGTCATACCAACTATTTATACTTGAAATAATATTAGCTATTTCTTTGTCATCAAGGTTTTTCAGTTCATCATCTTCGTTAAAGTGCAATTTCACTTGCTTTTCTCCATCTATTTTAGGTTCTAAAATCCATTTATAATAACCTTGATCGTTTTCTAAAATAAAGAAAAATAGGCAAACGGGGAATGGTAAATCTTTAAAATTTTCTAGTCTACTCAACCTATTTTTGTCTAGCTTTAAAATATCATTATGCTTCTTTAAATTAGATGTAGAATCTGTTGCTTTTACTTCAATACCAAAAAGTCTTCCAGTATAAACTCCATCTTTGGTAATTGTGATTAAAAAGTCTAATCCTTGATTTGGTGTTGGCTGAGAAATAATCAAGTCATCACGACGAGTTAAGTAAACAACGGCAAGAGATTCTGCCCGTCTTCCAATATACCAAGGTGCTGTGGTTTTCATTGTTTTATCTCCAGTCTCGATCGTTTAATCGATACCTACTATATAAGTTGGTGCTGGATAAGATGCTAAACTAATTACATTTTCTTGTCGTACTTTCACTTTTAATCGATTATATTTTTTAGTATAACCTTCTCTTGTTGTTTTCACTTGTACAAAGAAATAAGGAACAGATTTACCAGCCCCTACCAGCTCTACAATAAAATCAACATATTGCCATTTGTCTCCTAAAAACTGCGGCTTGAAAATAGGGCCAGCATGAGAGTGAAATTCCGTCATTAATACTGTAAAAATTGCTTCGCCTCTTTGCCCTAGTGCATCTCTCATTTATAGACCTATTTTAATTGAGCCTGTTTAGCTAAGAGGATGTTTGAAAAGTATTTTTGGTAACATCAAAGTATCAGCAACCTAACCCCCCTAGCCCCCCTTCCCTACGTTCGCGTAGCGGCACGAAGTGCGGGAATGGGGGTTTCAAAGCCTCTCTCCCTGTGGGGGAGAGGTTTGGAGAGGGGTTTCTAGTATACTTTACGACTTTTCAAACATCCTCTAAAAACGTTCTGCTACATTAACAAAGTCTACACTAATAGAAAGTCGAAATATTTTTCATGGTTCGTTGTGGATTTTTGCAGTACTGTATTGAATTGGTGTAAAAACTCATTAACGGAGTTCAAAGCCTCATTAATGGAGTTCAAAGCCTCATTAATGGAGTTCAAAGCCTCATTAATGGAGTTCAAAGCCTCATTAATGGCGTTCAAAGCCTCATTAATGGAGTTCAAAGCCTCATTAATGGGGTTCAAAGCCTCATTAATGGCGTTCAAAGCCTCATTAATGGGGTTCAAAGCCTCATTAATGGAGTTCAAAGCCTCATTACAGCAGTTTTCATTTACTTAAACCACACTCTTGCCTTTTTCTTTACGCCTCTGCGTGAGATAAAAAATCTTTCCGTCCTGTAATTACGAATTACGAATTACGAATTACGAATTACGAATTACGAATTACCCTATCAAGACTTGCACTCACACTTTCAGCGTCGGGTGACTGCAATCGCTGCAAAATTTCTAAAGCTGGTTGCAAATAGGATATCGCTTTAGTGTATTCACCCTGTTGTTCTGCCAAATTTCCTAACCACCACAGAGTCATTGCTTTGCCTTGGACATTACCAATGCGTTCAAATATTTCCAAAGACTGATTGTAGAGTGCGATCGCTTAATCCACTTCCCCTTTGTTAGTGTACATGATTCCCAGTTGGTGTAACGTCGCTGCTTTGCCTTGGACATTTCCAATGCGTTCATTTATTTCCAAAGACTGATTGAAGAGTGCGATCGCTTCATCCACTTCCCCTTTGTTGGCGTAGGTACGTCCCAGTTGGTGCAACGTCGTCGCTTTGGTTCGGACATCACCAATGCGTTCTGTTATTTCCAAAGACTGATTGTAGAGTGCGATCGCTTTATCCGTTTCTCCTTTATTGGCGTAGATACGTCCCAGAGAGCATAACGTCGCCCCTTTGCCTTGGATATTTCCAATGCGTTCAAATATTTCCAAAGACTGATTGTAGAGTGCGATCGCTTGTTCCACTTCCCCTTTGTTAGCGTAAATATTTCCCAGAGAGTGCAACGTCACTGCTTTGCCTTGGACATCTCCAATGCGTTCATTTATTTCAAGGACTTGATTGAAAAGGGTGATCGCTTCATCCGTTTCTCCTTTGTTGGCGTAGATACGTCCCAGAGAGTGCAACGTCGCCCCTTTGCCTTGGACATTTCCAATGCGTTCTTTTATTTCCAAAGACTGATTGTAGAGTGCGATCGCTTTATCCACTTCCCCTTTGTTAGCGTAAATATTTCCCAGATTGTTCAATGTCTCCGCTTTGGTTTGAACATTACCAATGCGTTCATTTATTTCCAAAGACTGATTGTAGAGTGCGATCGCTTCATCCACTTCCCCTGTGCTGGCTTTCAGTATCCCTAAACGATGATAGATTGATGCTAATTCTCGTTCGTCTTCTACCGGACAAAGATTTAAAGCTTGTTGGTAATAGTTTAATGCTTGCTCAACCTGACCCATTTGGTGTTCACAATAAGCAATTTCATTGAGAACACTATGGTTTTTAGTAATTTCTAAAGTTGATTTGCACAGATGTATTGCTTCCCGAAAACGGCTTTGATTCCACAATCGGTCTGCCAATGAATCAGCTATTTTCGCCGCAATTTCTTCATCCTTCCCCAACAACGCCAAGCGATGAATTTCTAACTTTTGTGCTTCCGTAGAACTTTCCGCCTCTTCCCACCACAGACGATACAAAATTTGTGCAGCTTGTTTATACAACTCTTCACCCTTGGGGTTTTCTGGAAACTCTAGCAACGGTGACAAAATCCGGGGAACCCGATACAACCTCTCTCCGTTGTTCGTAAGCGTAACTTCTAACAAACCCAAAATTTCCGCGCGTTGAATATGACCTTCCCAACTTGAGATATCCTCACAAATCGGGGAAATAGCAGCTTGAACAACAGGTAACTCATACACCAACAACTTCCCCAGCATTTTCCGCAAACCCGGAGTTTGCTGCTTCAGCAATTCCTCAGCCAAGATATTCTCACGAAATTTTTCTTCTGCCACATCCATCTTCTTTAAGATTGTGGCGAGATTATCTGCAATATTTTCAGAAAGAATTTTATCCAACCATTCCAACAGCCGAGGATTTCCATCTGCTGCTTTTTTGGCGAGTTTCTGCAATTCTGCATCAATCACCAAAGTGCCATTAAACGAATTGAGACGATTAAACTTTTTAATTAAATCTGCCCCACCCAAAGCCCCCAGAGGTTCGCGGTACAGACGATGATTCAGTTCCGACAATGAAAAATCATAGCGACAGGTAATAATTACCTTGTGGGGAAGTTGGGAATTTTGAATCGCCTTCAGCAACGCCAGCAGTACATCTACAACTTGTGGTTGCAACAGATAAACCCCATTTCGTAATTCCAAATTGGCCTCAAAGTCATCCAGCACAAAAGCAAAGCGCTGTTCTTTGGTATTCAGTCCTTCGATTAAAAACTTGGTGAGGCGCTGCATCAACGGTAACTTGCCATTGAGAATTTCATGCCCCCGTTCTGAAGTACATTGTTCAGCAAGGGTTTTGAGCAATTTATCCTCATCGAGTTGCCGAAAGTTCACCAGCCTGTCATAGCCAACCATCCTTTCTAGAAGTCGCGCCGTCACAGTACTTTTACCCACACCCCCCAGTCCGTGAATGAGTACCCCCAAATGACTGCGAATAGCTTTGAGACAACGTTGCAAATTCCGCCGTCTCCCAACAAACTCAGAGGGTTTCGCCACCCGCACCAGTTGGGTATCGGGATCTAAAAACTGTTGATAAGCAGGTTCCGGCGCTGAGGGTGGCAAATCTCCCCACACTTCCACGAACGCACCCGGACATTCTCCCTGAATATATAACCGCAACAAATGCCAGTCACCCACATTCTGTTTAAACAACTGCTGGTAAGTGCTAGCGAGTGCTTCAGCTAATTGATATCCGGCTGCCAATTTGCCGTAGAGGTGTGCGGCGGCGGCTGTAGCTGTCCGATCTTCCACAGGCCGCCCCCAGCTTAAAACCGCCCTAGCCCCTTGGGCAATTAGTGCCTCAGCCATCGAAGGGACAGCCCCTTTATCTGGTGCTTGTCCAGTCCGACACCCAGACAAAAACACCAATTTGGGAAATCGAAACCGGAAGACTTCCGCAAGTTCTGCCGCCGTAGTTTCGTGACGTTCCCCAATTTCCGTCTCAGTAACAAAATAAGGCGTATTCGCCTCCAAATCTTCCCCCCTCCTCGCTTGCGGGGAGGGGTTGGGGGTGGGGTTCTTCTCCGCCTCCGCAGGAGTAATTGACGCATGTCCTGTGAGGTGAAACACATCAAAGTCATTAAAATAGCGACTCCACACCTTACCCAACTCGCTAACGCAACCGCTTTCTTCTACCCGCAAATCCACAGCAAAATCTTGCGTATCAGCCAGAATTCTCGCCTCTTCCTGTTCAAACTCTAACTTTGGTTCCACATCTTCCGGGTCGGTTGCCATAAACAATACTCGCAATTGTCGTGCTTCCACAGAAAACACTTCCGTTTCTTTCTCAATCCAGCGCAGGGGCAAAACCACCGGATTAACCCGCTTTACCAAAAAATCCTCACCATCATGCAGCACTTCCCAAGGTAGATGCGCCAGTTGTTTCCCAGCATCAATGGCAATTAGCAACCCCTCGCCCCGACAGTCAGCAATACCCCGACTCAACCAGCGTCCATCGCCATCCAACCAAAAAAATAACTGCTGCCCGATTCCTGGTAAATTGGGCAGCAGTTTATAGTAATCTCGTTCGCCTTGCTTGAGGAAATTAGCGATTTCTGCAAGTTTCAGAGGACGTGATTCATAGTAAATTTTTTGAGGTAGCCAATACCTGAGTTCAACCGTTTCCTGCGTACTTTCCCGAAGTTGGATGCGGATAGTTTGCACTTTATTTGCTGAGAGATTTGAGGATTTCCGTGATTTCCTCTATAGTAGCTTCTTCCAGTAAAATCCTGTTTCCAGTATCAGAGTCAACAATTACCACATCAAATTGCTTCCCTGGATGGGATTTATGCCATTCTTGATACCACTTGCGGATTTGTTCAGCCAAAGCCACAGCACCACCCACAATGCCAATAATAGTAGCAATAGCGGCCAGAGTCCCCTCTCTTTGCGTCGGCACTTCATAGCTTCCCGATATTCCAGGAATTTTTAGCAAAGCCTCGGCCGCGGCTGGTGCGCCTTCACCCTCAATTCCGATTTGAATTTCTGCCATTAACTACGAATTTATACAAGATTCTGTATATTATGCGTTGAATTGGAAATAAACTTCACGCACAAACGCAAAGAGGATTGCAAAATTCTTTACTTTGTGTTGCACCAATTGTCTAAAATAAGACAACAGATGCAAACGTAGAAACCCAGATTTAATCTGACTTTCAAAAATTACGAATTACGTTAGCGTAGCGTTAGCGAGTCCTCGAGCGTCATTACGAATTACGAATTAGTATGTCTCTTGCTCCTTGGCGAAGTGCGATCGCTCATGCACTCCATCGCAACCGCAGCCTTGTTTATGCCCGTTACCTCCAACTAGCAACGGTGCAGCCGAACGGCCGTCCCGCTAATCGTACCCTAGTCTTTCGCGGCTTTCTAGAAGATACAAACCAGCTAAAATTTATTACTGATACCCGTAGCGCTAAAGCCGACCAGATACAGCAACAACCTTGGGCAGAAGTTTGCTGGTACTTCCCCAATACACGCGAACAATTTCGCATCACTGGCTGTTTGACTCTGGTAGGTAATGATGATTTTCATCAGGATTTACAGCCAGCCCGCATTTCCATTTGGCAAGAACTGAGTGATGCTGCACGTTTACAGTTTGCTTGGCCCCATCCTGGTAAACCCAGAATCCAAGAAGTAGGAGCTTTTGAGCCACCAGCACCCGATTCTGTTGAGCCAGTGCCTAATTTTTGTCTACTGCTACTCGATCCGATGCAAGTAGACCATTTAGAATTGCGCGGCGAACCACAAAATCGATGGCTTTACCGCCGCGACGACCAGCAAGAGTGGTCTAGCCAAGAAATTAATCCTTAACTATTGTCAGTTAGGAATTAGGAATTATTTTTTATTCTTAACTCCTCACTTTATTTAAATGCCAGCACCATCTAGAAACTCCTGGATAGCCTTATCCTTGAGATTACACCAGCGATCGCCTTCTGATATTTCGGTTTCTTTGGTGGCTAAACAACCCACTAAAACAGGAGTTTTTTCTGAAGAATTGGTGCGCCCAAGAGCTTGTATTTGTTCTTCTAACGCCTCAATTCTGTCAACTAAAGCACGAATTACTTGGGCTTCTGAATCTGGTAAGTTATTGTGTTCAAGAGGTGCAACCCGAACTCCAGAACGATACATAATGCGCCCAGGCACGCCTACCACAGTACAGTCTGAAGGCACATCCCTTAGAACAACAGACCCAGCGCCAATACGGACATTATTACCAATTTGGATATTGCCCAGTACCTTAGCTCCAGCCCCAACTACGACGTTTTCACCTACAGTTGGATGGCGCTTACCACATTCTTTACCAGTACCCCCAAGGGTGACACCTTGATAAATTAGAGTATAGTCTCCCACGATCGCAGTTTCACCAATTACTACACCCATCCCGTGGTCAATAAACACACTTTTTCCAATTACTGCACCAGGGTGGATTTCAATTCCAGTCAAAAACCGAGCCAAGTGAGAAATCAGGCGGGGAAAAAACGGAAGACCAACAGTGTACAACCAGTGAGCCAGCCTATGGAATAGCAGGGCTTGCAAACCAGGGTAACAAAATAAAACTTCCAACCAGTTACGAGCAGCTGGGTCACGTTCAAATATGATACGAAAGTCAGCACGCAGTATAGATAGCACGAGATAGCACCCTCGGAAAGCACAACAAGCTACTCTCCCATATTATCCTATCAGACGTTATAC
>JAHCSU010000077.1 GCA_023522315.1 Nostoc sp. CCCryo 231-06
GTCTGCGACGAAAGAACAAAAACGTATTCTGATCAACACCCTTATTCTGATTGCAGTCAGAATTTGGGAGAGCCTTTGAGAAACACGTACTGGTAATACGTGTTGCTCACAGGTTCTGTTTCTATTGCATTGGGGGGGATCAATACTGTAAAGACGTAGTAACCCCCCATTTCATTAACCACCATTGTGCCATTATGAAATTAGCGCAGCCTTGGTCTGCGACGAAAGAACAAAAACGTATTCTGATCAACACCCTTATTCTGATTGCAGTCAAAATCAAAATTTGGGAGAGCCTTTGAGAAACACGTACTGGTAATATGTGTTGCTCAGAGGTTCTATTTCTAATATCTCAACAATAACATTGCCCTTCTCCATTAAAATCTCGGTTGAGATGCGGTAAACCGCACTCAAGATTAGCCACCACTAATTTTGGCTTGTATAACCTAGCTTGGTCAAAGCTTGGTCAAAATATCGACAATTTTCTGCTTGTGTTCGCCCTGAATTTCAATTTCGTTATCTTTAAGTGTCCCACCTGTCCCACACTGGGTTTTCAACTGCTTCACCAAATCTGCCAAGGTTTCTAGTTTGGCTTGAAAACCGCTAACCACCGTGACGGTTTTGCCTTTGCGTCCTTTGCGAGAAGCTTGTACTTTGAGATTTTGTTGTTGTGGGGGCAGTTCTGAAATTGGTCTTTCTGTGTCAGCAGAGTTGTCGTTATCAAATTCGCGGCAGACAAAGCTTTTATTAGAAATACAAGAGTATATACTTAATGCAGTAATCAATGCAGTAATGCAGTATGTCAATAATTGCCCTTGTCAATCAAAAAGGGGGCTGCTCAAAATCTACTTCTGCCGTTCATCTAGCGTACTGGTTGTCCCGCAAAGGTCACAAAGTCCAGCTTTTAGATGCCGACGCTCAACGTAGCAGCTCGATTTGGCTTCAGTCGATGGAGGATAGCAAGATTCCCACGACTGTACTACAATCACCCGACGAACTCTTAGAGCAAATTCCAGAGTTAGCAGCCCAATGCGATCATCTAATAATAGATGGGCCAGCCGGTTTGTCTGAAGCCAGCAGAGCAATATTATTTAGAGCTGATCTAGCTGTAGTTCCCTGTCAGCCTACAGGGTTAGATTTACAATCCGCGAGTGATGCTGTGAGATTAATCAGACAAGCTCAGTCTGTACGTGGTGGTGCGCCCCAAGCCGCTATATTCATCAGCCGTGCTGTTAAGGGTACAAAATTGCTGGGTGAAGCGATCGCACTTCTATCAAAAACCAAAGAGGCAACTGTACTAAAAACTGTGATTCACCAGAAACAGGCGATCGCAGATACTTTTGGTCAGGCTGCAACAATTTGGGATTTACCCGGTCGTCAAGCGGCAGAGTCAGCACGGGAGTATGAGCGATTGTTTAAAGAAATCCTGGGGATGGTGTCATGACTGCCAAAAAGCGAAAGCCTCTTGATGATGCCCTTGCCCGTGAATTTGTTTATGGTGAGAAGAAGGAGCCAGATCCTCAAAACCAAGCTCAACCAAAACTAGAGTCAGAAATTACGCCAACTGTAAAACCTACACTTACTCAAAAACCAACAATATCTAGTCTCATGTCCCAACTTCAACAAGTCCCCAAGGAACCGACAATAAGATTAACTGTAGATTTACCTGAATCAATGCATCGAAAGCTGTCTATACTAGCTGCTAAGACGGGTAGGAAAAAGGTTGAAATTGTGCGGTTTCTTCTTGATGAAGCACTTAAGGATGCAAAAGAGTAATGCAGTAATGCAGTAATAATTGTATTGTAAAATCATGCCGTCAACATCCCAGTTGTCTCAAAATAAACTATATATTCCTTTTGATAGAATTTGCGTCTACCGAATGGGTTATCATATAAATAGCGATAGACTTCTAAAATTTTGTCCTGCTTTTTGCGATACAATAAGCGTAGCGGGGCTAAGTTTTCATAAGCATTTGTAAGCTGCCCCCTCCATAAGGGCAGCTTTGCTGCTTAGGAGCGAAAATTAAAGTATTTAGGACGGAGTTTTAGAAGTCTATCGCTAGCTTCAGGCTTTTTCCTTCTGCTGGACTTCTCGCTACAAATCCCGCTAGTCCAACTAGAACTAAAAAAATGAATCCGCTAAAATTCTTTAGCTCTTTGCGGCTCAATTCTAAGCCAGTGCAAAGGGGGATTTTGCTTACGCAGAAAACCATTGTTGTAGGTTCTGCCTGTATCCTGTCACTAGGTATTGGAGGCGGAGTTGTCTATAAAGAGTGGCAAACTCAGATCCAAAGCCAAGGGCAGATTCAAATTAACAACTGCTATCTAGCTCCTACACCATCAGCTACACCCACAGTCAAAGCAAAACCTATGCCTAAGACGGTGACTTTACCGGAATCTGCATAGGAATTAAGAAGGCGATCTAGTGCGTAGGCGCAGCCTGTCACAGGTATCGCTCTTCACAAATAAAGGCGATCGCACCCTCAAACTGCGATCGCCTTTTTCCTCTAAGAAAATTGTTAGTTAAGGGCTGGCGTTGAAGTCATACAGTCTATCAATGCCTTCGTTGTAACTATTGAAAGCAAGAGATCGCATTTTTGAACGAGCAGCCGTGTTACCAACCAATCTTTGCACCAAAAGATTCATGAGCCTCAAGTCGCCTGAGAACAAAGTCATCTCTTAAACCAGCATCAGTCTCTGCATTAACTTGAATGGTAATCCAGTGTTTCCCAATAGCCGCAGCACCATGAGGTATTGATAGCAAATGTTTTTCAGGTTGCCCCGTAATCAAATCTTCATCATTAATGTATCCAACAGGTGTTGGTAAGGCTGTTCCTGGTGTCCAATCCCAGTAGATAGGGTGTTCTTTATTATTAAAAATTTCTACATCAGTTGTAGTAGCTACAAAAACAATAGGGGCTGTTTCATCAGGAGAAAAAGTAATTGTCACAGGGATTTGAACAATTAGTCCAGCATACTGAGCATCCATAAATACACCAGGTGTATCACCGAGATGAAGAGAACCTGTCCAAACAACATAGTAGGGGTATGAATCAGCCATTGAATTCTCCTATTTCAATAAATTTATTTAGACTTTCCACGGTAACTTTTTCTGACACGCGTCAATCTTGAAGAATGTTCTGTTTGGGTCAAAGGAATTTACTGCCCCAATTGTGCAAGAAAAAGGTTTGCTGATTGCAATCTGGAAGAAAGTTGTTGAACCGGCGTCTGGGTTGCCGTCAGTAGGATCTATGCGTCGAAGCACTGTACCTGTTTGCGGATCAATCTCAGCAATAAAACCCTGTTGTCCGCCGCCAGCTAAGTCACCACCCCCGACCCAAAGATCACCTTGTTGATCAAAGATAAGATTACCAGCACTTAAGACTTTGGCTACAAACACACCGTCACTATCAAAATTGAGTGCCACTTGTGTTTGGATTGCCCGATTAATATCTGTGCGCGAGAAACGCCGAATCTCTCCTGTCCTCGTTCCGTTTGGATCAAAACCAATTCCGGTATAAATGTTGCCTTGACGGTCAACCCCCACTCCAGATGAAGCACCAGGAATGTTATCAATAACAGTCCGAACTTTCTTAGTTATCAGGTCAAGGCGTTCAACGGCAGAGCGTGAGAAACTCGCTTCACCCCGATTGATAAATAGCTCTAGTGGACGCCGAAAGTCGGCAGCAGCATGAAACGGAATCACTGCTACCGACTTTGCTTGACCGCCAGTCCTGGGTAAGAGAAAGATACTGCCGTTAAACGGCTGATTAGGGAATTTAGAACCCCCCGCTCCTGTACCCAGAATGAAAAAGCTTCCACCCAGACCAGTGGCGACAAAGGCAGGGTCACTGCCACCACGAAACTCAGGTGGAAGATTTCCTATAAGGTCAAAGTTTGAGCTACCCTGCTGCGTCTGGATTCTGACCTCAGTACCAGTAAAAATGACTAATCTGCCATCAGGAATAAAGTCAAATGCCGTAGAAAACGAACCAGATTCCGGAGGCGGCAGAGTTACATTCTGTGCCAAGGCCTTTGAGACAGGTGAGAAAAGTACCTCTATGGTTACAGTTGCTAGACTTAGCATTCGGAAGAAATTGCGGAGCATCATTTTCATCTTCTCTTTGCAAGTTTGGTTTACATGTTGAGTGGTATGAGCAGTTGTACGCTACGCATTATTGGTCGAGCCAGAATTCTTCTTTTGCTTTTTTAGCCAAGCTCCTAATCCTATAGCTGCACAAGTGCCGAAAAGAGTTGACGGTTCGGGAACTTGTGTGGCATTGATTACCCCAATGGCTTCCAAGTCGAACCCACCACCACCAGGTGAGGTTGGGTAAGGGTCGAAAATTGGACGACCAGAAGCATCTAGAAAATCACCACGACCTGGAATATCCACAAGTCGAACAAAATTTATCTGATTGAGGTTTAATAATCCACTGGTTACTAATGGATCAGTGTTTAAAGTTTCTAAGTCAAAGGGAGTACCGAAAGAATCACTAATTACCTCGCCCGTGATGTTGTCAACAAAAGCATTATTGACATGTTTACCTGCTAGGTTAAAAATGTCAGTTGAATCAACGACTCCAAAGGAATCCACTGGGTTTGGAGTTAGAGAAGTACTAGGAAAACGGGCAAAGTTAATGCCATCGGTAGAAACTTCCACATAAGCCAATTCTGCAAAAGTCCCTCCCGAAAACTCGAAGCCATTTTCAAATACACCAAAATCAGCACCAGTCCCATTGCGAATTATGGAATCAAAGCCCAGAGTAATCTGACCAGGGGCTACTCCAATATCAAGTTGGTCAGCAGTGAGTTCGCCCAAAGAAACGACATCATCAAATTGAGCCGTCACTGCACCCAAAGCTTTTGCCGGATTTGAAAAGCTTGGTACTACACCTGGTGCTGGCGAGTAATCTTTAACTTCTGTTGCAAAACCCACAAAAATTGGGTTGACAAAGTTATTTAGAGTAACTTTACCAGGGCCATCTGGGCCAACGAATCCTGGAACTCCTGGGTCAAATGGATTAGAAGGATCGAAAGTCGGGCCAGAAAAGGAACCAGCAACAGCAGTTCCTCCCGTTAGCGCCACCGTTAGTGTTGCTAGTCCTAGACTGAATGCTTGCAGATTGTTTAAATGCTGGACAGTTGATGCAATTTTTCGACAAAAGTGGTTCATAAGTAAAAATCTAATAATGCGATGTTGTTAACATGACATACTATTAAAAATAGGTTTTTTGCTTGATATTATTTGTAAAGTTTAGATGAAGAATTAATTAGGCATTGAGCCGATATCTGCGTCGAGTGCGACACCGAACAGCCCGCCGTAGGCATCGCTTGACTCACCAAAGGCGATCGCCGATCGCCCTGTTCATCCTCTAAGAATGAAGGCGATGCCTACGGCGGTAAACTACGCACCCCCAAAGAGCGATCGCCTTTTCCTCTAAGAAAATTGTTAGTTTAGGGCAGCCGCGAGTTTATGGCAACTTAGCACGATCAACAAACTCGCCAGCAGTCAACGAAAGCTCAAGCCTTTTCTTCCGTGCTTGATACTTCAGCCAACCCAGAATTTTCAACTCTACATAACTAGCATTGACGTTGTGCTGTTTACATAAGTTTTCAATGTAAGCGTCGTAAATTTGGTTTATTCCGGGATTATTTGCAAATAAATTCAAAGCATAGGTCAGTAAATCGGATTCGGTAAAGCCTATCTCTCTGGCTTTTTGTAGGGTTAATTCATAAAGATTCCCTGGTACGAGAGCAGGAAACTCAGTGTTATACCATCCTGGTTCTGCTGGCTTGGGGACAATTTGCCTACTGTAAATTGATTCGTCTGTCAAAAACAGAGTTAGCGCAGATGACGCTATTTGTGATTTGGAATAAGTTAAGACTATTCCTCTAAGAACTGCTTTATAATAAGTATCTTTAGGGACAAAGATGTTACGTAGTTCCGTTATATCCTCTCGAACTGAGACTACTTCTTGCCCGTTAATTTTTCCAAAATCTTCGTGAGTTTCTAGAAAATGTTGTAGTTGCTCAATAGTTCTGGGTATAGGCATTGTGTTATTCCTTGCGATATTTCCTCGTTGGCAACTTACTCATTATTTTTAGACTCGTTCCCTATACGTTGCTTTCTTGTCCGGCGGTAAATTTCTACTTTGTTCCGGCTTTCTGCTTCTGCATAAGCTCCAGCCTTTAAGCAATCAGCAGCCATAGACGAAAGCGACTGCCCACTATCAGAGGCTAATTCTTCCAGCAATTTTTTCAAGTCGTCCGATATGGTTATATCGATTTTTGCCATTATTATTTTAATCTACCGTCATTCTACAGCTTATATGCTTCAATATGATTAATTGTGCCTCAGATTAGCAGTACAGTGCTAAGATATCCACAAAAGTTAAAGCGATCGCCCCGGCAAAGACGCGATCGCTCCCACCTTTCGGCAGTTCCCCCAAATAGACTGGAGGCAATAATATTATGAATGCGGAAGAGCAAAAACGCGAGTATGTCTTGAATGCGATCGCTAGTTATCCAAGCCAAGCACAGGCAGCGATCGCATTAGGGACGTGTCCAAGGGTAATTTCGCAGTGGAACACTAACAAAGCTACACCCAGAGAATTAGCAGTAAGAGTTGTGCAACTACTACAGGTTTTGAAAGAATCAGGAATTGAGGCACCGCCGCCAATAGCTTTTTAATTTCAAGCTTATAGACTTTAATCATTGCCCGTCGTTGACGGGTTTTTTAGTATGTGGGTGTGAACAATTTTTGAAACAAACGTGAACGCAATCAGATTTAATTCATGCTCGTTGCAGAATTTACGCCGACAAGAACCAGACCATTAACTGATCTATTGCCAACTGAAATAGATGGATTGAGTAGAAAGCAAACAGAAAAGTTATTCGAGATTAGCCCTACTACCTGCTACAGATATTTAACTTGTTTGTTAGCAACTTCACCTAAAGGCTTTGACTACATCTCAAATAACCAATATTTGAGCAGGGGGACGCTAGAAGCTTTGTACCAGTTCAAGCAATTGGTAGAAAAATTCCAGTATGAAGGGGCTGTACCCCGCATTAAACAACACATGGAAGGATTTTATGGCATTTAGAAAAGCAGTTGAACAAGTTGATCCACAGCCACAACCAGAACAGAATCACTTTCAACAATCAGCCGAAACTGTAGGAGAAGGGATTAAAGACAATCTTGTTACTCAAATTGCTCAACCAATGGGATTAGCAATGGCTGATGCTGTTCACGCCGAAGCATTGAGAATTATGGGAGAGGCTTTGAAATCTGGACAGGCTGGCCCATTAACTCAATCAATGCTTAATAGCTTAAAAGCTGGTGTTACCCGCCCTTTCGAGACATGGACGAACCAGCTAGAGACTTGGTACGAGCCAGTGGCGCTCTTACCTTCCACCAACGAATCCATACCCTCTTAATTCTTAGAGGAATCGCCCGACTTCAGAGAAATTGTACGGTATGGGCGATCGCAATATTGGCAGTTTTAACCTTTTTCACAATGATAGTTGCAGCAGGTAAACAACATGAAAAGTCTAACTCTGTTTCTGCTGATTTTCGTCCCAATATTCCTCATAACCTACGGCACAGTAAGCAAGGTGGTAGTCAGTGGTAAATCTAATCAAGTACGTGAAAACAGCGCTAGTTCGCAAACCCAAAGTGACAGTGCTGCAACCAAAAGCAGTAGAAGTAAAAACACATCATTCACAACCGAATCAAACTGAATACCTAAAAAATGGTATAGCGCCAAGTTTGTCAATAACCAAAGTTTTTGATTCCGCACCAGAAATGCGGGGATTATTTGAAAACTACTATGGTTTCGATCCTGCAAACTTTGCAATGATGACTCCAGAAATGTTGGGACAATTTACCGATGTGGTAAATCAAGCCAAGTTCTTTGATGAAATGTTGCCAACAATTGAGCAGCACATTAAAGATTACATTACAGCGAAAGTTAATCATGACAAATTCGTTGCTAACTGCATTAAATCTGGTGCAGCAGGGATGAAAAGTATTGATGAAGCAACTTTGCAGGTTTTTTTGGAACACAAAGGCTATCGCTTAAACCACGAAAAGCTGGGGCGTAAAGCTGACAATGAAACCATCAGGATGGAAGCAGATCGTGATAATTTCTTTCAGCAAGCAGATTTTACTTTGCAGACTGCATTGCAAATTAAAGCAGCAGGTTTGTCAAAATCCCTAGAAAACATTGAGCAGCGCCCGATACTTGCGGCAGAACAGGCACAACAGAGACAGATTACTAGCGATCGCAAACAGCAAGTAAAAAACCTAATTCAATATGGAACCAGAGGCAAGTAATATATTTGCCGCATCCCGTAGACTACGCACAATTGCAATATTATCTAGCGTAAATGTCTACGGGTTTTTTTTTGCCTTGGGAGTAGCAGCCGCTAATATCTCTCGGCTATTCCCTTATGGCGGGGCAATTTACGCAGTGATAATGATTTCAGTAATTGGATTATCAATTTTAAAAGCAGAGGTCGATGCTCAAAAACTGATAATTTTGGCAGTTTCTATTAGTGCGATCGCTTTCTGGGATGCTCTCGTTCAATTCCTGTTTCAGCCAATATTCTTGGGATTTTGGATAATCCCACTGTGGCAATGCCTAATTTATGGGATTGGATCTTTAATGATGTTGATTGGAATAACATCAGTAACAAGGGACGGAAATTAAGCCAAGTTGCAAGACGCAATTTGATTACTACCAGCGCTATATGTGCGATCGCTGGTAGTTTATCTGTTGGTGTAGGTCTGGTGGGTAGCTATTCACCAAGAGCGAGTTACTGTGATAGCCGGACTAAGCCATGCACCAAAGTAGAAGTTAATAGCTTTGACGAAATACCCGTTAATGTAAACGCCAAATACCTTCCTGGTTATGGCTTACAGCGTACTGCTGCATCTGCTTTCGCAGTAGTTCTTTTTGGTGGTGGGTTATTTGCGATCGCTAAGGCTGAAGAGGAGCAAGAGGAGATTGAGCCACAGTTACAACTAGATAGGCAACTTGAAATTAAGCGGCTCGAACTGGAGGCAAACCAGGAGTTAGAAAATCTTGAAAACCTTGCTCAAATAAGGATTGAGACTAATAAACAGGAGTTAATGGAAGCCCAGGCGGAGATGTTCTTTGAACGTAACCCGCACATGGTCGAGCAATATCTGCCAAAACAGTCGCCAGTAGTAGAACCCGTAAAACCTGAGATTGTAAAAGAACCTAAAGTTTTAGAAGCTGAACCAGAACCGGAACCAGAATTATTTTTTGGTGTAAAACTTCCCGAATCTCCAGCGCTCGGAGTAGAATTCTGGGACTGGCAGTGGTTCAATAATCGTATTGATGACTTGCCCCACATCCGCTTAATTGCTCCAACTAATGGGGGTAAGACTACGCTTTGTGATTGGCTCGTTGATGTCGTTCCCGCCGACGAACGCATGGTACTTACTGTAAAGCGCAAACCGCATCAGTGGGCTGGTTTGTCGGTTTATGGTGTGCCTGAAGCTTATGGCATTATCCGCGAAAAGCTGGAATGGCTACAGGATGAGCGAATCGAGCGTACACGGCTAATGGAGAAAGGGATTTATCGTGGAAGATTCAGTGCAATTGTAGATGAGTGGAAAGCGATCGCACGTAACATCAAGGCTATCAAAGACCCTGAAACCAAGCTAATTACTAACCCCAGTGCTAAAGAAATCATGGGGGAACAGCTGACACTTTCCCGTGAATCGCTAATTAGAATCTTTGCTATGGCTCAAGGCCGTCAGGTCATAACCTGGGGGCTAGAGGGAGAGTCAGATATTCTAGAATGCTTTTGTACTGTATATCTTGGCTCTTTTGCGGTAGAGGAAGCCGAGACAATGCAGCGCAAGTATGCGAAGGATTCTGAGGAGTTTGCAACTTGGGGTAGGGTAATCGAATTTCTGCGATCGCTTGGTAAACGTGCTTGTTGGATTGAGTGCGAGTTTGGGAAATTTCCTGCGATCGCACCTGATTTATCTGGGTGGAAGCGAGAAATTGAATCAAAAAATTTAACCGAAACTCAGACTGAGCAAGTAGTGGTAACAGAGAATCGCCAAAGTGTTGAAAAAGATATTCCCTCACTCCCTACTCCCTACTCCCCACTTTTTGATGATGTAAGCTCTGATGAGTTATTACGTCAAAATCTTGATCGCATCCTGATTACTTTAGAGCAAAGCTTGGTTCAGTCTTCTAGTTCTAAAGATGACAATTTAGAGGGTATTCATCCTCAATTAGAAGAAATAGAAAAACAGCCTGAATCGGTTTTACCAGAACCTACAGAGCAGGTATTACAACAGAATTCTGCACCTGTACCAGACGAAAAACGGTATACGCCATTGCAGCTTACTAAGGCTGAAATCATAGCCACAGTAAGCAAGATGCAGTCTGAGGGTATGAGCCAAACCAAAATAGTTGAGCAGCTATGGCAAGTGAAGAAAAGCCGCAGTGGGTGGAGTGCTGCGTATAGAGAATTTAGAGGATTAGGATTTTAATGTTTCCACAATATAGTAATTTTTATCAACCTAGAAATGACCATGAACCAGGATTTGTATATCTGCTAATTGCTAAAGGCTATCACGGGATAATTCCAGGATTATTGCTGAAGCGATGCAAGATTGGGCTGTCTCGCAATCCCGAAGCAAGAGTAAAACAGATAGCTAGCTTTGAAGGTTCCCAACCGCCTTGTGATATTGCAATTTTGGAAACTATCTATGTGCAAGATATGAAGAATGTAGAGGGGAAGTTGCACAAAAAGTTTAAATCGTCCAGTGTCAAGCTGAAAAAGTCCCGCGAGTGGTTTGACTTATGGGTGTGGCAAATTTGGTTAATCTATTTTTGGATGAAAGTTTATCAAGTTAAAAATTAGCAGATGTTGGGAATTATAAGTATAAAATCATCAAAATAAATGAATACACTTGATTTATCAAAATTCTTATACTGCCGTAATTGTGAGCTAATTTTTTCTAAGTTGGATAACCATTTTTTGGTAAATGATTAATCATGAAGCGATGCCTACGGGGGGCTGCGCCTACGCCCCTTATCCTCTAAGAAAACTCAGGAGCGATCGCTCTTTTCCTCGCTTGTATCTTGGGATCAAAAAGCCCGAAGCTAGCATCAGCTATTGTCCACGCTCGTGCTTCATACTTGCAGGCGATCGCACTTCCGAAAAAGAATGGTACTATCTATCTCAGCATTCTGTCTAGGATAATTAAGAGTGAAAAACACAAAGCTAGAAAAGAAAAGTTTGTTCACAGTAATAGATGATGCCGAAGCGATAAAAATAACAGGCAGTCTAAAGAGTGTTGAAATTGAAATTAAATGTCGATTTGATGCAAAGCCTATATTTGATGCAAAGCCGTTTCCAAAAAAAGGTGTACTCACCGATGTTATACCTTCGACGATAGCCTAAATACTCATTCATCACTCTATCAGGGTGCAAGGAAAGTGAGCTTTTATTTGTATTGGGTTGGGAATTGAGTATCAGTTTCAAAAAGGGGCTTGTCAACACTTACCTACCACAAAGATAACTGCCCTGGCGAAACATTTGATTTCCCACCTCTATGGTATAAAAGGTGACACGCGCTACACAGAGCTATCAGGTTGCCTCTGTGGTTATTTGCTGGATTTCTGTCCCAGTGGTGAACCTGTAGGGTGTACACTCTGCGTTTTGAGCGTGTTAGATGTGATGTTTTTTCACCAGGGGCAATGCAGTGTAACCCGCATTTTTGACAACGCCACTGGGCTTGTTGCTTAACTGAAGTGGCAATTTCTGACCAATTATCTGGGTACAGAGAATAGGTGAACGTCATCTTCAAGCAAGGTAAGGTTATGGGGATTTTAGGATTTTAATACAAAAGAGCAATGCGATCGCGCTTCTGGCACAATATGCAAGCTAACTCCCAAAGCCATAAATATCTTTTAATACAGCTTCTAGCCCTACATTTAAATCTTGCAGTGCTGCATCCAAACTTTCATAACTTTCTTTTCCTTGCCAAAACATTCCACCAGAATCGATTGCGCGGATAAAAGAGGTCATAACCAATTTCAATCCAGCCTTCATGCTCATCTACCCAATAAGCAATATTTGGGTAGGTTTTTTCAAATGAAGCTTTCATATTTTCCTCCAGAACTAATCACCCCATCACTCATCATCATCGTGCAAATACAACCCACTGCTATCAGTCGGTCTGGCGTGCAGATACATTTCCGTGATGGCAACTGAACTATGCCCCAGCGTTTTTTGCAACAAGTGTATGGGCGCTCCCCTATCTAAACTATGGGATGCGTGGCTATGTCTAAGCCAGTGGGGGCTAACATTCCCCTCAATAAGAGCGCGGTTTGCAGCATTTTTTACAATATGAAATACCATACTGCGACACAGATGACCACCCTTAGCTGAAACAAACACTGGGTCATCGTGTAAGGCGTAATTCTTTAACTGTTGTATCTCTCGCCAGATACCCGCACCGACAAGCACGACCCTAGTTTTCTCACCTTTACCAAATACTGTAATTTGACCGCCGTCACCACGGGCTTTGAGGTCACGCCACTTTAAGCCACACAGTTCTGATACGCGCAGCCCTGCAAAGTAAAGTAAACGAACGATACTGCGATCGCGTTCATTTGTAGTGGAATTTATCAGTAATTGTACTTCTTCTTGAGTAAGAATTCGTTCTGCCAATCTGTTTTTCGCCTTGGGTGACTTAACCAGTATTCCCAAATTAGCCGATATCACCCCAAGCTGTTTAGCAAAGGAAAATAGACTCTTTATCGCTCCCACTGCTACCCGCTTGCTGTTGTCAGAACTACTTAGTGTCATCACCCACAACTGAAAGTCCATAAGGGTGCAATCTGCTACGGGCTTATTGACATGAGAAAAAAACCGCTCGGCATAGCGACGGTAGCCGTCAACGGTGTTAGCACTTTTACCGTGCAGCCACAGGTCGATAAGTTCGGTGTTAGTGAGGGTGGGAGTATTCAACATTGCTTATTCTTATGTTGAATGCTTTCTAATTATTCCCTACTGTGGGGACAGTGGCAGTTATTTTACTGGATGGTAAAGTTCATCTTTTGCATTCCATTCCCAACCTATGCCTCTGGGGTCACGATTACGAGTCCAACTGATAAATTCTTTGGTAGTGAGTTTTTCTCGCTCAGTTGCGAGGCTCGACGGACTTAAACCTAGTCGCGGTGCTAGGTTTTCATCCGGCAATGCAAGCAGTTCAACTTGGGGCTGCTGGTATGGGTGCGCTTGTCTTCTTTGTTTGGGTTGACTGTTGTATCTGTTTGATGAAATAGCCCGTTCAATGAGTTCCAGCTTTTTGGTAATCATCTCTAGTTTGGTTTCTAGCTTCTCCTCCAACTGCAAAACTGATTTACTGCTTGGGGCAACATCGATATCAATATTGCTATCAAACTTGGATATCAATTCTTCTAAGCCTTGCAGCAAGGCAATTGTATGACCTTGACGATGCAGCCGCGATAGTTCTTTGACTGCTGGAATCAAGGCAGTAGGAACGCGAATCATTTCGCTTGGTGGGGTCTTGTCGTCAGCCATTTGATATCAATTTTGATAGCAGTGAACTGATTGTAAAGTGAAAAGCGATAAGGAGCGTAGTTTACCGCCGCAGGCATCGCTATTTTCAAGCGTTCGCGTTCAGCGTCTCGTAGAGAGGAAACTTGAGCTTTAGGGGGGAGCGCGGAGGCGTTAGCGGAGCTGATCGTAGATATCGCCTCATAAATGCAAATGACTTATGGCTGCACTAAAGACAAGATGATGCCAACCAGCGAACCCAAAAGTAACACCATACTGCTGAAAGAACTAATGCCAAAGCCAATCATTCGCTTTTGGGCCGCCTGATAGTATCCCCAAGCGTAGGCAATTCGACCCACAAGCCAGATAGCACCAAGAAGCGGCCCCCACAATGGGCTGACGTAGAAAGAAAATAACCATAAAGCAGGCAGGAAGAAAACCATTTGCTCTAGGGTATTTTGCTGAACGCGCAGCGCTCGTTCAAAGTCGGCATCTCCTGTCATTTGAGGAGGTGGTACTTTATACTTAGCTCTGGCTCGACCAACATTAATTGTGATGACCAGGTAGAGCAGCAGTGTCAAAGCAGTTATGAGACTAGTCCAAGGCGACATATTTTCCATCCTCGCGTACCAAAAAAGTATAGTGCTTTAGTTTCATAATTGAGCGTAGTTTACCGCACAACGACCGGCTCACAACGACCGGCTCAGTGCAACGCAGTGACCACCGCAGGCATCGCCTCTTCAATTTCAAGCGAGGAAAGTAGGATGGCAGCAAGCTACGCTCTTATAGTCAAAATCTGGACATCCCCTCAAAAATGGTGATGATTAATTTAATCTGCAATCTTTTTCTAAAATTTATGCGCTTAATCAATCATTTTCAGGCTTTGGTTGTTGCCACTGGGCTAATTGCTCTGTTGGGATGTTCGCCAGCACCAAGCCAGCCACCAACATTAACTCAGTCGCCAACACCGACAACAGAAAAACCATTACAGCTAACGCCGATTGTACCTACTAAATCCTCAATAAGCCCTCACCTGCTTTTGGGAAATCCCAGCAGTGCAACTCCCACAAAGCTTACACCTGATAATTACCTCATGGCAAAAAACCAGTATGCACTCTCCTATAACCAAAGCAAAGGGACTGCTAACTGGGTAGCTTGGCAGTTAAATAAGTCATGGCTGGGTGATGCAGAACGCCAAAATAACTTCCGCCCTGATAATACTTTGCCTGCGGGTTGGACGCGAATAACTCCCAGTGCTTACACAGGCTCAGGTTACGACCGAGGCCATATTGCACCATCGGGCGATCGCACCAAGACGGTAGAGGATAACACCGCCACCTTTTTGATGACCAACATGATGCCCCAGACACCGGATAATAATAGAAATACGTGGGGAAACTTGGAAGACTATTGTCGAGGACTGGTAAACCTTGGAAAAGAACTTTACATTGTTGCAGGGCCTTTTGGCAGTCAAGGCGAACCCCTAAAAGGTAAAGTGACGGTTCCCCAATCAACTTGGAAAGTTGTTGTTGTATTAGATAGCCCTGGCTCTGGACTTAATGGTATTACTGCTAATACTCGCGTCATTGCAGTTAACATACCCAACCAAGAAGAATTAAATAATGATTGGAGAGCTTACAAAGTCAGTGTTGACCAACTCGAAAATTTGACAGGCTATGATTTTATTTCTAATATTTCACCAAATATTCAGGAAGTTATTGAAAGTAAGGTAGATTCGTAAACAACTCAAGTTTCAATAACCTTAGTAGAAATACCCGCTAAATTTCCAGTTGGGGTTTGACCAACAATATAAGCATCAACCTCTTTGTTACCGAGGCGATATACTTGCAAATTGTTTAGGTTTTCTTTAAGTGTCTGCACAAGAGTTTGAAATCGTTTGACAGTTACTTTCTCTTCTTCCTCATGCCAATCTTCTTCTGTCGTTGCTACACTAAAAAAATCGTCAACCCCCTCGACTTGAACGGGTGTATCTTGAGGATGATTTGTCAGTTTTAAGACTTTTTCAGGCGTTGCAGGTGCAATATCTGACCACAAGAAAACTTCAAAAGGGTACTCAGACTCACTCATCATGAGTAAACCATCAGCTGCTGTACGAAGTTGGTCTAGGATTTCTGAATTGGTTTTAGCCATATAGAGCAATAATAAAGCGATCCGATCGCTCAAAAGTAACCGTTGATATGAATTACTTGTATAAAAAAGATAAGGGATTGCTCATATTTTCGGCAAAACCAAGAATACCGCGATGCCTGCGGCGGGCTACGCCTACGCAATGTTCGTAAATTAATTTACCTTCAGAATCAAATAGAAAAGTTCCTCCCCGTTGTGTCAAATAAGATGAATCTGGTACATAAGTATTCCAGTTGCTCAAAACTTCGGTCATGTTTCGCAAGCGCAGGGTTGCTAGTTCAAAAGGACGCTGAAAACCTTTTCCTCCAGCAGCTTTGAAAAATGAACCTTTCATTGGTGGTAAAGGTGTACCCCTTATAACTTCCTCATCAGCAATTAACTGGGGAGCATTATAATCACCTTTATAACCCCGAAAAACTTCCTTCAGAGTTCCAGGGCTACCAATCCCAGCACACATTAGCATTAAATTAAGCCAAGCTTTTTGTGACGTTGATAGCATTGGCAATTGTATAGATAAACCGCGATACAGCCCTAAAAAAGCGTGAATTTCAGCTATTGCATCAACAAACAACCATTCTTGAGGAAATCCCGTATATTCACAAAACTTGATTCCAGAATTGCGGTTTCCAATTCCAATAGCGCGAATTGTGATTCCTCTTGCTTCAATCTTTTCTTTTTCTCTTTGCAGCCACCAAGCGTATTCTAAATTATCAAAATCTCCCAACTGCGACCAAATAAGTATGAGCAACTTTGATGTATTCGAGCAACCATCTAAAACGGGTTTAATCTCTCCATCGCTAACTCGCAAGCGTTGAGTTTGACTCAAAATCGAGTAAATATCTGGAGAATTGGAGCGTGTTTGAGTGTTCATTTAGGTCAAAGCAGCAGTCTTCAGATATGATTTTAGGGCTTTGAATGAGCCTCTTCTCTTACACAGTATCATCCATCCAGCCACACTCAGGGCAATCCCAATGCACTCGTGCTGACCAGTCGCGGTCAAACTCATATTCGCACTGGGGACACTTGCCAGTAAACATAGGATGGGTATCTAGCAGTTCTAGCTGTTGCTGTTGCGTCAATCGCTGTTGTGGTTGCAGTATTAATTCACCGTTGTAGTAGCTGGCCCCTTCCGGCTTCCACAGTTCTGCTGGTTCGGCGTTGGGGTCTTCTCGAAAGTCTAGGCAACTATTCCCCTGTGGCCCTGCTGGGTGAACGGCACAGACTATGTGGGGGTTATGGGCATACAGGAGACAGCGATCGCAGTCGGGGATTTTCATAGTACCAGTGTACTGTTTTGAAGCAAGCGATCGCCTATGGTTTGGTTTTTCCTCTAAGAATTCTAGAGGTAAACTACGCTCTATTATTCCCCATCCTTAACCTCTAACTGATAAATCCGCATTGATGGGTATTCGTCCATCATCCGCCAGTAGTACCCAGTAGGCGGCGACGACACCCTACCACCGCAACGATACAAAAAGGTTGGCTCACCAGAGCGCACAACTTTTTTCATCACTTGCTCTAAACTGGGGTCTGGGCGATGGCGTAACCGCCCGCCGCAGGCATCGCTGTCATACCAAATAATATGCGACTTCCCAAAGTAACCGACTGCCATTAAACTAGCAAACAACCATTCCATCACCGATTGCATCTGCTCTGGCTCAAGACGACAGTTTAGTTGCCCGTAGCTTTCAATAGTTGGCTGGGCTGGTTTGGGTTTGAGGAAGTTTAAGAATTTCATGACGGTGAGAAACGCAACTATTACCAGGGTTCCCATTTGATGAGGCGTTAGCGTAGCTTACCGTAGGTATCGCTCCTTTTCACTTTTCCTCTAAGAATTTTATGGTGCGATCGCAAATTGCGACTCAATATTGAGATCCTACCCAAGGGTGAGGGACATTATACATCATAAATTTCTGTTGGAAATAGTACGGACTAGAGCTAGCGTAAAGTGGACAATTTGACAATCTTTAATACTCAAACTACTTGGCGTATAGTCATAATTCATCCGCACGTAACAAGAACGTAAGACACTTAATATATGGTTCGAGAACTCGAAAGAAAACGCCAGAGTGCAAAGTTTCCCGAAACTGCACCGGCTGATGATCCCGTAGAAACAAAAAGTAAATGCCTAACTGGTAGTTGCGACCTACCAGTTAGGCACTCAAACATTTTTCCTAAATCAATTGCACTCAATTTAGAAGCAAGAAAGTATATGTTACCAAATCATCGATCCTCTAGGGATGAAAACGTGTCTTCTTCCGATAATAAGCGTGAAGTAAATATGTCCATGCAATGCACATAGTTACAATGAAGATTTCAGATTTAAAAGTTATTTGTGGATTATTAAATATTTGAACGGCAGCTAGAGCAGCTTCTCTGGATTTAAAGATTAGTGCATCTGCTACAGAAGCAATTCTTCTTTTACGTTTAGGCTGATTTCCCATTACCCCCTAACCTTTGCTCACCGAAATACTTTTGCTTTAAATCCTGGCTTTGTTCACCCAAATCGCGTAGATTCTTTTCAATCTTCTCCATCGCTAGCGGTGACGGTTTAGAGTGTCCATTCTCCCATCGGTTGATTGTTGGGTAAGTGACACCTAAAGTAGCTGCAAACTGTTCTTGCGTTAGCCCAGTCAATAGCCTGAGTTCACGAATGAGCTTGCCAACTTCTGGCTGTTTGATGACTGGGGGCTTTTTTGTGGTCATCTAGCTTTTGAATTTAAATAACAAACTTGATATATCATTTGACACATCTTAGCTACACCCAAGCTTGTGCGCTATCCGTAAAAACTCGGAAAATTTTTTGGCTTAACAAGATTTAAAGCAGTTTCGTCTAATGAAAAGGCGTAAAGTGCGATCGCAACCACGAGAGGAAGCGATCGCTTTCAAGATCAGCAAAAATTAAATTTCCGCAGCTATCTTGTCTAGTCGGTCATTGGTGTCCTTTGCCAGTTGAAGACAGCGGACACTGGAGGCGAACCCTCCTGCGGCAGCAACAGATCCTTCTGTAGTCTTGCCTGATAGCAGTAGTCCAACACCGACCAAGCTGATCACAGCAAAAGCCGCCGTCATTGCCAAAGCCAAATTAAAACTCCACCGAGCTTGGCGGAGTCTTTCTTGGGCAATGCTCAATTCCACTGCTGAATAGGTTTTGATGCAGCTATCGGAAGTAGACACGTTTTCATCCCTAGAGGATCGATGATTTGGTAACATATACTTTCTTGCT
>JAHCSU010000078.1 GCA_023522315.1 Nostoc sp. CCCryo 231-06
GGGACTGCTAGTAGAAGCATCGCTAGGATATGCCATTACACCAGTTCCCCGAATGATTACACTGGTGCGGCTGTTGGTTTTTGCTTGCGCCTCCTCTGTTGCTCTGGCTTCTGCTACCTTTTGTTGAATCAAGACTTCCAGATTTTTGGATTCCCTCTCTAGCTGGTTTTGCGCCGCTTCCAAGGCTAGGCGATCGCTATTAAGACGTTGAATCAATTCCGATTGTGACTCCGCCTGGTTTTGATAATCGGATTTTTGTGCTAACAATTGCTCACGAATCAAGGCAATTTCGTTTTTTTGCTGTTCTACGTCCGTTTTTTGTTTATTTATCAGCTTTGCTTGTTGGTTGAGTTTTACCAAAATTTGTTCGTCTGCCTGATACACTAACTTCAACTGATGACGACGGCTGAAAAAGTCGCTGATATTTTCACTTTCGAGCAAAACTGCCCATCCAACAGATGCAGACGATCGCTGGAGATAACGCAATCGTGCTACTGTTGCTATTTGCCGCTCCTGATATGAACGTTCCGCTACAGCTAAATCAGTTTCCAACTGCTTCTGGCGTTGGGTGGCGAGTTGTAATCGTGATTCGCTCTCTTGAATATAGCTATCTGTAGTTTGCAGATTTTGCTCTAAACCAGTGAGGTGTTTTTGGGCCTCTTGTTGGAGATTTGTTAAGCGATCGCGATCGCTAACCACACTCTGACGCTG
>JAHCSU010000079.1 GCA_023522315.1 Nostoc sp. CCCryo 231-06
TTAATCCCTCCACAGAGAGCGAGCTTCCGCCGCAACGGTATTGCCATCCGCTTCTAAGCTAGGGAGTTTCCACCCGACGGGGATAGCACCAATTAGACACCAACTTTTCATGATTTCCCCAGCTTGGTTATAGGTCAAAATATTAACGTTGCGTCGCTGGGTTTTTTGTTCAAATAATTCGCCCAACCACTGCGAAAAGGTATTATCGTCTGTTGTCCCTCGCTTTAGGGTGATATCAGAAAAACGAGTTTGTCCTAAACTAATTCTTTGCTGCTCATTTACACCACCCTCGTGATATACCTCTTTTTCCACTTCAATAGTAATCCCCGAACATTCTGAAAATGAGGCAACTATACTTTTGCCAATTTCTACGTAGAATCGATTGGTTGTGACGTAGTTCTCAACATGAGAATTTGATTGTGGTGCAGCCATATTATTGTCTTCCTGAATTAGAGTTACCGATTCTTTCTTTTTGCAGTTTGAGTTCTGCGTGGAGTCGTTCGTAAACGCGATCGCATAATTGATTCATCAGTACCGGGTTGTCAAGATATCGTTGCGCTGACTGTGCTAGACGGTCATGCTCAAAATCTGTAGGGGGTAAATTTATAGGACTATAGTTTTGAGACATAGATATACCAAATCAAAGACAGGGTTGTTAGATCGCTTCTACACAGGAATCAGGCAAAACGTTGTATTTTAAATGCTTAATATTTCTGCCAATTGCGAATTAGCAACTGGGCATCCTTAAACAAGTGACTCGTCTCAGAAATTTGTTCAGCCATCGCGATCGCCTTGCGAAATTTACCATTTCTAGCTAACTCTTTAGCAAAAGCAAGCCGACAAGAATCTAACTCCAGCCTTTGTCTTTGATACCGATCCGCGCTAGGCTGTCCTGCGGAAGTCATGACTTGATGAGAGGAAGGATTGATGGGACTTGAAGATGGTGGTGCTAAAATCTTCATTGCACTTAACGGACTGCCTAACCGGAGACGAGATTGTTGCTTGAGGTCAATCTTTCTCCAGATTGAATGA
>JAHCSU010000008.1 GCA_023522315.1 Nostoc sp. CCCryo 231-06
CTTTACTTTCTTGGCATTATCCTATTAATTTAGCACGCTAAGTACCCAAGAGCCGAAATTTTGTAGGAGGAACTTCATAAGGACCGCCAGGATTGATGGAACAGCATTCTGGATACAATGCTATATATTCATCGAAGCTTTTATACGGAATGTATTTGTTATTTTTTGGTTCTACGTGTACCCTATCAAGTAAATCTGTTCGCTTATTTTGTAAATCGAATACTGCTCTAACTTTTTCTTCATCACTTAGGTAACGCTTTTCTGCAAAACAGAAGCCAGAATAGTTTAAACCAAAATAAACAAAAAGAATTAGCAGCACGCCACCGACAAATAAAAACCTTTTCAAGATCAGACCTCAATACTTGTTGTTGTTTCTATTTAGTTGAACCATAATTTTTCTCCGATACTTTTGGTTTCATGTCCGAGGGAATTATTATCGAGGCTTACCACAGTTGGGCGAGTAGTTTTCAAAGCGATTTTCTACTGTTTTGAGCGAACCATTTTCATCTAAATAACGTACTTGAAAATTAATAACTACAACATCCCCCGAATTATATCCAAGAATGCGATCGATAAATTTTTCAGGAGAAACTTCATAACCGCCGCCAGGATTGACGGAACAGCATTCTGGATACAATGCTATATATTCATCGAAGCTTTTATACTTGATGTGAGCGAGATTATATCCACCGAAGCTTTTATCCTTGACGTGTTTGGGATCTGGGGGGTTGTTCAGAGGTAATGTATCCCGGCTATTTTGGTAATCAAATTCTGCTCTAATCTTTTCTTCATTACTTAGGTAACGCATTTCTGCAAAACAGAAGCCAGAATAGTTTAAACCAAAATAAACAAAAAGAATTAGCAGCACGCCACCGACAAATAAAAACCTTTTCAAGATCAGACCTCAATGCTTGTGAGCCTCAGTTATTTTCACTATTTTCGGTCGATGTATATAATTTTTTAGCGATTGATTTTTCCTCAATGTAAACGACTCGTATTTACTACCTGTATAAACCCATTTGAAAATATCACATCGGGAAATTTTCTTATTTACTTGATCCGAGTGATTTAAAACTCGTAATAACTTTTGTAACATCTCGCTGGGTTCTCGTCTACAATTTTTAAATCTGTTCATCGAGACTTTAAAATTAATTTAATTCCTAAGAGTTTTTACACAATAATCTTCAGTCAATGAGAATATTACTGAAGAGCGTTTATAAACAATTCATCAAGTTACTAGTACAGCGCGGCGTAAGTGTAGCGACCTGCAATTATAAATCCCTTAACTTGCAATCATGACATTTCTCAGCCAGGATTAAATGCAACTATAATTTCATTTGAACCAGGATTAACTGCAACTTAGTTAAAAGTTAAAACATAAATGAGGGTATAAGCAATTTATGAATTTGCCAATACCCTCAAATAAACATGCTACATTTTTGCAGTAACGTATACAGCACTTCCTGCTGTTATGAAGTACAGTTTCTCCCCTTCCCCCTACCTCCTGTAGCCTTTCAGAACTGAAAACGTACCTCACAATAGCGGGAACTGCTGTAAGTCTAAGTTAGTGCCTGAGCAACTACTGCCGAAAGAAACTTATTTGCTGCTTGCTTCAACAATTCGGCTTTATCGGTATGTTCCCAAGGTAAGTCTAAATCAGCCCGCCCAAAATGACCGTAAGCCGCGACGTCCTGATAAAAACGTCCGCCTCGTTCACTTGGTAAGTTACGTAAGTTGAAGGCATGAATAATCCCCGCCGGACGGAGTTCAAAGTGCTGGTTGATTAATTCCAGTAAGGTTTCTTCATCCACTTTACCGGTGCCAAAGGTATCAACCAGAATGCTTGTTGGTCGCGCTACGCCAATAGCATAGGATAGCTGAATTTCAACTTTTTCTGCTAACCCGGCGGCGACAATATTTTTCGCCACATAACGAGCTGCATAGGCAGCAGAACGGTCTACCTTCGTGGGGTCTTTGCCGGAAAAAGCGCCGCCACCATGCCGTGAATAACCACCGTAGGTGTCAACAATTATTTTCCGTCCTGTCAGACCAGAGTCTCCCTGAGGGCCACCAACGACAAATTTGCCAGTAGGGTTGACTAAAAAACGTGTTTCTTGATTAGGCTTAATTTCAATGTCGCCAAAAACAGGTTCGACCACTGCTGACCAGAGGTCTTGTTTAATTTTGGCTTGTACCGCCGCCTCATCCGTGATTTCCCCAATACTGGCTGTATGCTGGGTGGAAATTAGAATAGTATCAATACCTACTGGTCGTCCATCTTCGTAGACCACAGTTACTTGGGTTTTACCGTCAGGACGCAGGTATGACAATTCACCTGTTTTGCGGACTGCTGCCAATCGGCGAGCAATGCGGTGGGCGAGACTGATGGGTAAGGGCATCAGTTCTGGTGTTTCGTTACTGGCAAAACCGAACATTATACCTTGGTCGCCTGCACCAATTTTATCGAATAGCTCATCACTATCTTGCTGGCGGGTTTCTTGAGCGGTGTTAACGCCTTGGGCAATATCGGGTGATTGTTCGTCTAAAGCCAGCAGAACGCTGGTGCTGTTAGCAGAAAAACCATTATCGGCATTGGTATAGCCAATTTCAGCAATTTTCTGACGGGCAATATTGACGAAATTTACATTGGCTTTGGTGGTTATTTCACCAGTGATTAGCACCAAACCAGTATTAACTACTACTTCAGCAGCGACACGGCTGCTGGGGTCTTGTGTCAGTAGGGCATCCAGAATGGTATCAGAAATCTGATCGCAGATTTTATCTGGATGACCTTCCGTGACTGACTCGGAGGTAAATAGATATCGACGAGACAAAGGAAATTCCTCCTGACTTGAGTTTTTTGGCTGAACTAAATGTAGTATTTAGTTCAACTACCTAATTTAACGTGAGTTAGATGAACCTGTCCCTAACTTGAACTTTAGTTCAAGTCTGTCCCTCTCTGACTCGGAGAGACACGGTTTTGCATAGTAAAACCTCTTAGAGGTCATTTGATTCGGCTCGTTAGGCGAACACCACATAAGCCGCCGAACTCACATTAATTTATGAAATCATAACAATATTTATACTTCAGTAGTTAGTATCTTCTTAATATTGATAAAAACGACTAACTATAAGGTAAGTATCTGTAAACAAGATCAATTTATGCTAATTATTTTATGGTTAAAAGTATTTAATAACCCAAAAAAAGGGGACACCCAGAAGCGTCCCCACAAACTTTGACACAAACACTGCTGCTTTAAACTTGAACTGCTAACTTTGCTTCGGTAGTTGTCAACCGCTCATAGGCAGCACGCATTTTCAAACCTGTAAGCACTTGGAAGAAACCAGTCCCATTATTGGAACCTGGATACTCGCGGTGCTGGAGTAATAAGTGAGTCAATTCACCCTGATATTTAGTGGATGTATTGCTAAGATGGGTTTCGATATAAATTACTTCTTCCAAGTTGTCAAATTGACCATCGACCTCTAGTACTGAGACATAGCGGCCGTAGTAAACATCTGAACCGTAGTACAGTTGCATACCAGGGTAGGAACAGGTCAGCTTGCGTCCACAAGGAGTCCAATTAATTGTTGACCCTTCATCAAATAGGTAGGTTGGATCAAAGCCTTCCTTACCTTCGCGCTGGAGCATACGTACCCGCAGGACTCTGCGCTCCGTGTCGTTTTTGATCAAGTTTGTGGGTAGTACTTGGAGAACCACATCAGCAAATTCTCTTTGTGGTTCGATAAACTTATCAAAGTCAGGTTTGCGGGAATTAATTTGCGCTAACACATCTTCGTAGCGATGACCGCGTTCAGCCATATCTCGCTGGATTTTCCAGGCAATTTTGACTTCATCGCTAATATCAAAATAAACACTGAAGTCGATTAGCGATCGCACCCGCTCATCATATAAAGGATGCAGCCCTTCAACAACTATAATATGATTCGGCTCTATCCGCTCTGGCGGATCAATCAAGCCGGTTTCGTGGTTATAAATCGGCTTATCAATCGATTGACCACTTTTGAGCGCTTTAATTTGCTCATACATCAGATCAAAATTGTTTGCTCTGGGGTCTAATGCCGTTATCCCAGTTTCTTTACGCTGTTTGCGATCTAGAGAATGATAGTCATCCAAGCAAATGACTGTCATTAAATCTTCACCAAACAAATCTATCAAACGACGCAAAAACGTAGATTTACCGCAACCAGAGTCTCCGGCTACTCCAATTAGTACCACGCGTTCCGGCTTATTTGTCATAAATCTCCTCTAAAATACTAAAATTGTCTCAATATTTTTTCACACAGCAGATTCTGAAGCCAGGAGTTTACCCCTTTGGTTTATCCTGCGTTCTTGCTACCTAGCACATCTATAAGACACCAAGCAAGTAAGCAACAAAAGTAATTAAGTTGCTACTCGTCGGACTAGCCTGAATTTTGGTGCCGGTAAGTATTTAATCCTAGTGGTATATTTGATTTTAACAGAAGGGGGTATCCCATACAAGATTGCTGTCAAGAAGAATTAGGGTAGTTCATCAATCATTTTTTTGTTGATTTAGTTGTTAATTTAAAAATGGGGATCAGCACCGCCCATCAGCGTTGCGCCTTTATCAGTCTGCCACTTGTGACTATAAACAAGACTATAAGGTATAAATTATTATTGCCGCGAATTCTTTGATGTTCCTAAATTGTAATTCCTGCTCGACAATACTTAATATATTCAAAGCAAAAATCTATCTAACGAATGAGCAAAGAACTTGCATTAATAAAATTATTGGCTTTAAATTTACAGATATGCTCATATTGAAGTGTTGACGTTATGGCAAAGTACTGATACTGGTTGACAGATTTCTCACACAAGTGAAACTAATTCCAGTTGCTGAAATCACGGTTATGTATGTCGTTATGTTTGTAGCTGGAGTTGTCAGAGTCATGTAATTATCCATAGACAGGTCATGAATATAGCTATATTCCGAGATAGTAGATTTGGAGAAGTAAAACCAATCGGAAGAAAACTTTCCGCGATTGGCATTTACGATTTAAACCTTTAGATGTAGTCAAGCGTAACCTCAATTTTTGGAAGTCAACTGAGCAGTAGCTTCCATTAATCGAAGCAAGATTCTTAACAATATCTGCCCCTTTAAGTTGCTCGTTGGCTAGTAAGGTAAAAAACTATCTCCCTGATGCGGGTGGTAGTTAACGAAAAAAAGATTAAATTGACTCATTATTAACATTCTCCACAAGACTTATCCTTTACCTTAGAAGGTGAACAGGTGTGTTTTTTGCTATGCCTGCATGTCTTCGGTGAGTGTACTTAGCAAGGCATTAATTTAATGATGCCGTTTTTCCATCATGGCTAGTTTTGTGAAACGAAAATCCGGTAAACTAAAGCTGGCATGGGATGGGAATAGTTTTTTTTTGAAAAACGGTTAAGTAAATTATCGGAGTGGTAGAACGAATGTACAATCAAGGTGCTGTTGAGGGTGCTGCCAACACAGAATTAGGTAGCCGTATCTTCCTTTATGAAGTGGTGGGTTTGCGTCAGAGCGAAGAAACTGATCAAACTAACTACCCAATTCGGAAAAGTGGCAGTGTGTTCATCAGAGTGCCTTACAACCGGATGAATCAAGAAATGCGACGTATCACTCGTCTAGGCGGCACAATTGTTAGCATCCAACCTGTAACTGCGCTACAGGCAGTTAATGGTAAAGCCTCATTTGGGAATGCTACAAGCGTTGTCAGCGAGTTAGCGACATCTGGGGAAACTGCTGACAATGAAGGGAATGGTAAAGCCACACCTGTGAATGCTCATAGTGCTGAAGAACAGAACAAGGACAAGAAAGGCAACACCATGACTCAAGCGAAAGCCAAAAAAGACCACGGTGACGTTCCTGTTAACACTTACCGCCCCAATTCTCCGTTTATTGGCAAGGTAGTATCTAATGAACCGCTAGTCAAAGAAGACGGTATTGGTATTGTTCAACACCTTAAATTTGACCTATCTGGCAGTGATTTAAAGTATATAGAAGGTCAAAGTATTGGGATTATTCCGCCAGGATTGGACAAGAACGGTAAGCCGGAAAAACTCAGACTATATTCTATCGCCTCAACTCGTCATGGCGATGATGTAGATGATAAGACAGTATCACTGTGCGTGCGCCAGTTGGAATACAAGCACCCAGAAACTAGCGAAACAGTCTACGGTGTTTGCTCTACACATCTGTGTTTCCTCAAGCCAGGGGAAGAGGTAAAAATTACCGGGCCTGTGGGTAAGGAAATGTTGTTACCCAAAGACCCTGATGCTAATGTCATCATGATGGCAACTGGAACAGGTATTGCGCCGATGCGGGCTTATCTGTGGCGTCAGTTTAAAGATGCAGAAAGAGCAGCTAACCCAGAATACGAATTTAAAGGATTCTCTTGGCTAATATTTGGCGTACCAACAACTCCAAACCTTTTATATAAGGAAGAACTGGAAGAAATTCAACAAAAATATCCTGATAACTTCCGCCTCACTGCTGCTATCAGCCGGGAACAGAAAAATCCCCAAGGCGGTAGAATGTATATTCAAGACCGCGTAGCAGAACATGCTGATGAATTGTGGCAGTTGATTAAAAATGAAAAAACCCATACCTACATCTGCGGTTTACGCGGTATGGAAGAAGGTATTGATGCAGCCTTAACTGCTGCTGCTGCTAAGGAAGGCGTAACCTGGAGTGTTTACCAGAAGGAAATCAAGAAAGCTGGTCGCTGGCACGTAGAAACATACTAAATTAGTCATTAGTCATTGGTCATTAGTCACTTGTATTGAGCGTACCCCTGCGGGGAAGCAAGCTACGCGTAGCGTCTCGTAGAGAAGTCGTTGGCGCAGCCTCTCGTAGAGAAGTATTAGTTTTAGACAAAGGACAAATGACAAACGAAGCAGGATAATCAGTAGGTAGGGCAAACGCTCTACCTACAATTTTTATTGGTGAAATTGGGTGCAAAATGGGTGTGAAACTAGGAATACTGGGATTAGGCACCGTGGGAACGGGAACAGTGCAGTTGTTGCAAGATAGCGCTGGACGTCACCCATTGTTGCAAGAGATAGAAATCTATCGGGTGGGAGTGCGATCGCTCGATAAACCCCGTGCAGTAGAATTGTCTACAGAAGTCTTAACCACAGATTTAGAATCAATTGTCAACGATCCGGCGGTAGATATAGTTGTCGAGGTGATGGGCGGACTGGAGCCAGCGCGATCGCTCATTCTCAAAGCTTTGAGTAATGGTAAGCATGTAGTCACCGCCAACAAAGCAGCGATCGCCCGCTTTGGGGCGGAAATTTTCACAACTGCCAATCAAGCTGGCGTATACGTCATGTTAGAAGCTGCTGTGGGTGGTGGTATTCCCGTGATTCAACCCCTAAAGCAGTCTTTAAGTGTTAACCGTATTCACACTGTAACTGGCATCGTGAACGGTACAACTAACTACATCCTCACACGGATGCAAACAGAAGGCAGCAACTTCAATGATGTCTTAGCTGATGCCCAGCGCTTGGGTTATGCTGAGGCTGACCCTACAGCTGATGTTGATGGCTTAGACGCAGCAGATAAAATTGCTATCCTTGCATCATTAGGCTTTGGTGGACGCATCAACCTACAAGATGTTTATACCGAGGGGATTCGGCAAGTTAGCAAAACAGATATTGCCTACGCCGAAAAATTGGGATTTGTGATTAAATTGTTAGCGATCGCTAAACGTGATACTCCCTCATCTTTGCTCTCCGTCAGAGTTCATCCTACTTTAGTGCCTCAAGCCCACCCTTTGGCTAGCATCAACGGCGTTTACAATGCCATTCTTGTGGAAGGAGAACCAATTGGGCAAGTAATGTTTTTTGGCCCCGGTGCTGGTGCTGGTGCAACTGCTAGTGCTGTGACATCAGATATTTTAAATCTAGTTGCTGTCCTCAAAACCAATACAGCAGTTGCAAATCCATTATTAACTTGTGGACATCAGGAATATTGCCAAATTGCGCCAATGGCAGAATTGATAACTCGGTTTTACGCCCGTTTCCTCACCAATGACCAACCTGGAGTTATCGGTAAATTGGGTACTTGCTTTGGTAACTATGGCGTTAGCTTAGAGTCAATTGTCCAAACTGGCTTTCAAGGGGAACTTGCAGAGATTGTAGTTGTTACCCATGATGTGCGGGAAGGGAATTTTAGGCAAGCTTTGGCAGAAATTCAGAATTTGTCAGCGATCGAAAGTATTCCCAGCTTACTGCGTGTACTTTGAGATGATCGATTTAGCGATCGCTTATACTCCTAATAACAGGTTTCACTCCACAAGTGATCGATGGCAGAAGACCCAAAAAACGAGAACGCACCCATAATACTGGAAAGTTTTTGGAAACTCCTTGATTCCAAGCTGATTAGCCTCGGTATTCCTGGGGCTTTGATTGGTGTCGCACTAGATTTTGCCCGCAAGAAGGAATGGCAAAACGCCGGGTTGTGTGTAGGTGCGGCTGGTGCTTTCTGGTTAATCATCAAAGTTGGTAATGAACTCAGTCCATACATCGATAAATTTTTGGACTGGATACTTGTTACTCAAATTCCCAAATGGTGGACAATAGTTACAGATCGGTTTGGGGCAGAGTATCTTGCCCGACTAATAGCTGAATGTAAAGAATACCAGGGGCGCGGATTTAGTGGCGAAGGACTGGATCTGGAAAATGTCTTTGTTCCCTTGGGTTTTAATTCAGAAACGCCAGTGTCTAATCCTCAAGATTTGACTGACGGCGATCAAACTGAGCAAACGGAAACCTCTATAACTATTACTACTCATCAGGAAAGTGAAATTGGTAGTTTGCTGAAAGGGATTACGAAAAAAAATTCTACCTGGCGACGACTGGTAATTTTAGGAGCGCCTGGTTCAGGAAAAACCACACTTTTACGGCACATCACGCTTCTGCTTGCTCTGCGAAAACAATCAAAATTGTGTCGAGGTTTGCCTCAACTTATTCCTATTTTGTTGAGGTTGAGAGATGTGGCTCCCGCTATTGTTGCAGATGCTAACTCCTCTCTAGCTCAAGTAATTGCTAAAGCGATGGGAGATGAATCACCAAAAACTCAGGAGTGGTTTAATAAACAGCTTAAAGACGCCAAGTGTTTGGTAATGTTAGATGGACTCGATGAAGTTGCGGACGATGAGCATCGACGGCAGGTAAGTACTTGGGTTTCTCAGCAACTCCAAAATTATAGACATAAATTACCGTTCATTCTGACATCGCGCCCACAAGCTTACAATCAAGCTCCTCTACCAAATACCCCAGCTTATTTTGTGCGGTCATTCACCACTGAACAGCGCAATAGCTTTCTTTTCAACTGGTATTTTAATCTAGAAAAACGTAAAAATTCTGGGGAACAATCACAAAAACAACTGAAGAAAATTGCCGAATCCAAACAAAACGAGTTAGTGCGGCAAATTGATGGAGTTCATTCACTCCGTTTGATGGCAACCAACCCGCTTTTACTGGCATTAATTATTAATACTTACAAGGAGAAAACGAGTCTTTCGCCAACCCGAATAGGAATTTACAAGCAAGTTTGTGATCTGCTTCTCCAAGGACGGCAATCTGCTTCTGGAACTACCAGAACTACCAGATATCCACTCAAGCCAGAGCAAAAACAAGAAGCTTTGCAAGCACTTGCATTGGAAATGACCAAACGCCAAGTACTTCAGTTTACCCTAGATGAGAGAAATCAGGACGGTAATATTTTTCTAGCAAAAGAGTTTCTTCAGAGAGAACTAGCTCAGATGGTTGAGGGGGGACAAGAGCTTAAACCAGAAGATTTTATCGAAAGAGATGATAGTGGTGTGCGAGAACTATTGAGCGATCGCAAACAAGAAAAACTCTATGAATTTACCCATCGCACCTTTCAGGAATATTTAACGGCCGTTGAACTCACAAAGGCAGAGCATGAGTCTTATTTATTAGAAGTTTTTACGAAAGATAAACAATACCTGGATTGGAGGAGACAAACCATTTTGTTCTATGCCGGTCAAGTCAAAGTAGATAAACTGATTGATGCGGCATTAAACAACCCAACTGTAGCCACCCTAACCCTTGCTTACGAGTGTTTACAGAACAAGCTCAGAGTTAGTCGGGAGAAAGAGCAGGAACTACTCAACAAGGTAGAACAGGGTTTGAATTCAGATGACGTAGAAGTTTTTAAGTTAGCAGCATCAGTGCAACTGGAAAAACGGCTAAACCACCTGAACGAAGATTGTTTTGTAGGGAGTTCAGAAAAAGAAGACCACAGTGCGATCACCACGACAAAAGCAGGTGACAAAATCTGGGCAGGACAAGTAGTAGATAATACTGAGATCACAGAGGCAGAATATCGGCTGTTTTTGTTAGAGACAACTAACAGCGACTTAACTCTTGAAATTAAACCAGGTGAAATTAATTTTGCACAAGGAAATGCGTTTTGTGCCTGGTTGAGTGAGAGAACTAGAGAACGATTTAGTGACGCAGGAATTTGTTATAGGCGAGAAACTTCAACAGACAAATTTTGCCTAGTTCGGTTTCGCATACCGGAAAAGTATCATCAACTCGCCTACTACTTAGCAGCAGGTATGTGGGAAGAGGCTGATGAGGAAACATTTAAGGTGATGCTGGAAGAAGCGGGACAGGAAAAACAAGGCTATTTGGATATAGAAGACATTCGGGAATTTCCCTGTGAAGACTTGAGAATTATTGATAAATTATGGGTCGATTACAGCGATGGACACTTTGGGTTTAGTGTTCAGAAAGAAATTTATCTTAGTGTGGGTGGAATCTTAGAAGGAAATCGAACAAGTTCACCTTTTAGGAAGGTTCTTGCCCCAATAAAATCGATATATGTTCGTTTTGGTGGTAGAGTGAGGGATGACGACGTAGGAATACTAGAAGCTTTCTGTCGCTTTGGCGATGAGGTGGGGTGGAGAGTGGACGATGAGTTTATAGGGATGTCAAAGATAAAATACGATACCTCAGGCGAACAAGGACACTTACCTTCATTGATGAAATACTACTAGGGACGTAGGCGACGCGTTTCTATGGTATCAAGAAGCCGCGTGGGGGCTGAACAGGAACGTCAAAGAGCCGATCGCTTAACTGCTCAATTGCGATCGCTGGGTATCGAACCAGAAGTCTAATCTTTACCTATTTATTCACATCCCGCAACCGCGAAGTTTCTAAGCGACTCATCCACTTCTCTAAATAAACTCGATTACCTTTTTCCTCATTTGGATCTTTAGTATCCAAAGGATAAGGCATCAGTCCCAAAATCGTTGCTGTTGTCACGCAAAACATCGATTTTTGGAAACTTATACAAATTTGTACTCGCAAATCATCTTCACCCCGAAGACTGCGACGATAAATTTCGTGCAAATATTCTGGAAGATAATGACGCATATCCTGCATCAACAAGGTAGGAGGAATACCCGCGCCACCGATGGGCAAAGGATCGGCATACAATGCGCCATATTCAAATCGAGTTTGATCTGGGGGAATTTGATATCCTTGGGCATTGTATGAAACTGTACCGTGGAAAGGAGTTCCTCGGAAGAATACTGCTTCTACATAAGGTATTGCTGTATCTGCTAAGAAGGTCAAACCAACGCTTTTGGGAATGATTTCATAGACCTCACCTCGAATTTTGACGGCGTAGGTAATTGGGTTTGATGCATTTGCCACTAACCCTGCTTTAATGTGTTCTACAACTTGGGGAATCGATTTGATTTCACCTTGGTCGTAGCGGTCTGATAAGCTGAGAAACATATCAGCCATTACTCGCCAGAATTGACCTAAACCGGTGTAGTAAGCAGAGACGCGCAAGTTTTCTGTTAAGAAATCTGGAAACAGTTGGTTAATAGCCGGAATTAAGGGATTATTTTTAAATTTTGCAGCGATAACGGCTTGCGCTCTTTCTTGAAATTCGGTTGTATCTAAATATGTATCTAGTCCGCCGCCACCGTGCCACATCATGGCTTTCATGCAATACTCGGCATATTCAAAATTAATTCGGTCATGCCACCAGTGACGGAGTAATTTCTGGAAAGAAACCTCTCCATTAAAGTATTTAAAAAATGGAAAAAATATTAAAAACTGATGCTCGGCAATATAATTAAGATTTTTTGAGTAAGCATCTAAAACTACGCCATAGCTTTTAAGAATACCAACAACTTCCAGCACATTTTCTGGATTATCGGGGAGTAATGCCTCTCCTTTTTGCAAACGTTCAATATACTCAGCTAAGGGATTGTGAGTCGCTTTCTTTCTAATAGTTACCATTGCTATCTCTCCAAAAACTTTAGGAATTAGGGCATTGGGCATTGGGCATGGGGCATTGGGCATTGGAAAGATGCAGAGGGGCGACGTGCAGGGAACAGAGGGGGAATTCTTCTCCCTTGCTCCCGTTCGGCTACGCTCACGGCAAGCCTGCTCGCTGCTCCCCTGCTTCTTCCCTATTCCCCATTCCCTACTCCCTAATCCCTAGTCCCCATTGCTTTATCCAAGGACACTGCTACTACTACGTTTTGGCTATTCACCATTGCTGTAATTGTTGGTTCAGTCCAGCGTGCTAACCAACCAGGTTGAATGCCGAAAATCACAATCAGCACACCTAAAATTGCAGCTGGGGCGCGATCGCTCCAATACACCCGTGGTAAGTTAGTAACTTGTGCAGACAAGCGTCCAAAAAAGGCACGGTTAAGAAGTATTAGGAAGTAAACCGCAGTTAAGCCTGTACCAATCATTGATAGCAGGGTTTGCACTGGAAAAACTGGGAAACTGCCCCGAAAAACGATAAATTCAGAAATAAACCCCAGCATTCCCGGTATACCAGCGCTGGCCATCGCTCCCACAACAATCAAGCTACCAATTACGGGCATACCTCGTTCTGGGTTCAGCAGCCCTTGGAGGACTTCTAAATCCCGGCTTCCGGCTTTTTTATACACAACCCCTACCAGCAAAAACAGCATGGCGGAAATCAAGCCGTGGCTAATCATCTGCATAACAGCACCCAACACACTTAATGGTGTGGAAGCCGCCGCCGCTAAAAGCACGTAGCCCATGTGTCCAATAGAACTGTATGCCACCATTTTTTTCATATCGGTTTGGGCGATCGCGCAGGATGCACCATACAGTACACTTACTACTGCCCAAGTCGCTAACCAAGGAGCCACATAAGCCCAAGCTTCTGGTAACAAGTTCATGCCAAACCGCAGTAAGCCATAAGTTCCCAACTTCAACAACACTCCAGCCAACAGCACAGAAATTGGTGTGGAAGCTTCAACGTGAGCATCTGGCAACCAAGTATGGAAGGGAACTAAGGGAATCTTAATCCCGAAACCTACCAAAATTCCCCCTAGCAGTAAAAGCTGTGTCGCTAGAGGTAGAGTCGTAGGGTTCAAGGTTGCTAGTGCAAAGCTAGAGGAACCACTCAACCAAACCATGCCGAGGAAACTTGCCAAAATCAAGATTCCCGAAACGGCAGTATAAATGAGAAATTTTGTTGCAGCATAACCCCGCTTGGCCCCACCCCAAATAGCTATCAATAGATATAGCGGGATTAGTTCCAATTCGTAAAATAAGAAAAATAATAGTAAATCCTGTGCCAGAAAAGCTCCAGTCACCCCAGCGCTTAATAATAGTATCAAAGAGTAATAAAATTTAGGACGCTGAAGGGATTCATCGCTGCTGTAAATGGCAATGCAAGTTAACAATCCATTTAAAACCAGCAGTGGCAAAGATAAACCGTCTATTCCCAGGTTATAGTTCAAGCCTAAAACATCTATCCAAGGGACAGACTCGGCAAACTGTTGAGTGATTTCTCCTGGATGGAACTGAATTGCTAGTACGATTGTCCACAAAAAAGCGATACTGGCAAAGACCAAAGCCACCCAACGGGCGAATTTACCACTGATGCCAGAGGGCGATAAACCAATTAAAGCTGCGCCGATTAACGGCACTAGAATTAAAACACTAAGCATAGACGGGATTCAGGTAAGGGGAGCAGGGGGAGCAGGGAGAGCAGGGGGAGAGTCAAAACTTTTAACTTCTAACTCCTGTACAGACGCGATTAATAGCGTCTTCTAACTCTTGTACAGACGCGATTAATCGCGTCTCCTAACTCTATTAAAAAGGTAATTTATCTAGTAAACCAGATGACCAGCTGATGAATAAACCCAGGACGCTGACGACGGCTAAGATGGTTAACATATAGCCCTGAGATTGCCCAGAAATGCTGTACTTTAAAGTTTGTCCGCCGAGAATCGTCGCAAACCCAACTAAGTTAACTAGACCATCGACTAAATAGCGATCGCTCCAAGCAGAAATTTTAGATAGCAGTGCTACTGCACCCACTACCGTTACGCGATAAACTCGGTCAATATAAAAATCATAACCTAACAAGTCCTGCACAAATCTCCACGCCAAGATTCTGGATCTTGACCAAGCTTTGTGTAGATGAACTGTAGACCCTACACCTACCCCCACCACGGTAGAAGTAAACAACGCTAACGCCACATACCAATTAATACTTTCCCAATCTGGTAGCAAGTACCATTGCTGTAACATCAGGGGTACAAGCAGAGTCAAGACTGTGAGAATTACCATTGGTAAGGCCATCTGCCAAGCAACTTCTGGGGTGCGACGGGTCTTTTGTTGCGGTTTACCCCAGAATACTAATCTGAAAACTCTGGTCAAGTTCAATGCTGTTAAGCCATTGACTAATAATAAAACCCCAATTACCCAAGGGCTAATATTCACAAAACCGTCAGCCCATGCTAACATTGCCCAAAAGCTTCCTAGTGGTAGCAGTGCTACCATTCCGGCTGAACCGACAACAAAGGCAGTAGTTGTGGCTGGCATCCTAGACCAAAGACCGCCCATTTCTGTTAAGTCTTGGCTTTGGGTAGTCAAGATTACTGAACCGGAACTCATGAATAATAATGCTTTAGCGAACGCATGAGTTAACAGCAACATCAAGGCTACACCCCCTTGCTGCAACCCCACCGCCAAAAACACTAAGCCCATGTATGCACTAGTAGAATGAGATAGCGATCGCTTAATGTCAATTTGAGCTATGGATACTAACGTTGCTCCAATTGCCGTTACTGTTCCCATGACTACTAATACATTCAAGGCAACTGGTGACAGGGCTAACAATGGTTGAAGTTTATACAGTAAATAAGCACCACCAGCTACTACCAGTGAGTTTCGCATTACCGAGGCGGGATTGGGCCCTTCCATTGCCTCATCCAACCAAAGATGCAGGGGAAATTGGGCGCATTTACCAGCAGGCCCAGCTATTAACGCCAACCCCAGCAATGTTGATGTCATTGGGCTTAAATTAGCCGTTTGCGCCCACTCATATAAATCCGAAAAGTTCAAACTCCCAGCTAAGGTGGAAAGCGTCACCACTCCCATCAGCAGCAACAAGTCTCCCACCCTTTTAGTTAAAAACGCATCCCGCGCCGCCGTCACTACTAGCGGTTGAGCATACCAGAATCCCACCAGCAAGTAAGTTGAAAGCGTCAGCACTTCCAAAAGCCCATAGCTGAAAAACAAAGAATCACTGATTGCTAAAGCACTTAACGCTGCTTCAAAAAATCCCAGCAGCGCAAAAAAACGCGCCAACGACCAGTCTTTTTCCATGTAACCCAGAGCGTAAACTTGTGCAAGTAAGCTTAACCCTGTAATTAAAACTGTTGCCCCAATACTGACTGCTGATAGTTCCAAGGCAAAAGATAAGTCTAAATCAGCAGCTTTAAACCACGTCACCAGTAACTTTTCTGGTTCTCTATCCCAGATAATGTTAAATACAAACAGACTATGGGCAAAAGCCAAAACCGTCGTCAACAAGTTTATGTATGCCGCAGGTCTTGGCCCCGTTCGCTGAATTATTCCTATTCCCCACGGCAACGTCAAAATTGCGCCTAATAAGCTATATAAAGGCACAAACCAACTTGTTGAAAATAGAAATTGATCCATTTAAATTCACCTTGACGACTCAGCCTTAATTTTAAAAAAGCTTTTATACAATTATTTATTTTACAAAATTAATTTAGTAGAAATATCAATATTTTTTTACTCTTGTTTCAACTAAATTCTCATAAGTATTTTTACTTTTCTTTCCCCTATTAAATTTTGATAAAATATAACTTTACATAGGTTAAAGCAAGTAAATGCTTTAACCTCACCTTTGTTTTTACATTTTTATTTCTACTTTGAACAAACTACTTTATACGATATATTTGAAAAAATTATATATTTTTCACTTAGTCCTTGTATATATAGCAAAAATTTGCATAACCTAGACACAGCATAAGATATAGCAGCTTGTCCTCCCTCCCCAGATAAAATTACCCTTGGTTATGAATGTCGTTTTCTAAATGTGATAAAGAAATTATAAAGCATAAGTGGCTCCTCTAGGAATCAGTGAACTTTAATTGCTCAAGAGGACAGATAAATTTTTGTTAAGTTTTTTAAAACTTTCTTATCATAAACTATTATAGTGATTTATATTGCCAGAAAGGCCAACCTTTCCTATGCTTAATTTGGAAGTGTTTTCTTAGCTATTAAGATCAAGCTCTCCCCGTCAAAAATTTTAAGCGACAGTACAGATTGGATTAATATTGTAGGAGTTCTGCGATGCCAATTGCAGTTGGGATGATTGAAACGAAGGGCTTTCCAGCAGTAGTGGAAGCTGCTGATGCGATGGTGAAAGCCGCCCGTGTGACTTTAGTAGGGTATGAAAAAATTGGTAGCGCTCGCGTCACCGTCATAGTTAGGGGAGATGTATCGGAAGTACAAGCTTCTGTAGCAGCTGGAGTTGAAGCGGCGAAAAGAGTTTTTGGTGGTGAAGTGTTATCCACTCACATCATTGCTCGTCCTCACGAAAACCTGGAATACGTCTTGCCGATCCGTTACACAGAAGCTGTGGAACAATTCCGTACTTAAAAGCTGTTTAAACAAAGTAATTAACGCTCAAAACCTTTTTGAGCATCACTTTTGTCCAAGGCTAAAAACTTTAAATAGGGATTAAAACTAATGTCAATTGCAGTAGGAATGGTTGAAACGCTAGGCTTTCCAGCAGTCGTGGAAGCTGCTGATGCAATGGTGAAAGCTGCCCGTGTTACTCTAGTAGGCTATGAAAAAATCGGCAGTGGTCGAGTTACCGTAATTGTTCGGGGTGATGTGTCGGAAGTGCAAGCTTCCGTAGGGGCTGGTGTTGAATCAGTGAAGCGAGTCAACGGCGGGCAAGTTTTGTCTACTCACATCATTGCTCGTCCTCACGAAAACTTGGAATACGTCCTACCAATTCGTTATACCGAAGACGTAGAGCAATTCCGGGAAAATGTGAATGCAATTCGTCCTTTCGGTAGAAGACCGTAATTTGTAATGCAAGTCGCCAAAGTTCGCGGCACAGTAGTTAGCACGCAAAAAGATCCAAGTCTTCGAGGTGTGAAACTACTGCTGTTACAATTAGTGGATGAAGACGGAAACATCCTGCCACAATATGAGGTAGCAGCAGATAGTGTGGGAGCAGGAGTAGATGAGTGGGTACTTGTCAGTCGTGGCAGTGCCGCTCGTCAAGTTATTGGCAATGAACAGCGACCATTAGATGCAGTGGTAGTAGCGATCATAGATACTATTCACGTTGAAGATCGCCTCATTTACAGCAAAAAAGATCAGTATCGATAAGTCATTAGTCATTAGTCCTAGTCATTATCTCTCGATAAAAGGTAAATGACAAAGGACAAATGACAAATGATAAATGACAATACAGGAGGAATCTCGAAATGGCAGTCCGCAGCACGGCGGCACCTCCAACCCCGTGGTCGAGGAATTTAGCTGAAGCCAAAATTCATGAAACAGCCTTTGTGCATCCGTTCTCCAATGTGATTGGGGATGTACAGATAGGTGCAAATGTAATCGTTGCTCCGGGGACTACGATTAGAGCGGATGAAGGCACACCTTTTTATATTGGTGAAAACACTAATATTCAAGATGGTGTTGTGATTCATGGCTTGGAGCAAGGTCGAGTAATTGGCGATGATCAAAATAAATACTCGGTGTGGGTAGGTAAAAACACTTGCATTACCCACATGGCTCTAATTCACGGCCCAGCTTATGTAGGGGATAATTCCTTCATTGGCTTTCGCTCTACGGTGTTTAATGCCAGGGTAGGTGCAGGTTGCATCGTAATGATGCACGCTTTGATTCAAGACGTAGAAATTCCCGCAGGTAAGTATGTACCTTCGGGAGCGATCATTACCAATCAGCAGCAAGCTGACCGCTTGCCAGACGTGCAAGATCAGGATAAGGACTTTGCTCATCATGTGGTTGGGATTAATCAGGCGCTGCGAGCTGGTTATCTTTGTGCTGCGGATAGCAAATGTATTGCACCAATTCGGGATGAGAACACTAAATCTTATACAGGTAATGGTGTTACTGTTTTAGAGCTAGAAAGGAGTAGTGAAGTGTCGAGCAATAGCTTGGGTGCAGAAACAATAGAGCAGTTGCGCTATCTATTGGAACAAGGGTATAAGATTGGTACAGAACACGTAGACCAAAGACGGTTCCGCACGGGTTCTTGGACTAGTTGCCAACCAATTGAACCGAGATCCATCGGTGAAGCGATCGCAGCATTAGAAAGCTGTGTAACAGGCCATAGCGGCGAGTATGTCCGGCTATTTGGCATTGACAAAGATAGGCGACGTGTGTTGGAAAGCATCATCCAACGCCCGGATGGTGATGTTAAACCAGCTACCAATTTTAAGGCTCCGGCTAGTAGTCATAGCAATGGCAGCTACAGCAGTGATGGTAATAGTAACAGATCTAGCAGTGGCATCAATGGCGAAACTGTAGAGCAAATCCGCCAACTTTTGGCAGGTGGTTACAAAATTGGCATGGAACACGTAGATGAGCGCCGTTTCCGTACTGGTTCCTGGACTAGCTGCAAGCCAATTGAAGCAACTTCCATAAATCAAGTAATTTCCGGTTTGGAAGAATGTATAGAAAGCCATCAAGGCGAGTATGTGCGTTTAATCGGCATTGATACCAAAGCCAAACGGCGGGTATTAGAAACGATTATCCAACGTCCAAATGGTCAAGTAGCTTCCTCTGGCAGTCAGAAATCATTTACTAGCAGTGGAACTTCTAATAATGCTACGGCAACAGCTACCAGCAACCGTTTGAGTACAGAAGTGGTAGACCAACTCCGGCAATTATTGGCTGGTGGGTATAAAATTAGTATTGAACACGTAGATGAACGACGGTTCCGTACAGGTTCTTGGACTAGTACCGGTCAGATTCAAGCCTCCTCAGAAA